>JAUXOE010000288.1 GCA_030682415.1 Parvibaculum sp.
CGATTTCCTTTGAAATCTTCATGAAGCCCTCATCCCCTTCGTAAGCCTGCGCATAGACGCCCGATATCGACTTGATCTCGGCACGGTGACGGCCAAACACCTCTTCCATCGCGTCCGATATCTCGCCGACGGTCGCGCGCGCACGCGCCGCATCGACAGCAAGCGCGAGCAGATTCCCACTGGCCCGCGCACCTTCTGTGAGCGCCGTGAGTGCCGCGCCGCACTTCGCCTCGTCGCGCTCCGCACGCACTCTCTTCAAACGCGCGACTTGCGCCTCGCGCACCTTGGCGTTGTCGATATCGAGAATCTCGAGCGCATCCTCTTTCGACAAGCGATACTTGTTGACGCCAACGATGACTTCCTGGCCACGATCAATGCGCGCTTGCTTGCGCGCCGCCGCTTCCTCGATCCGCAGCTTCGGCATACCGGTGGCGACAGCCTTGGTCATGCCACCAAGCTCTTCGACCTCCTCGATCAGCTTCCACGCTTCGCTGACAAGAGAATGCGTAAGACTCTCCATGTAATAGGAGCCGCCCATCGGATCGATGACATTGGTGATGCCAGTCTCGTGCTGAATGACGAGCTGCGTGTTGCGCGCGATACGCGCCGAAAAATCAGTCGGCAAGGCAATCGCCTCATCAAGTGCGTTTGTGTGCAGCGACTGCGTGCCGCCCAGCACTGCCGCCATCGCCTCAATCGTGGTACGAATGACGTTGTTGTAGGGATCTTGCTCAGTAAGCGAGACACCCGAAGTCTGGCAATGCGTCCGCAGCATCGACGACTTGACGTCTTTCGGTTTGAACTCGGCCATGATTTTCGACCAGAGAAGTCGTGCCGCGCGAAGCTTGGCGATCTCCATGAAGAAATTCATACCGATGGCAAAGAAGAATGAGAGCCGGGGCGCGAACTCATCGACATCGAGCCCGGCGGCCAGTGCCGCACGCACATATTCGCGTCCATCGGCAAGCGTGAAGGCAAGTTCCTGAACCTGCGTCGCACCCGCTTCCTGCATATGGTAGCCGGAAATCGAGATCGTGTTGAACTTCGGCATGTGCCGGGAGCAATAGCCAATAATGTCAGCGACGATCCGCATCGACGGCTCGGGCGGATAGATATAGGTATTGCGGACCATGAATTCTTTCAGAATATCGTTCTGAATCGTGCCCGAGAGCTGTTCCGGCTTCACACCCTGCTCTTCGGCCGCCACAATGTAGTTGGCGAGAATGGGGATAACGGCGCCGTTCATCGTCATTGACACCGACATCTCTTCGAGCGGAATCCGGTCGAAAAGAATTTTCATATCCTCGACCGAGTCGATCGCGACGCCCGCCTTGCCGACATCGCCAACGACGCGCGGATGGTCGCTGTCATAGCCACGGTGCGTGGCAAGATCGAAGGCGACCGAAAGTCCCTTCTGGCCGCCGGCAAGATTGCGCCGGTAGAAAGCATTCGACTCTTCGGCGGTCGAAAAGCCGGCATATTGCCGGATGGTCCACGGGCGGCCGACATACATCGTTGCCTGAGGGCCCCGCGTATAGGGGGCAAAGCCGGGTAGCGTATTGGCGTCATAGCCTTCAGCAGCCAGCCGTTCCAGATCCTCAGCCGTATAAAGCGGCTTGACGTCGATGCCCTCCGGGGTCTTCCAGACGAGCGGCGCCGAACCGGCACCCTTGGTTTGTTTGCTGACTGAAACTTCCCAGTCCTGAAGCGTCTTCCTGTCGGCCATCTCGTCTCTACTCGCTCGAAATTCTCCGGAAATTCCCCAGTCGCCACTGTAACATAGCGCTGCCGGTCCCAAAATGCGGCTGGAGTATCGAGGAACCGCCGAGCAGGGTCAAACCGCCCGGAAATGCGGAGACCGGGCCACAATTCCGTTGCGTCAGATCGGCCGCGAAATTGCACCCTCGCTCTGGCCGCCGTCAGATACATGCCTTACGCTGTGGCGTGCCGGATACGCTGTGCCGCCGCTTCAGCGCAGCGGAAGAGAAAATTGAGGGGGAATATGTCTGTGAGCCGAGTTCGTCTGAGCGCACCCGCGATGACCGTCGTCGCACTATGCCTGATCGCCTTTGCGATTACTGCCTGCACCGGAGGAGGCGCGGCCCGAAAACGCGATGCCGAGGGGCGTGTACTGCCAACGCTGGCAGAGCAGGATCCTTCCGGAACGCTTTATGCAAAGTCGATCAGTGATGCCGGACGCGGCGAATGCGACGAACGAACTCTCGATGTTCTGACCTGCTTCTCCTATCGCGGACATGGGTATGAAGGCGCACAAACTGCCCTGGGCCAGTGCCTGATTACCGGCGGCGACAGCACCGAAGGGATTGACTGGGTGCATCGCGCCGCGGATGCCGGTTGGCCCGACGCTCAAAAACTCCTCGCTCAGATTTATCTCGCCGGAAATGTAACGACGCGCGACAGCGTCGAAGCGGCCAAATGGGCCAAGCTCTACAGCCGCAATCCATCTCTTCTCTCGCTCGGCGTACAGCCTGACCGGAACCTCGCTCTCGCTTTTCAGGGTGAGATTACGGCGGAACAAAACGCCGAGGCCGACCAACGTGTTGCCGCTTGGGTACCGCGTTACTGGACCCCGACCTCCCAGGTTGACCAGAACGTACAAAGAAGTTGCGAAGTTGAGGGTCGTCGTCCCCCGCGCACGCGCCAGGACCCGCCGCTCATAACGGTGCCCGACATCTACTAGCGCCGTTCATCGGCGACCCGTCGCGGATGGCGACATTGCCACCGGGCTGCACGGCTACGGTGACGACCCTGCATGAAGATTGGCTCATTTCGGGCCAAAATCTTGCATTCAGGGAAACTTTACCTCCCTCCCCTAAACCTCATAGCACGTGGGGTTCTAACTTGGGGGAGGAGCCCCGCTCGGATGCCCGGCACGCCAATGGACACAAAGCCATCCGCAGGGCTCGGGACACGCCTCGAGCAGTCAGCGTTCGACAACACATCCGGAAATGATGCCGGACCGGACGTGAACAACCATATGCGCGCCATACGCCTTGAGCTCTATCGCTCGGTGATGCTGACCTTCCGTACGCTGCCGATCTATTTCCCTGCCATTGTCGGCGCGGTCGCCGTTGCTTTCGACCCGGCCGCCTCGATCGCCGTCATCGTTGCATGGTGGCTCGTCATCGCAGCGCTCCACGCCGAATATGCGGTGTTCCAGAGGCGTTTCTTTGCGGCCGATGATAACGGGGCCGACCCCGAACCGTGGGTCAGGGCAACAGCCGTCCGCTACTGGATCATAAACATTTTCTGGTCCGCGCTCATTCCGCTTTTCTGGCAAGCGGACAACAATATCCAGAACCTTGCCATCCTGATGATCTTCGTTCTGCACGTCATCCTGTCGACGCAGACGGCGTTCTCCGTAACGGCATTGTTTGTCGCGTCCACATTGCCCATCATGACTGCTGTCGTCGCGGTCAGCCTCTCGACCTTCGAGCCTGTATTCATGGCCATCGGCCTCGCCTGCATACCGACCTATCTCTATCTGGCGCGCATCGCTCAGCAACAGCGGCGCGGTGCGACCGAGACGCTCGAACTGCGCTTCCGCAACGCCAGCCTGATCCGCGATCTTGAGCGCGCGCACGACATGTCGGAACACGCGCGACATCATGCGGAAGAAGCAAACGCGCAATTGCTGCGCCGCGAGCATCATTTTCGCGCACTGGTCGAGAACGCATTCGACGTGGTGCTGGTCACCGATGATCAGGGGATTATCCAGTATGCGTCGCCCGCCGCCGGAAAAATCGGCTTGCCACCGGAGGCGCTGGTCGGTCTCAACGGCATCGATCTCCTGTCGCCCGAACAGCAGGAAACGCTGCGCCAGGATACGGTCGATGCCGACGGCGATGCGCCGACGCCGGCTCGCACCTATGAACTCATGATCCCGCGATATGAAAACAACAGAAGTATCTGGGTCGAGGCAACGATCACCAACCTGCTCAAGGACGAAAACGTTCGCGGTTTCGTCGTCAATCTTCGCGACATCACGCAGCGCAAGCGCACAGAGACCGAACAGCGAAGTCAGTTTCGCGTTCTTCAGGCGCTGGCGACCGGCCTGGCGCTCGACGAAGTCATGTCGCTGCTGGCGCTCGGCGCCGAGGAAGCGAACGCAGGAGCGCGCGCGGCCGTCTTCCTGCTCGACGGTGACGAAAACCTCATCACCTGCGCCGCACCGAATCTCCCGGCCGACTTTCCCGAGTGGGTCGCCGGATTCTGGAGGGAACAGAGGACGGGCGGCTTTGGCGACATGGCGCGAGCCGGACTGAAGATCATCAACTCAGATCTGCAGGCCGAACGCCACGGCGACGTGGCGCTCTATATGCGCAAGGCCGGGATCCATACCGTGTGGTTCCGGCCCATCATGTCACGCGACAATCGCGTCACCGGCGCCTTCGCCATGTATTTTCCGGATGCGCGCGAGCCAGGTCAATGGGAAGACGCCTATTTGCTCGGGGCCGCGCATCTGGCAGGCATCGCCATCGAACGCCGGCGCGCCGAACAGGGCCTCAAACAGGCGACGGAGAGCGCTGAGCTCGCCAACCGCGCAAAGACAAAGTTCTTGGCCAACATGAGCCACGAACTGCGCACACCATTGAACGCGATCATCGGCTTCTCCGAAATTATGCGCGATGGCATGTTTGGTCCGCTC
>JAUXOE010000009.1 GCA_030682415.1 Parvibaculum sp.
GCCTGGGAGGATTTCATCGCCGGCCTCGGCGCCGCCGATTGCTGGACGCTCGACGAGTGCCTGAAAAGCCCGGCCAACCCCTATCGCCACACCGATCCGCGCACCCGCTTCTACGCCGACTGCGCCGACATGCCCTATGTCCTGCGCGCCTATTTTGCCTGGAAGAACGGCTTGCCTTTCGCCTGGCAGTCGGCGATGCGCGCCCATGACGGTCCGGGTGCGGACATTCGCTATTCGCTGGAAGGCAATGACATCGTCGCCCGCGATTCCGTGCCGCGCACCGCGCGCGGCGTCGCCGCCGTGCCGATCCTTCACAACATCGTCAATTTCGTCTCGACCGCGATGTTCCGCCGCGACGCGACCATCGACGATCCGGTCATGTTCACCGACACCTATGCACCGCGCCTCGACCGCGCCTCGATCCGCCCCGGCACCATCGCCTATGACGTCAATGGCCATGCCTCGATGGTCTGGCGTGTCGAATCCGGCGGCCGCATCCTGATCTTTTCCTCCCATCCCGATCACTCGTTGAGCCGCACCTTTCTCGGCCGCGAATTCCTGCGCACCGGCCCGCAACTTGGCTCGATCTTTCAGAAGTTCCGCCCCATCGAAGTCGTCGGCGCAACCCGCGCCGCCAACGGTGCCCTTGTCGGCGGCCGCATCGTGCCGACCATGAATGCCGATCTGGAGGATTTCTCGCTCGAGCAATACACCGGCAACCCGCCCGTCAATCCTTACGCATGGGGCACGGCGCAATGGGTCTGGAACGGCGAGAGCATGGATTTCTACACTTACCTGCGCGCCCGCATGTCGATCGGCGAACTCGAATATCATCCGGTCGCCGAACTGCGCGGCATGATGCAGTCGGTCTGCTTCGATCTGCGCGCCCGCAGGCATGCCGTCGAAATCTCGATCGGTCGCGGCATCCAGAACACCGCGCCGCCCGCGCGCCTGCCCAACAACATTTACGGCACGCACGGCGTTTGGGAGCTCTACTCGACACCCTCGCGCGACGCCCGCCTGAAGACCGCCTTCAAGGAGATGTACGATCACATTGTCGACTTCATCAAGATGGACATGGTCGACGCCCCGCGCCTCCATTACGAGGGTGACGATCTCGCCGGCGATCTGCTGACCGCTTACAGGGAACAGAACGAACTCTGCCGCATCGACTACAGGAGTTCCGCCGGCCGCACCGTCACGCTCACCATCGATGACATCGTCCACCGCCTCTACGATCTCTCCTTCGATCCCTATCAATGCATCGAGCGTCGCTGGGGCGCCTCCGGCGATGAACTCGCCTCCTGCAACGACGGCGCCGAAAAGACCCGTTGGTACGAGGCCCAGCGCTACCTCAGGAACCAGATCGACCGCACCTACGATGTCGACATGGGCTATTCGATCGACGAACTCGAAAGCGGCCCCTGGGGCCCGCGCACCGGCCGCGGCGTCGTCGAGGGTCCGGAGGTCGATGTGAGGGCGTATCTGGAGGGACTGGTGCGCCGTCAGTCGGCCGCCGCCCCCGACATTGCGAATCCGGTCGCAACCCCCTAAAACTTGAGCCCCAATCCGAAGCCTCGGCGGCCGCCGCAAGGCTTGTGCCCCCGCGGTCAGGTGATCATGCGCCTTTCGAAGTATTTTCTGCCCACCCTGAAGGAAAACCCGGCCGAGGCGCAGATCCCCTCGCACCGGCTGATGCTGCGTGCCGGCATGGTCCGCCAGACCGCCGCCGGCATCTATGCCTGGTTGCCATTGGGGCTGGCCGTCCTGCGCAAGATCGAGGCGATTGTCCGCGACGAACAGCGCCGCGCCGGCGCCATCGAACTCCTGATGCCGACGCTGCAATCGGCCGACCTCTGGCGCCAGTCCGGCCGCTACGACGCCTACGGCCCCGAAATGCTGCGCATCAAGGACCGCCACGAGCGCGACATGCTTTTCGGCCCCACCAACGAGGAGATGATCACCGAAATCTTCAAGGGTGCCGTGAAGTCCTATCGCGATCTGCCGCGCAATCTCTTCCACATCCAGTGGAAGTTCCGCGACGAGATCCGCCCCCGCTTCGGCGTCATGCGCGGCCGCGAATTCCTGATGAAGGACGGCTACTCCTTCGACATCGATGTCGAGGGCGCGCGCCGCGCCTATCGCAAGATGTTCGTGGCTTATCTGCGCTCCTTCGAACGCATGGGCCTGAAGGCGATCCCGATGGCCGCCGACACCGGCCCCATCGGCGGCGACATGAGCCATGAATTCATTATCCTGGCCGAAACCGGCGAGAGCGCCGTCTTCTGTCACCGCGATCTGGTCGACATGCCCGTCCCCGGCGACGACCTCGACTACGAGGGCGACCTGACGCCGGTCATCGACGCCCGCACCACCCTTTACGCCGCCACCGACGAGAAGCACGATGCTGCCCGCTTCGCCGCCGAAGTCCCGGCCGACAAGCAGCTCTCTGCCCGCGGCATCGAGGTCGGCCACATCTTCTTCTTCGGCACCAAATATTCCGAGGCCATGGGCTGCGTCATTGCCGGATCCGACGGCAAGGAAGTCCCGGCCCAGATGGGCTCCTACGGCATCGGCGTCTCGCGCCTGGTCGGCGCCATCATCGAGGCAAGCCACGACGAGGCGGGCATCGTCTGGCCGGAAGCGGTCGCGCCCTTCCGCGTCGGCCTGATCAATCTCAAGAGCGGCGACGCCGAAACCGATGCGGCCTGCGAGGACCTCTATGCGAAGCTCGCAGCCCTCGGCATCGACACGCTCTACGACGACACCGACGAGCGGGCAGGGGCGAAATTCTCGAACATGGATTTGATCGGTCTGCCCTGGCAGCTGGTCGTCGGCCCGCGCGGCCTTAAATCCGGCACAGTCGAGTTGAAACATCGCGCCAGTGGCGAACGCGTCGAGCTGTCGCCCGAGGCGGCATTGGCCCGGATCGCTGGGTGAGGAGTGTTTCGCGAAGCGAACAAAAAGGTCCGGGGGACCTTTTTGAGCTCCGAACGCCCGAAGCGAAAGCGAAGGGCCGGAAGGTTGAGATTCGAGAAAGGGCCGCATGACCGATATCGCGCATTCCACAGGGGCCCCGACCCAGGGCATGGCGCGTCCTTTCGGCGCCTTCGAATGGCTGCTGGCGATGCGTTATCTGCGCGCCCGTCGCCGCGAGGGTTTCATCTCTGTGATTGCCGGGTTCTCCTTTGCCGGCATCATGCTGGGTGTGGCGACGCTGATCATCGTTATGTCGGTGATGAACGGTTTTCGTACCGAACTTCTCTCGAAAATTCTCGGCCTCAACGGTCACATGTTCGTGCGCGGTATCGGCATGCATGTGATGGACTACGACACGAAGGCCGCCCGCATCGGCGCAATTCCGGGCGTTGTCAGCGTCATGCCGCTGGTCGAAGGCCAGGTGATGGTCTCGAGCCCGCAAAATGCCGGCGGGGCCATCGTCCGCGGCATGCGTGAGCGTGATCTGAAAAACCTGAACGTTGTTTCGGACAGCATCGTGGCCGGCTCGCTGGACGGATTCGATGAAGGCGGCGTCGTGATCGGCTCCCGGATGGCACAGTCGCTCGGCCTCCTTGTCGGCGACAGCATCACGCTGTTGTCGCCGCGTGGCGCCATCACACCCTTCGGCACGGCGCCCCGCGTTGGCGCTTATCCGGTTGTTGCGGTCTTCGAAGTCGGCATGTCGGAATACGATGCCAGCTTCGTTTTCATGCCGCTCGATGAAGCGCGCAACTATTTCCGCACCTTCGAGGGTGTCAGCGCGCTCGAAATTCGCATCGACAATCCCGATCGCGTCAACGCGGTTGCGCCCGCGATCCGCGCTGCGGCCGGCGACTGTTGCGATGTGCAGACATGGCAGCAGACCAATCAGAGCTTCTTCAGTGCGCTGCAGGTCGAGCGCAATGTGATGTTTCTGATCCTGACGCTGATCCTGATCGTCGCCTCGCTCAACATCGTTTCGGGCCTGATCATGCTGGTGAAGGACAAGGGCCGCGACATCGCGGTGCTGCGTACCATGGGTGCGACCAAAGGCACGGTCATGCGTGTCTTCTTCATCTCGGGCGCTTCGATCGGCGTTGTGGGAACTCTGGCCGGCTTTCTGCTGGGCCTCGTCTTCTGCCTCAACATCGAAACCCTGCGCCAATGGCTGTCGAAGCTGTCAGGCACCGAACTGTTTTCGCCCGAGGTCTACTTCCTGAGCCGCATGCCCGCCGAGATCGATGTTGGCGAAGTGACCTCGGTGGTGTTGATGGCGCTGGCGCTGTCATTTGCCGCGACGCTCTATCCGGCCTGGCGCGCCGCCTCGCTCGATCCAGTGGAGGCGCTGCGCTATGAGTGACGCCGTTCTCAGCCTTCGCGACATCACACGCACCTACCAACAGGGCGAGGAAGTGCTGCGCATATTCGCCGGTGCCGACCTCGATATCTTCGCTGGCGAAATCGTCGCGCTGGTCGGGCCCTCCGGCGCCGGCAAATCCTCGCTGCTTCACATCGCCGGTCTTCTCGAAGCGCCGGACGCGGGCGAGGTCTGGATTTCCGGTCACGAGGCGGTGCATCTCCCCGACGCGCGCCGCACCGCGATCCGCCGTAGCGAAATCGGCTTCGTCTACCAGTTTCACAATCTGCTGCCCGAGTTTTCGGCGCAGGAAAACGTCGTCCTGCCGCAAATGATCGCCGGCGTGCCGCGCCGCCGCGCCGAGGCCTTCGCGCTGGAACTGCTGACCCGCATGGGCCTTGCATCCCGTGCCACGCACCGCCCGGCTGAACTCTCGGGCGGCGAGCAGCAGCGCGTTGCCATTGCCCGTGCGCTGGCCAACCGCCCGCGCATCCTGCTGGCCGACGAACCGACCGGCAATCTCGATCCGAAAACGGCCCGCATGGTCTTCGGCGAATTGCTCGACATCTGCCGCAATCAGGGCGTGGCGGCCCTCATCGCCACCCATAATCTCGATATCGCCAGCCACATGGACCGCGTCGTCCTCCTTCACGAAGGCCGCCTCCACGAAGGCGCCGACCTCGCCGCCACCTTCCAGAGCCTCTGAAAGCCTCGCACGCGCTGGTCCATTGCCGATCCTCCGCCGTAGAGAGAACGAAGCGGAAGGTGCAGACATGTCGGAACAGACGGAAACGGAAGTCGGAAGCGGGGCTGGCGGTCACGAGGCGACGGTCTATTTTGATGGCGCCTGTCCGCTCTGTCGCGCCGAGATTGCGCATTATGCGGCGCAGGATGGCGCGGCGGCGCTCTGCTTTCGCGATGTCGCACATTCGCCGGACCCGCTGGGTCCCGGCCTGACGCGCGAACAGGCCATGGCGCGTTTTCATGTGCGCAGCGCCGATGGCGCGCTTCTGTCGGGTGCGGCGGCCTTCGTTGCCATCTGGCGGCTCTTGCCGCGCTGGCGCTGGGCGGCGCGTCTTGCCGGCCTGCCGGGCGGAATGTTGCTGCTTGAAGGCGCCTATCGCCTGTTCCTTACGTTGCGGCCGCTATTGTCATGGCTCGCCGGCCGGCTTTGGGGCCGGGCGCGCGCATGACCGGTCAATCGGTCGCCACGCCGTCGCATGCGGTGGCGGTCGTTGTCGGTGCCGGCGGCGGTATTGGCGGCGCCTTGCTCGATCGTCTGCATGCGGATGGGACTTTTGCCCGGGTCGTCGCGCTCGGCCGCCGCACGGCGCCACAGCTCGATCTTCTGGATGAGGCGAGCATCGCGGTGGCGGCAGCCGGCATCGCCGCATCCGGCGAGTTGCGCCTGGTGGTCGACGCGACCGGCTTCCTCCATGACGAAACCTGTCAGCCTGAAAAGAGCTGGCGCGACCTCGATCCGGCGGCGCTGGCCCGTGCCTTCGCGGTCAACGCGATCGGCCCGGCCTTGCTGATGAAGCATCTGCTGCCGCTTCTGCCGCGCGAGGGACGGTCGGTCTTCGCGACCCTGTCCGCGCGAGTCGGCAGCATCGGCGACAACCGTCTGGGCGGCTGGTACGGCTACCGTGCCTCGAAGGCGGCTCTCAACCAGCTGGTGCGTACCGCCGCCATCGAACTGGCCCGCAAGCGCCCGCAAGCCCTCTGTGTCGCTCTCCATCCGGGCACGGTGGCGACGGGCCTGTCGGCACCCTTCGCCGGCGCCGGGCGCGACATCCAGTCTCCGGCTGACGCCGCGGCCCGTCTTCTGGCCGTAATCGGCGCCCTCGGCCCCGAACAATCCGGCGGCTTTTTCGACCATCATGGCACGCCGGTCCCCTGGTAGCGGCCTCCGTCGGTTCGGCGTGCGCAGGATTGGTGCGGCGCAACAGCGAAAGACCCTTTCATCGAGTCGGGAAATCGGCTTAGCATTGCCCTGTGGGAGATAATGAGGGAGGGCGAATCCTTGAGGGGGGAAACGCAACAACTTGTCGCCGGCGACATTCACGGTTCCTTTGCGGCCTTGGTTGATCGCGTGGCGCCGCTGGTATCCGCCGATGCGGGTCTGGCAACCTGGGGCTGGATTGCGGTCGCGGTGATGCTGTTTGCATATGCGCTGCTGCTTCATCCGGCGGGACGATCGGCGAAGGGCCCTGCAGCGGCCCGCCCGGTTCGGACGGCCTTCAGCCCGAGGCTCCAGCGCCGCTAAAACATTTCCGGGCGAAGGGGCTCCTTTCACGCAGAGGGGAGTGATCGTCGTTCGAAGACGCGTCGGATTCGAAGATATGAAGCGATTTCGCAATTCAGGGAAAAGCGAAATGGCTCTGGATCGCATGCGCGGCCAAACCCCGTAATTTTCATACCGGCTCAAGCCGGTATCCATGGACCGAAAAACCGGCCGTCGGGCAGTTGCGCTCTGCGCCAGGTCACGTCCACCCTCTTGACACGCGAGAACAAACAAGCAACATTCCGGATGAGAACATTGCAGGAACACATCTGGAGGGCGAGCGATGCGCGGAATGTGGAGCCGGACAAGGGACAGCGAAGCCGGCGACTGGCTTCAGGACGTGGCAGCGCTGATTTCGGTTGCCGCCTTCATCTGGGCGGCCGGCGCCTGGGTCGGCATCGCCGAGGC
>JAUXOE010000010.1 GCA_030682415.1 Parvibaculum sp.
GTCAAATCGCGTCTCGGCATCCTTGTGAGCCAGTACGCCAATGTCTCCAATCGCCTCGACCGTCTGGACGAGCGCATGGGCCGAATTGAAAACCGGCTGGGTCTCGCCGACGCCTGATCGACCGTCACCTTCCTGCTTCCGCCCCCGCGGCCACGCGCCGGGCGCCGTCGAGAATGGCGGCGCTGAACGGCAGCGGCTCGGCCGGCACCTGGCTCGACGGCGCCAGGTCGAGACCCCACCAGCCGACATCGTGCCAGGCGCCGAACTTGAAACCGACTTCCGGATAGATGCCGATCGCCTTGAAGCCCTGTGCTTCATGCAGGCCGACACTGGCCGCGTTGGGCAGCGTGATGCCGCCATAGACGCGGTGATAGCCCTGCGCCCGCAGCGCCGCAAAGAGCACCGCGTAGAGCGCCGTGCCAATGCCCTGCCGATGCGCCTCGCGGCCGAGATAGATGCCGGCATCGACCGACCAGCGATAGGCGGCGCGCGCGCGATGCGGGCTTGCATAGGCATAACCGGTCACGCGGCCCCCGGCCTCATGGACGAGCCAGGGGAGACCGGGCAGCGTGTTGGCAATCCGCTCCGCCATCTGCACGGCGTCCGGCGCGACGGCCTCGAACGAGATCACGGTGTCGCGGACATAGGGCGCATAGATATCGGCGATCGCGGCGGCGTCGTTGCGCGTTGCGGCGCGGATGGAAGTGACGGCCGTTTCCTTTGCAGCGCTCATCGGGTTCTCCCTTGCCGACGACCATTATATCCCGTGCCGCGGGGCGCGGCTCACCGCTGAACGCGTCCCCGCACGCGCGCCGCACCGCCGCCGATCGCCGTTGCCGGCAATCCGGCCTCTTCGCGGATCCAGTTGCGGAAGGCCTGCACCTTGGGCTTGGCGGCGCTGCCTTCGGGATAGACCAGCCAATAGGCTTCCTCATCGGGCATTTCGAATTCGAACAGGCGGATCAACCGCCCCTCGGCGAGATCGGCCATTGCCAGCGTGTCATTGGCAAGCGCCACGCCCTGCCCGCCGGCGGCCGCCTGCAGCGCCAGCGAGGCCTCGATGAAGAGCGGGCCTTTCGCCGCCCAGCGCGGATTCCGGACGCCCGCTCCTTCGAGCCAGGCAAGCCAGTGCTGCATCGTTTCCTCATGCAGCAGCGGATAGTTCCTGAGGTCGTCCGGTTTGCGGATCGGTTTTTTCGGATCGATCAGCGAGGGCGCGCAGACCGGATAGACAGTCGCCTCGAAAAGTTTTTCGGCAATCGCATCGGGCCAGCCGCCGAGCCCGTAGCGGATACCGATATCGACATCCTCGCGCGTGAAATCGACCAGCTCAGAGGACGGCATCAGCCTGAGCTCGATCTCAGGGTTCGCGCGGTGAAACTTGCCGAGCCGCAGCACCAACCAGCGCGCCGCGAAGGACGGTTCGACCGAGACCGTCAGCGCGGCGCTGTCGCGGGCGCCGGCCTGCGCCCAGCCCTCGGCGAGCTGGTCGAAAGCGGCGGTGAGAACGGGCGCCAGCCGCGCGCCGCGTTCGGTCAGCTCGACCGCCCGGCCAGTGCGGTGAAAAAGACCGGCACCGAGTTCTTCTTCCAAGGCCCGGATCTGATGGCTGACTGCCGCATGGGTGACGCTGAGTTCATCGGCGGCGCGCGAAAAACTGCCATGCCGGGCGGCCGCCTCGAAGGCGCGCAGGGCTTTCAGCGAAGGCAGGCGGCGGCTGGACATATGTTAGTTTTTCTAACTTCTGCGGTGCAAAAAGATCGTTTGATAAAGGCCACACCAAGGCGCATATCACCCATAGATACTAGACCGAATGGTGAATAAAATGAACATCCTTGCCACCTATGCCACAAGCTATGTCGCCGCCTGCGACCTGGCGCTGTCCGCTCGCAGCGAACAGACGGCCGGCAAGCACGCCGATGCCGCCGCAAAAGCGCGCGGCCTGAGCCGCTTCTTCCTTTTCGGCGCCCGTGCCGAAACCGCGAAAGCCGCCTGAAAACCTGCCGCTTTCCCTCGATTTGACGGGTGAGGATCGCCCGAGCCATTTGCGTTCCCACGGGAACGCAAATGGCTCCGGATTCCTTTGTTTGGTCGCATTTTCTGCGGTCAACCGGCCTCCACTTGACCGGAAAATGCTCTAGAGTTCCGGCTCTGACGTTCCCCCGTTGACGATCAAGGAGGCCGGCCATGAGCGGCGAGACGATTGCGATCGAAACCCCGGACGGAAACTTCTCGGGCTATCTGTCGAAACCGGCTGGCGGCAAGGGCCCGGGCATCGTCGTCATCCAGGAGATTTTCGGCGTCAATAAAGTGATGCGCGATCTCTGCGACGGGCTGGCGGGCCAGGGCTATATGGCACTCTGCCCCGATCTCTTCTGGCGCATCGAGCCCGGCATCGACATCACCGACCAGAGCGAAGCCGAATGGAAACAGGCCTTCGATCTCTTCGGCAAATTCGATGTCGACATGGGCGTCAAGGACATCGCCGCCACCATCCGCACGCTGCGCCCGCTGTCATCCGGCAAGGTCGGCACGGTCGGCTATTGCCTCGGCGGCCAGCTCGCCTATCTCGCCGCCTGCCACACCAGTGCCGATGCCTCGGTCGGCTATTACGGCGTCAACATCCAGAACCGCCTCGACGACGCCACGGGCATCAAGAAGCCACTGATGCTGCATATCGCCGGCAAGGACGAATTCGTGCCGCCGGAAGCGCAGGAGGCGGTCGTTGCCGGTCTGCGCGACAACAGCCATGTGACGATCCATCGCTATCCGCAGATGGACCATGCCTTCGCCCGGCCCGGCGGCGCGCATTACGACAAGGCGACGGCCGACGAGGCCAACGACCGGACATTGAAATTCTTCGCCCGGCATCTGGGCTGACGCGCAAACCGCGACGGGGGCCGCAGGATGTCGCTTGAACTTTATCTGGGCTTCATCGCCGCGACGCTGATCCTCTGCCTGATGCCGGGACCGGTGGTGACTTATCTGGTCGCCTGCGGCATCCGCCAGGGCCCGCGCGCGGCGATGATCGGGCTGGCGGGAACCACATCGGCCTTGCTCGTTCACATGGCGCTGACGGTGATGGGACTGGCGCCGTTGCTGGCCGCGCTCGGACCCTGGGGCGAAGCGCTGAAACTGATCGGCGCCGCCTATCTGGTCTGGATCGGCATTGCCGCCTGGCGTGCGCCCTATGAAGACCCCGACCTGCCGGCGCAACTGAAAAAGACCGACAGCGCGATGATGCTTTACCGCCGCGGCTTTCTGATCTCGGTCACCAATCCGAAGACGCTGGCTTTCTATGCGGCATTCTTTCCGCAATTCATTTCACCGGCCGCGCCGGCGACCCCGCAGCTTCTGCTGCTGGCGGTTACCTTGATTGTGATCGGCACGATGTCAGACGGCGCCTTCGGCCTCGCCGCCGGCAAGCTGGCACCCTATCTGAAGGGCGCCCGCGCGCAGTCGATCCGCAACCGCATCACCGGTTCGGTGCTGATCGGCGCCGGCATCGGTCTGGCGCTGGCGCGCAAATAATTCGAAACCGGAAAGTACAAAGGCACATCCACATGCAGAAGATCAAGGCGATCCGCATCGAAAAGACCGGCGGGCCGGAAGCGATGGCACTCCGCGAGGTCGAGCTCGGCAACCCCAAGCCCGGCGAGGTGCAGGTGCGCGCCAAGGCGATCGGCATCAACTTCATCGACACCTATCATCGCTCGGGCCTCTATCCGGTGGCGCTGCCGTCGGGCATCGGCATGGAAGCGGCGGGCATTGTCGAGGCCGTCGGCGACGGCGTGACGCATCTGAAGGCCGGCGACCGTGTCGCCTACGCATCGGGCCCGATCGGCGCCTACGCCGAAATGCACAACGTCAATGCCGGTTCGGTGGTCAAGGTCCCCGGCGCGGTTTCGGACGAGGCCGCCGCCGCGATGATGCTGAAAGGCCTGACCGCGCAATTTCTGCTGCGCCAGACCTTTCGCGTCGAGAAAGGCCAGACGATCCTCTGGCATGCGGCGGCCGGCGGCGTCGGCCTGATCGCCTGCCAATGGGCCAAACATCTCGGAGCCACCGTCATCGGCACGACGAGCTCGGAGGAAAAGGCCGCCCTCGCCCGCGCCCATGGCTGCGATCATGTGATCGACTACACGAAGGAAGATGTGGCGGCGCGGGTGAAAGAAATCACCGGCGGCAAAAAAGTACCCGTCGTCTATGACGGCGTCGGCAAGGCGACCTTCACGGGCTCGCTCGACAGCCTGGCGCCTCTGGGCCTGCTCGTTTCCTTCGGCAATGCCTCGGGCCCGGTGACCGGCGTCGATCTCGGCATCCTGGCGCAGAAGGGTTCGCTCTTCGTGACGCGGCCG
The DNA here is from genome assembly GCA_030682415.1 of Parvibaculum sp. Taxonomy (GTDB): domain Bacteria; phylum Pseudomonadota; class Alphaproteobacteria; order Parvibaculales; family Parvibaculaceae; genus Parvibaculum. The sequence continues at coordinate 4,359 of JAUXOE010000010.1, forward strand.
ACCATGTTTCACTACATGGCAAAAACCCCGACGGCGTTCCAGGAGATGGCCGACGATCTTTTCGCCGTGGTCGCCTCGGGCGCGGTCAAGATCGAAATCAACCAGCGTTATGCGCTGGCCGAAGCGGCCCGCGCCCATCTCGATCTCGAGGGCCGCAAAACGACGGGCGCCAGCGTGCTGGTGCCGTGAGGATGGATGCATGATCGAGGGCAGCTGTCTCTGCGGCGCGGTGCGTTTCGCGATCCGTGGCGGGATGAGCGGCATTGTCGTCTGTCATTGTTCGATGTGCCGCAAGGCGGCGGGCGGTGCCGCCGGCGCCTTCTTCGTCGCGCGGCGCGACGAGGTCGCATGGACCGGCGAGGAATATCTCACCAGTTACAAGAGCTCGCCGGAACTTGTGCGCGCCTTCTGTTCGCGTTGCGGCTCGGCGATGACCGGCGCCAATCTCGTCGAACCCGACGAGACGATCATCCTTGCCGCCAACGCGCTTGACGGCAGCGTCGCGGCGCCTGTCGTCGCGCATGAGCATGTGGCGTCGAAGACTTCATGGGAGGACAACGACGACGCGCCGCATTTCGACGGCCCTTATCCGAGCTGGGAGAATTTGCGGCAGTAGCTACTTCCCGAGCCCGAGCGACGCTGCCGGAACGCCGGCGCCGGTATCGATGAAGGTCGCGCGGTGCAGCGTCTGGATGCGGTCGAAAACGACATCGACATTCCATTCGGCGATGTCCTCGCAAGGCACCACCGTGCCGATGATGCGGTCCTCGCCGTCGCCATCAGGCGCGATCGGCAGCGTCATGAATTCGCAGGCATAGGCCCTGCCCGAGCGGTCGAAGATATCGCGGATCATCACGACGCCGCAGGGCTGCGCATGAAGAACGCGCAGCCGCGCCCGGTCGATCGCCGCCTCGGCATGTTCGTCGGGACCGAAGACATTGTAGCCGGTCAGATCGAAGCCGCTGCCCTCGACAAGGGCGCTGCCATAGATACGGAAGATGAGCGACTTCTCGTCTTCCCAGCTCAGGTAGCGGATATAGGGAAGAAGCTCGACCAGCCCGCGCAGGCTGACATCGCTGGAAAGCGGCATCGGCTTGTCGCCGCGCGCCTCGAGCCACCAAGCATAGAGCTGGCGGCCGACATTGGAGAGCGGCAGCCCGCCGACTTCGACCGGGACATGATCGATGGAACCCTGAAGCCGCGCTTTCGCCGTTTCGACGGCGCTCCTTTGCATCAGCGATTGCACCCAGACCGGACGCTTGTCCGCCGGTTCGTTCTCACTGTCGCCACCCGACATACGCACCCCCACCCGACCAACAAGCTCGGGGCAGAATAACAGCTACAGCTTCTGCCGTCAGGTGTTCATCGAGTCGAAGAACTCGCCGTTGTTCTTGGTCTGCTTCAGCTTGTCGAGCAGGAACTCGATGGCATCGACCGTGCCCATCGGATTGAGGATGCGGCGCAGCACATACATTTTCGACAGCTGACCCTT
>JAUXOE010000019.1 GCA_030682415.1 Parvibaculum sp.
TTGCAGCCCATGCGCCGCGAAGGCGCCAAGCGCCACCGAAACGAGCCCGCTCAGCGCGCCGATGGCCAACCAGAGCCGCATGTGATTTTCCTCCGCCATATGCCTGCCTCCGAAGCATCGGGCAAATCAGGCCCGCGCGCAATGCGGCGTCAACGTCCGGCCTGCATCAGCGCCGCGATGCCGGCCTCGCGCGCAATGACCGGCTCATAGCCGAGATCGCGCCGCGCCTTGTCGATTTTCAGCGTGCAATTACGCGACAGCAGCGCCGCCGTATGCGGGTCGATGGGCGGTGGCGTCCGGCGCAGCGTCAGGCGCCAGATGAGGTCGAGAAGCTTTGCGGCGCCGCGTGCGAGCCAGCCCGGCATGTTCTTGTCGGGCAGCTTCAAATCGATGGTGGCCGCCATTTTCGTCATCATGTCGCGGAACGAGATCGGCTCGCCGCCATCGGTGATGAAATAGGCCTCGCCGCCTTTGCCTTGTGTCAGCGCGAGGCGGATCGCATGCACCACATTGTCGACATGCACCGTGTCGGTGAGTGCGCGGCCCTTGTCGATCCAGGTGAAGCGACCGGCATTTACCATCGCCTGCAGGGTCGGCAATAACGTCTGGTCGCCAGGACCCCAGATGAAGCGAGGGCGCAGCACGATGGTCGTGAAACCGTCGTCATTGGCCGCGCGCACCGCGCGTTCGGCCAGCGCCTTGCTGCGCGGATAGGGCAGCGGCGAGGTGAGGGCCATCGGCGCCGTTTCGTCGAGATCGTCCATCGCCTGGCCGTAAAAAAGCGCCGCCTCGGTGCCGATATGGATGAAGCGTTTTACGCCCGCTTCGCGCGCCGCCTTGAGCAGCCGTTCGGTGCCCTTCACGTTGATGTCGATGAATTCTTTCATCGCGCCCCAGGTCTCGACCTTGGCCGCGCAATGCACCACCGCATCGACACCGCGCAACATCGCCGCGTCGATGCTTTTCAGGTCGCCGCGAACCGGCGTCGCGCCGAGTGCTTTGATCGTCGCGTCTGATTTTTCCGAGCGCGACAGCGCCAGCACTTCATTGTCGCGGGCAAGCTCCCGCGCCGTGGCGCCGCCGACAAAGCCCGATGCGCCGGTGATGAAAATTTTCATGTTTGCCCCATTTGTGCGGTGTTTCTGTGCGTGGGTGGCATGCAACAGTCCGGGTCATATGGTGAATTGAAGATCGGAAACAAGGCGCGCGGATGCAAGTCACGTCATGGTGAGCTAGGCTCGGCATTCTGTCCCCGCATGAACGAGGAGGCGGTCATGGTGGAGCCCTATCGGAAGTGGATATGCGCGACCTGTGGCTTCATCTACGATGAAGCCGAGGGCTGGCCTGACGACGGCATTGCCCCCGGCACACGCTGGGCAGATGTGCCGGTGGATTGGGTCTGCCCCGATTGCAGCACGCCGAAAGCCGATTTCGACATGGAAGAAATCTGAGCGGTGGCGCTTCCGCTGCGTCACGGCGCATGAGGCGGCGTTGACCCTTACCGTGCGCGCCGTCATTCTGGCGGGCAAGCAATCAAGAACGACGCTTGGCCATCGAAGCCGGGCGGCAAGGGAGGCCAGCGCGATGCTCACCAAGGCGGACGATTTTCCGATTCATCAAACTCCGGAGCCCATCGCCTTTTCGGGCACCGACCGCAATTTCTACGACCGCTATTTTTTCAACGGCTATACGCGCGACGGTGACGTCTTCTTTGCCGCCGCGCTCGGCGTCTATCCGCATCTCAACATCATGGATGCGTCGTTCTGCGTCATCGTCGACGGCGTTCAGCGCAACATCCATGCGTCGCGCTTCCTCAACATGGAGCGCATGGACACGCATGTCGGACCGATCTCCATCGAGGTCGTCGAGCCGTTGCAATGCCTGCGGGTGCTCGTCGCCGACAATGAGTATGGCATCACCGCCGACCTGACCTTTCGCGGTCGCGCGCCGGCGCTGAAGGAACCGCGCTTCACGCGCCGCAACGGGCCGCGGCTGATGATGGATCTGACGCGGATGACGCAGAATGGCGACTGGGAAGGCTGGATCGAGATCAAGGACACGCGCATCGAGATCACGCGCGACGCCTTTGTCGGTACGCGCGACCGTTCATGGGGCGTGCGTCCGGTCGGCGCGCAGGACGCACAGCCGATGGTGCCGCCGATGCCGTTCCAATTCTACTGGCTCTGGGCGCCGCTCAATTTCGAGGACCGCATCACGCTGTTCCATGTCAATGACGACGAGCACGGCGAACCGTGGAACCTTTCGGGCGTCATGTGCCCGCTTGGTCGGGACGCGAAGCCGGAGGAAATGGATCGCGTGCGTTCGGAGTTGCAGTTCGCGTCCGGGTCGCGGCATGCGAAGTCGGCGTCGATCTTTTTCGAGAACCGCAAGGGCGACAAGACCCGCATCGATCTCACGGCCAAATGGAATTTCTACATGATGGGGCTTGGCTATGGCCATCCGGAATGGAGCCATGGCGCACACAAGGGTGACAACGCGCTTGGTTATGAGGAATTCAGACTTGCCGACGTCAAGGATTATGCGCCGCCGTATCTGCACATTCAGGCCTTCGTCAAGGCCGAGATGACGCTGCCCGACGGTTCGACGCGGGAGGGCGCCGGCATTCTCGAACAGATGATCATCGGCCCGCATGCGCCGTCGGGCTTCAAAGACATTCTTGATCCGGCGAAATGACGATGGATGATCTCGCACCCCGCATCGCCGCCTATCTCGCGCACAGAATGCCACAGGCTTCGGACATCGAAGTTGCAGGTGTCTCGCGCATTCACGGCGGCGCCAGCCGCGAGACTTTCCGCCTGAGCGCCAGCTGGCGCGAGGGCGGAAACAGGAAAACACGTCCGCTCATTCTGCGCCGCGATCCGGTGACGAGCCTGATCGAGACGGAGCGCGACGTCGAATACAATGCCTATCGTGCCTTTCATCCGACCGGGCTGCCGGTGCCCGAACCGCTTTATCTCGAAACGGATCTCAAATGGCTCGACCGGCCGTTCTTCATCATGGAGCAGATCGAGGGTTGCACGGCGGGCTCGCCTTTCAACCCCGAACCTTACGGCGCGCTTGGCGAATCGGTCGGGCGTCAGTTCTGGACGCATCTCGGGCACATCGCCGCCGCTGACCCGAAGGCGATCGGCTTCGACGCCAATATGGGGTCTATCGCGCCCGATGCCTGCTGGAAGCGTGAACTCGACAAGTGGGAACAGGTGATCGACGAGGATGAGCTGGCGCCGCAGCCGGTCGCGCGCGCCGCCATCCGCTGGCTTCGCCGCAATCCGCCGCCGCCACCGCCGAAAATCTCGGTCGTGCATGGCGACTATCGTACCGGCAATTTCCTCTTCAATCCGGATGGCGAGATCCGCGCCATCCTTGACTGGGAAATGTGCCATCTCGGCGACCCGTTCGAAGATGTCGCCTGGGCGGCCGATCCGCTCTGGGCGTTTCAGCGGCCGGACAGGCCCGGCGGCATGATCGCGCGCGATGAAGCTTTCGCGATCTGGGAAAAGGAAAGCGGATTGACGATCGATCCCATCCGCCTGCGCTGGTGGGAGATTTTCAATTCGCTGAAGGGCCTTGCGATCTGGATTTCGGCCGGCAAGGAATACCAGACCGGCGCCAACCGCGACCCGGTGCTGGCCTTTTCAAGCTGGTACTGCACAGATGTTCACAACCGCGTGCTGGCGAAGCGTCTGGCCGAACTTTCGAAGGAGGCTCGCCGATGAAGCCCGATGTCGAACAAGTGATGCAGGGCTTCTTCGGCACGCTGCTGATGGATGTCGCGCCGCATCTCAACGCCGAATATTCGATGGGCAATGTCGGCATCATGGGCATGATGATGTTCCTGACCGCCGAGGAACACGACCGCGCGGCTGAAATCCGCGTCGCCGAGAATGCCGAAATGCGGGCGCTGTTCGCCGAGGCAGCCGGATCGGTCGAGGATGCGGCGTTGAAGGCGAAGCTGACGCAGGCAGCGGCAGGAGGCGACACTTCACTGCGGATCAAGGCGCTGGACGTGGCCAATGCCGGGCTTGCCGGCGTTCTGGTCGAGCTGCAGGCGCATGTCGAGGCGTCGCGGGCGGCCTGGGCCGGACCGATCGAGGCCCGCATTTGGGACTATCTGCTCGCCGCCACCGAAAGGCGCAAGCTGACGTTTCCGTCGCTGGGTTGATCCGGCGCGGCAAGGGGCATTGCGATAATCCCGCTTCCCGCCGCCCGGTCCGCCGCGCTATGAGTGTGCGCTCCCATCGGGAAGTCCGCGCATCATGTCGCTCTCCGTCCGCCTGTCGATCTTCTATGGCTCGCTATGCCTGTTCGGCGGCATCAACATGCCGTTTTTTCCGGTATGGCTGAAGTCGAAGGGGCTCGGACCTGAGGATATCGCGCTGGTGTTGGCGACGACGATGTTCCTGCGCATCGTCGCAGGGCCGCTCTTCGCCTTTGTTGCCGATCGCTGGGAGAACCGGCGCGGGGTCGCCATTCTGCTTTCCTGGGCCTCGCTGGCCACCGTTTCCCTCTTTCTCTTCACCGACAGCTTCTGGGCGATCTTCCTCGTTGCCGCCTTGCTCATGTGCCTCTGGCCGTCGGTCACGCCGCTGGTTGAATCCATCGCCATGCGCGCGACGCAGGAACAGGGCGTCGATTACGGCCGCGTCCGGCTCTGGTGCTCGATCACCTTCATTGTCGCGGCGACCGGAGGCGGCTGGCTGCTCGAATGGAATCCGGCTTCGATCATCATTGCCTGCATGATCGGTTCCATCGCCATCGGCCTTGGCGGCGCGCATCTGCTGGTCAAGGAGCATCCGATCCGCAAACGCCGGCGGCGGCCCGGCGGCCAGTTCATGGCCTCGCTGGCGATCATCCGCCACCCGGTCTTCCTGGTAGGCCTTCTGACGGCGAGTCTCATCCAGTCGACCCATGCGGTCTACTATGCTTTCGGCACGCTGAACTGGCAGCAACTCGGCTATGGCGAAAACCTGATCGGCGTTCTGTGGGCCGTCGGTGTCGTTGCCGAAATTATCCTTTTTGCCTTCTCGGCCCGCGTGCTCAAGCGGTTCAGCCCGGCATCGCTGCTGATCCTGGGCGCGGGCGCGGCAATCCTGCGCTGGACGTTCACGGCTTTCGACCCGCCGCTCTGGGCGCTTTTCGGGTTGCAGATTCTCCATGCGCTGACCTTTTGCGCGGCGCATCTCGGGGCTATGTATTTCGTGGCGGCGGCGGCGCCGAAGTCGCTGGCGGCGACCGCACAAAGTCTTTACGGCGCGCTCTCGTCCGGCGTTATCATGGGCGCGGTGACGCTTGCCGCCGGGCCTCTCTATCAGGCCTATGGCGCCCACGCCTATCTGCTGTCGGCGGCGGCCGGTGCGTTGGGGCTTGTGGGCGCGCTTTATGTTGCGGCACGCTGGGATGGCGGTACGCTGATTGAGGAAACCGAGCAGGAAGATGAGCATCGAGATTATTCCGAGCCGACACGCCCTGGGTGCTGAAGTTCGCGGCGTCGATTTGTCGAAACCGCTGACGGACGACGCCTTCACCGCGATCCGGCAGGCCTGGTACGACCATATTGTGCTGCTGTTTCGCGGTCAGAAACTTTCCGATGATGACCTGATCCGGTTTTCGCGGCATTTCGGCGAACTCGACATTGCGCCCGCCAGCGCCACCGACATGGCGGGGGCGCAGGAAAAGTCGCGGCCGGAAATCTGGATCATTTCCAACGTCGTCGAAAACGGAAAGCCCATCGGTGCGCTCGGCGACAAGGAAGCCGAGTGGCACACCGACATGTCCTATGTCGCGGCGCCGCCGATGGCGAGCGTGCTCTATTCGCAGGAAATTCCGCGAACCGGTGGCGATACGAGCTTCGCCAATATGTACAAGGCGCTCGAAACGCTGCCGGCGGATTTGCGCGCGGCCATCGAGGGGCGCAATTGCAACCACGACGCCAGCACCACCAGTGTCGGCGAGTTGCGCGCCGGCGCCGATGCCGTTGTCGATGTGCGTGCGGCTCCCGGCGCGAAGCACCCCACGATCCGCACCCATCCCGCGACCGGCGGCAAGGCGCTTTATCTCGGCCGCCGCCTCAACGGTTACATTGAAGGCTACAGCGTCGAGGAAAGCGAGGCACTGCTCGACCGCTTGTGGGCGCATTGCGCGAAACCGGAATTTTCATGGACGCATCGATGGGCGGTCGGCGACATGCTGATCTGGGACAATCGCTGCGCCATTCACCGCCGCGACGGTTTCGACGGGCGCGAGCGCCGCGTCATGCATCGCACCCAGATCAAGGGCGATACGCCGCGCTGAGCCGGACCTTGCGTCAAATCGCGTCCGTTTGACATCCGCTCTTTCTGCGCCAGTTATTGCACCAACAGCAACAGACGAACGGGAGAAAGCGACATGCGCGCGATGGCCATTCAGGGTGCCTACGGCATCGAAAATCTGAAGCCGCTCGAACGGGACGTACCGAAGCCGGGGCCGGGCCAGGTCGTCATTCACATGAAAGCCGCCTCGCTCAACTACCGCGATCTTGCGACCGTGCTCGGTTTCGGCGGCAGCGCGAAGGCCTTGCCGCTGGTGCCGCTGTCCGATGGTTGCGGCGAAGTGGTGGAGGTGGGTGAGGGCGTCACGCGCCTGAAAAAAGGTGACCGCGTCGCGCCGAGCTTTTTTCAGGGCTGGCTTGCGGGCGGCCCGCGCCCCGAAGTGCTTGGCGTCACCGCGCTGGGCGGTCCCATCGATGGATGCGCGCAGGAATATATGTGCCTCTCGGCCGAGGGCATGTCGAAGGCGCCGGCCAATCTCAACGACGAAGAGGTTGCCTGCCTGCCCTGCGCCGCGCTCACGGCTTGGCGGGCGCTCGTCGTCGAAGGCAATATGAAAGCCGGCGACACGGTGCTGGTGCAGGGCACCGGCGGCGTCTCTATTTTCGCGCTGCAATTCGCCAAGGCCGCCGGTGCGCGGGTCATCGTCACCTCGTCGTCGGACGAAAAGCTCGAACGGGCGAAGACGCTCGGCGCTGACGATTTCATCAACTACAAGTCGACGCCCGACTGGGCGATGGAAGCGCGCAAGCTCACCGGCGGACGCGGCGTCGATCACGTGGTCGAAGTTGGCGGCGCGGACACTTTCCCGCAATCGATCATGGCGGCGCGCGTTGGCGGCCATGTCACTGTCATCGGTATTCTCAGCGGTTTGAGCAAGGACGTGAACGTCGCGGCGATCTTTGCGCAGAACCTCAAGATCAGCGGCGTCACCGTCGGCAGCCGCGCCCATTTCGAGGAGATGAGCCGCGCCATCGAGCAGAACGACATCCATCCGGTCATCGACAAGCGCTTCCCGCTTGCCGAGGCGCAGGAGGCGTTCCGGCTGATGCAGGGCGCCTCGCATTTCGGCAAGATCGTCCTCAAGATCTAGCCCCACAACCCTGCTTCAGGCGGATGGACGGTGCTGCCTTCGTAGCGCAGGCCCGGCGCGCGGTCCTTTGCCAGCAGCAACGGCCCGTCGAGATCGACATAATCGGCTTGTTGGGCGATCAGCATGGCCGGGGCCATGGCGAGCGAGGTTGCGACCATGCAGCCCACCATCACCCGCAGCTTGCGCAGCTTCGCGCAGCGCACCACCGACAAGGCTTCGGTCAGTCCGCCGGTCTTGTCGAGCTTGACGTTGATGAAATCGTAGAGGCCGACAAGCCGCTTCATGCCTTCGAGCCCATGCGCGCTTTCATCGGCGCAGAGCGGCACGGGCGAGCCGATCCCGCGCAGCGCCTCGTCGTCCTTCGCCGGCAGCGGCTGCTCGATCAGCGCGACGCCGAGCCGCGCCAGTTCGCGCGCCATCGGCATCACGTCGTCGGCCGTCCAGCCTTCGTTGGCATCGACGATCAGCGTCGCATTGGGGGCGCCTTTACGCACCGCTTCGACGCGGGCGATATCGTCCGGCCCGCCGCCGAGTTTCAGCTTCAGCAGCGGGCGGTGCGCATTTTCGCGCGCGGCCTCGTGCATCGCGTCCGGCGCGGCAAGGCTCAGCGTGTAGGCGGTGGTCACGGGTCCCGGTTCGGCGAGGCCGGCCAGCTTCCAGACCGGGCATTGCGCTTGCCGCGCCTCGAGGTCCCACATCGCGCAATCGATGGCGTTGCGCGCCGCGCCACGCGGCATGGTGCGCTGCAGTTCCCCGCGCGTCAGCCCGTCGGAAATCTGAGGTTGCACGGCGCGGATTGCGGCCAGCGTGTCTTTTTCGGTTTCGCCGTAGCGCGCATAGGGTACGCATTCGCCGCGCCCCGTCGCCCCGCCTTCGCGCAGCTTCACGACGATGGCGCGGGCTTCGGTTTTCGAGCCACGCGAAATTGTGAAGGCGCCGGCGATCGGCCAGGATTCGATGTCGGCGTCGATCTCGCGCATGGAAAGGGGCGGCCTCGTTGCGTGCTGGAATCGGAGCGCGATCATGGCGCGGCGGCGTCTTGCCGCCAAGCCCCGTATTGGGACAGCCGCTTCCTAGACGCGACCGGCAAAGAAGGCGCCGTTCCAGTGCGGACCCGGCGGGTTGGCCTCATAGCCGGCGATGCGTGCCTCATAGAAGTCGTAAAGCGTCGGGATCGCGCCATTGAGCTTGCGGCATTCGGCGATGGCGGCCCGTGCCTCGGCCCAGCGCTGGCTGCGATAGGCCGAGAAGATCAGCGTATGCGCTTCCTGCAGCGCGCGAAATTTCGGATTGGCCCGCATGATCGGATCGCCGAGCAGCGCATAGACGCGGCGGCCTTCCGGGTGGCGCGGCGTCGACACGAGGTCGATTTCAAGCAGGGCATAACGGCCGCCGACGCTGCGTTGCGTACCTTCGCCGACGATGATCGCCGGGCCATAATGGCGCGCGTTCCGCTGCAGATAGGCCGCGAAGCTGACCGGTTCGCCGAGCACGCCATAGTCGAAGCGCTGGACGGCGCCCATGTTGCCCGTGATCGCGGTGCCGGTATCTATGCCGATCGACAGGCTCAGCGGCACATGACTCAGATGCTGGCGGCGCGCGTCTTCCTCGAGGAATTCATTGAGCGCTTCCAGGTTCTCGACCATGCGCAAGGCGGCATCGCAGCCCTTGGAAGCGTGGTCGGAGACATCGAGCGGCGCATTCCAGACCGCAAACAGCGTGTCGCCGACGCCGCGATCCACCATGCCGTTGCGGTCCTGCACGATCTTGGTCATCGGCGAGAAGAAGCGATTGAGAATGTCGGCATAGGCCGTCGGATCTTCGAGATAGCGGTCGGCGATGATATTGAACCCGCGCAGGCCCGCGACGACGGATGTGACGTCGCGCAGCGTGCCCTCGGCGCGGATGAGGCGCGGATTGGCCTTCATGCGGGCAAGACCCGATGAGGAAAGACGGCGGCCGAACTGCGTCTCGACAAAGCGGATTTCGTCTTCGGTGTGCAGCCGCGTCATCAGTGCGCAGGTGAAGCAGGCGAGCAGCAGCGTCACGCCGCCCAGCGCCGGATCGAGCAGCCAGCGATGCGTTTCGAACGCCCACCAGGAGCCGTAGGCGCTGCCGGCGATCAGCAGCAGCGTCAGTGTGAAGCCCCAGCGAAAGCGGAAGCGGCGCACGACGAGAATGACGAGGATGCCGCCGAGGAAAATGGTGAGCTGTTCGGCACTGGCCGCCCAGCCCGGACGGACCAGAAAATGACCGCCGGCGATCTGGTCGATGGCGCTGGCGGCAATGGCGCCGGAGGCGAGTGCGGTTCCGGCCGGCGTGTCGAACATCCGCTCGGCGCCGTTCGTCGAGACGCCGATCACGACGATGCGTCCTTCGAGCGAGGGCACATCGGCCGAGCGGGCGAGCATCTTCCAGGCCGGCACGGCGCTGCGTGTGTCGTCGCGGCCGAAATAGAGCCTGAGCCTGCCATCTCTGGTCGTCTGCGCGACGAGGGGCGTGTCGTTGATTCCGACGCGCTCGAGGCCGGGCTCCATCTCGAAGGAGAAGCCGTATTCGGGCGCGGCGACAATGGCGCGATAGCCGCTGCCGTTGTGCGCCACGCGCAGCGTCTCGAGCACATTGGAGGGATAGAGCGTGCCGTCCAGATTGACCAGCAGGGGCAGATCGCGCACACGGGCGCCGATGCTGACGCCAGCCGGCAGGCTCGCGCCGACGCCGCGGGCGGCGGCCTCGAAAGGTGCGAGCGTCGGGCGCCAGGTCTTGTATTCATGCATATAGTGCCGCGGTTCGCCGCCTTGAGGCACGATCGATACGGGGCGGGCCGGCATGTGCTGTCCGTCGAAGGCGGTCTTTCCCGGCACGAAGGAAACGACGGTATGCGTCGCGCCGAGCTGGACTGCCAGTTCGCGGTCGTGATCGGGAAGGCCTTGCAGCGCGGCCGCGAGGCCGGCGAAGTCGCCCCCGGCCGGTAGCGGCGCCCAGAGCTGCATCAGTTCGCGGATGGCGGTCGGATCGGGCTCGGACAGCGGCGCGTCGATCAGGATGGCGGTGGCGCCGCCCTCGCGCACGCGCTCGACAAGCTGGGCCAGCCGCTTGCGCGGCCAGGGCCAGGCGCCGAAGCGCTTGGCTGTTTCGGCGTCGATGTCGACATAGACGGCATGCGGGCCGGCCGGTGCCGCTTCGCGCGGCAGGATTTGCTGATAGAGATCGAAGACCTGATTCTGCAGGAAACTGCCCATGCCGCGCGGATCGTAGATCGCGACAGCGAGACCCAACACCAGCACAAGGCCGGGCAGGATCGCGGAAAGTCTGCGGAATGCAGGCGTCGGATTCATGTCTCACTGCGACCGCCCCGGGCAAAATACCGGAACGGGTGCCCCATATTGAAACTTTCGACCCCGCCCTTGTCTTGTTACGGGACAAAGACGGATGCCGCTACTGCTTTCGCTGCAGCATTCGTTCCAGCGCCGGGCCGGCGTGGCCGTTCCATATTATGGCGATAGGCGGAAGCTTATTCTTCGGCGCCGGTCTCGCGCTTCAGATAGGCGATCAGGCTGGCGCGTTCCTCGGGCTTTTTCAGGCCGGGAAAAGCCATGCTGGTGCCCTTCACCATTGCCGCCGGGCGCTCGAGATAGGTCGAGAGCGTTTCATCGGTCCAGACCAGGCCTTCCTCGCCCTTGGCCTTCATGGCCCTGGAATAGGTGACGCCTTCGCGCGTTCCGGCCGTGCTGCCGAAAATGCCGTGCAGATTGGGGCCGATCCCGTTCTTGCCGCCCTCATCGAGCGTGTGGCAGGCCTTGCAGCGGGCAAAGAGCTTCTCGCCGGCGGCGAGATCGGCCTCCTCGGCGAGCGCCGCGCCCGGCAGCGAAAGCACCAGACCGATTGCCGTCAAACCTGCATAGAAACCACGCATGGGAACACCTTTCTGAAGGTCGGGACCGGGATCGAGCCCGGCCGCCGCCGGGACAGAGCAGGAAACTAGCCCGGCGGTGCCGGCAAATCCATGCGGCACGGGCGCGCGCAAGGCCCGTGTGGGATTGCTTGCCGTCGGCCGGGCCCGGGGGCACAGTGCGTCAATCGACGGGTGCGGGGCGGGTTTTGGGGGCGGTTTGGCCGGGACGCATAATTCAGCAGGACGGGAGCCGGACGCCGCGACGCCGGCGTCCTGCGCGATCGGCGTCGAGGCCGGGACCTTGCGCATCGTGGCGGCGGGCAACTGGTCGATCGTCCATCTCGACCCGATCGACCGGCAATTGCGTAAGCTGCTGGCCGCGCCGCCGGAGGCCCGGCGCGCCGAAATCGATTTCACCGAAATCAGCCGTTTCGACACGGCGGGCGCCTGCGTGCTGGCGCGCACGGCGACGCTCCTGCGCGAGCGCGGCCTGGCGGTCGATCTCAAGAACATCAGCGAGGCCCAACGCATCCTGATCGACAAGATCGGCCGGGGTGGCGGGCCCGAACCCGTCATCCATCTTTCGCAGCCGCTTTATATCGAGTTCACCGGCAAGGTCGGCGAGGCCGCGCGCGCCATTGCCGGCGAGGCGCTGGGCATGCTCGGTTTCGTCGGTGCCGTTGTCGTCACCGCCGGCCGCACCATCGCCCATCCGAGTCGATTTCGCATCGTTCCCTTCATGCATCACATGGAGAAGGCCGGTTTTGACGCGCTGCCGCTGGTCTGTCTGCTGACCTTTCTGATCGGCGCCGTCGTTGCCCAGCAAGGCGCGGTGCAGCTCAAGCAGTTCGGTGCCGAGGTCTTCACGGTCAATCTGATTGCCATCATCTTCCTGCGCGAGGTCGGGTTGCTCCTGACCGCGATCATCGTGGCCGGACGTTCAGGCAGCGCCTTCACGGCCGAAATCGGTTCGATGAAGATGCGCGAGGAAATCGACGCGATGCGCACGCTCGGTCTCGACCCGATGGAAATGCTGGTGCTGCCGCGCGTGCTGGCGTTGATCGTGGCATTGCCGCTGCTGACCTTCGTTGCCAATATCATGGGTCTGATCGGCGGCGGTGTCGTCGTGCAGCTGATGCTCAACATGTCGCCTGGCGTCTATATCCAGCGCGTGCAGGAGGCGATCGGTTTCTGGACCTTCGGCGTCGGCATCGTCAAGGCGCCGTTCATGGCCGCCACCATCGCGCTGGTCGGTTGCCGCGCCGGCATGGCGGTTTCGGGCAGTGCCGAATCGGTTGGCGCGCAGACGACACGCTCGGTCGTCTATTCGATCTTTCTTGTCATCGTTCTCGATGCGCTTTTTGCCATGTTCTTCACCGCTGTGGATATCTAGGCCATGCAGAAGGGCGAACCCATCATCGAAGTCGAGGGCCTTGTCACGCGGTTCGGCGACAATGTCGTCCATGACGGTCTCGACCTGACGGTGAAGCGCGGCGAGGTGATCGGCATTGTCGGCGGTTCGGGCACCGGCAAGTCGGTGCTGCTGCGTACCATTCTCGGCCTCAAGAAACCGGACGCCGGGCGCATCCGCGTCTTCGGCATCGACCTTGCCGAATTGCCGGAAGAAGAGCGCCGCCTCCATGAGCGGCGCTGGGGTGTGCTCTTCCAGGACGGGGCGCTCTTTTCGGCGCTCACCGTGGCCGAAAACATCCAGGTTCCGTACCGGGAGCATCTCCATCTGTCGCCGGAGCTGATGAATGAACTGGCCGCCGTCAAGATCGCGATGGTGGGGCTGAAACCGGTGGCGGCCACGCTCTACCCCTCGGAGCTGTCGGGCGGCATGCGCAAGCGCGCCGGCCTGGCCCGGGCGCTGGCGCTCGACCCGGAAATCCTCTTTCTCGACGAACCGACCGCCGGTCTCGATCCGATCGGCGCGGCGGCGTTCGACGAGCTGATCAACGATCTGACGGAAACGCTGGGCCTGACGGTCTTTCTGGTCACCCACGATCTCGATACGCTTTATGCGACCTGCGACCGGATAGCGGTCATTGCCGAGAAGCATGTTATTCTGATCGGCACGATCGACGACATGCTGTTGAGCCGTCATTCATGGGTGCATGAATATTTTCACGGGCCGCGGGCGCGCGCGGCCTTTGCGGGCAAGTAAGAGCCATGGAAATCAAGTCCAACAATGTGCTGATCGGTGCCTTCACGCTGCTGACGCTGGTGGGCATCTTCCTGTTCGTGCTCTGGCTCAACGGCGTGCAGCTCAATCGCCAGTTCGCCTATTACAAGATCATCTTCGACGGTTCGGTGTCGGGTCTCTCGGTCTCGGGCCCGGTGCAATATAATGGCCTGCCGGTCGGCAAGGTCGTCGACCTCCGCTTGATGGAGCGCAACCCCAACAAGGTTATCGCCATCGTCGAACTCGATGCGCGCACGCCGATCATGGAAGACTCGGTGGCGCAGCTCGAGCTTTCGGGTCTCACCGGCGTCGCCTTCATCCAGATCACCGGCGGCACCGAGGGTTCGGCGCCGCTGTCGGCCAAACCCGGCCAGGACTATCCGATTATTCGCGCCTCGACCTCTTCGCTGCAGGACCTGCTCACGGCCGGACCCGAAACGCTGCGAAGCGCCAACCAGCTGATCCGAGATCTCAACACGGTCGTCACCGACAACCAGAAGTCGATCACCGAGGCGCTCGACAACATGAACACGATTTCGGCCGCACTTGCCGGCAGTTCGGACGACATGAGCCGGGCGATCAAGCAGCTGTCCGAGGCCTCGGTGCATCTCAACAGTCTCAGCCGCAATGCCGATGCGTTGCTGAAGGACGATGTCAGCCTCTTCCTCACAGATGCGCGCGAGGCGGCGCGCTCCTATCGTCTGGTGGCGGAGGAACTCGATCAGATCCTGAAGCAGGGCGGGCCGGGCATCGGCGCCGGCATGGCGCAATTGCCGCAGCTTGTGGCCGAAACGCGGGCGCTGGTGGCCTCGCTCGACCGCATCGCCTCGCGGGCGCAGGACGATCCGGCACGCTTTCTGATCGGCAACAATGTGCCCGAGGTCAGGGCCGAATGAGGGGGCAGGGCGCGATGAAGAGCCGGTTTGGAAAAATGCTGCGCGTGGCCGGTCTCGGCCTGATGCTCGGGCCGCTCGGCGCCTGTGCGCTGGCCAATGTCGCCAGCGAGCCGGCGCCCAGTCTTTATGTGTTGACGGCGGCGACGCCGCAGGTGCCGGCAGGCGCGGTGGCGGCGATGGCGCAGGTGGTTGTCGAGGAATTTTCGGCGCCGGCCGCCGTCGATACGACGCGCATCGTCTTTCAGCCGTCGCCCAACGAGATCAAATATTATGCCGGCGCGCGCTGGAGCGACCGCGCACCGCGCATGATCGCCGCGCTGACGGTCGAGACATTGCACAATACCGGACATTTCCCGTCCGCCATCGGTTCGGGCAGCGGCGCGCGCATGGACCTTGCGCTGGTCGGCGACATTCGCCAGTTTGCGGCGGCGCGCGTTGCCACGCAGGGCCTCGGCCAGGCGGCGACGGAAGCGCGCGTCACGCTTTATGTTCGCCTCCTGCGCGCCTCCGACCGCTCGATTGTCGCCAGCCGCGAATTCGCCGCGACGGCGCCCTCGGCCAGCGGCAAGATGACCGACATCGTTGCCGCCTATGACGCCGCGCTCGGGCAGGTGCTCGCCGAGATCGCCCTCTGGACGCTGGAGGAAGGCGCAAAGGCCTTCCCGAAACGCGCGTCGTCATAAGGGTTCACGCGAAGGCGTGAAGAAGGAAGAAAGATTTTTCACGCGGAGGCGCGGAGCCGCGGAAAAGAAGATAATTATTGCGCCTTCGGCGCGAAGAGAAACCCAATCGTCATTGCGAGCGAAGCGAAGCAATCCAGAGGCGGCAAATTCAGTGCTTGCCGCCTCTGGATTGCTTCGTCGCTCCGCTCCTCGCAAAGACGATTGTGATGAGAGGCGGGTACAAACGCCGGCACCCTTCGGCGCGAAGCGCCATTAAAATCTCTCCGCGGCTCCGCGCCTCCGCGTGAGTCCCTTCTTCTTTCTTACTTTCTTCTTCGCGTCTTCGCGCCGGTGCTTGTCCTCGGGATCGCCGAAGGCGATACCCGTGGGCGTGCAAATCCTCGATCGGCCCGCATCCGCTTGTGGCGGTTCAGCCCAGTTTCCCTGTCGCCTGGCCGAGCATCAGATAGACCTTGCCGGTGTCCGATGTCAGATAGGTCTGCACCAGAATATTGTCGCGGTCGCGGGCGGCGGCGGCACCGAGCAGGTTTTCGAAAGTGGCGGTGAAGCGGTCGACATGGGTGCGGAAGTCGGCATCCTTCTTGTATTTCGTCGCAATGCGGTCATAGAGATCGCGTCCGGCCAGGTTGTAAAGCCGGCGCGTGAAGACGTTGCGCTCGCCGGCCTGGTAGCGCTGCCAGAGTTCGGCCGGCGGGCTTTGTTCGAGCGCCGCATCGAGATCGATGGCCAGCGCCTGCAACGTTTCGATGACATGTAGCGAGGCACGCTGGAAGTCGCGCTCGCCGCCACCGGTGATGTCGGCGGCATCGGCCGCGACCGGCTTGCGTTCGGCCGCGGCCAGCAAGTCCGACAGGCCCCAGCGGCGCGGGCTCTCGGCCTCGCGCGGCGCCTGCGGGGCCGGCCGTGCCGGCGCGCCGATATCGTGGAGGGGGGCCGAGCGGTCGAGCGTGCGCGCATGGCGCACCACGATCTCGGCGATGGTCGCCAACGCCGAAACCTGTTCCTGCAGCACGTTCTTGAGCGCCAGGGCGCTTTCGGCAGCCTCGCCGGGCAATTCGTCGATGCGGGCGGCCAGATCGTCGGTCGCCTCGTGCAGCGCGCGGCCGGCTTCGCGCGCCGTGCCGCCGAGGCGGATCATGGCGGCGTTGAAGCGCTCGGCCGCATTGTCGCTTTCGGAGGCCGTCGCCTCGATGATGCCGCGCAACTCGCCGGTGCGGCCGGCAATCTCGCTGGTCAGCGCCGTCGTCACGCGCATCACCTCTTCGCTCATCGAGACGGTGGCCGACTTGACCTTTTCGGTGGTCTTGTCGATCGCTTCGGCGGCCGAGCGCGCCACATCGGTCGAGAGCGCGCCGGTCGCGGCTTTCAATTCGTCGACGGTGGCGCCGATCGCCCGCGTCGCGGCGCCGGCCGAACGGCTGACGGCGGTCGAGGCGCTTTCGGCCTCGGCGGCGGCATTGCGGATTTCGCCGGCGATCATGTCGCGCAAGGCGGCGGCGCGGGCGGCGGCGGTGTCGAAGGTCGCTTCGATGCCGGTGCCGAGGTTTTCGACGGCCACGCCGATCTGCGCCGTATGGCGGGCAAGGGCCGCATCGGCCGTTTCCATCGTCGTGCGATGACGCTCGAACGCGCTGTCGAGCCGTTCGCGTTCGGCATTCATGCGGTCGGCCGCCTCGGCGATCGTCGCGCGCTGCTGGTCGTAGCGCTGGCCGAGTTCCTCGGCCTTGCCGAGCGCGCCCGCCGCCACCACTTCGAGGCGCGAGGATTGGCGCTCCAGCATCAGCGCGGTCGCATCGGCGCCGGCGCGCGCCGCTTCGCTGACGCGGCCGAGCGTCCCGGCCTGTTCCGACACCCGGTCGCCGGCGGCCTTGAGGTCGCTTTCGGCCTTGCCGGTCAGCCCGCGCACGGCCTCGACCTGTTCGCGGATGGCGCGTGAAATCGCATCGCTTTCACTGCCGAGTGTGCGGGCGATTTCCTCAAGGCTCTCCCGGTGGCGGCCCAGCAATTCTTCCATCGTGCGTGTACGGAATTCGGCGCGGCCGGTGCCGCGGTCGATCTCCTCGACTTCGCGGGCGACGATCTCCTTCAGGTCGTTTGCCTGTTTCAGCGCCGCGTCGAGCCCTTCGCGCATGCCGGCGAGTTCGCGGCGCACGGCGCCCGAGATGGTGGCGATCTGGTTGCTGGCGAAATCTTCCGGGTCCGACAGGCGGATCGCGGTGCGGGCCAGCGCGTCGGCCATCAGCCGCATTTCCTGGCCGCGCCAGACGACAAAGGCCAGCATCCAGATCAGCGTGACGGGGGCGAGGGCGGCGGCCGCGATCAATCCGGTTTCAAGCTGCGTCAGGGCCTGCAGCCCGTCGATCCCGTAGCGGCCCCAGAGAAAGGCGGCCTCGGCGCCCAGAACGAAAAGGCTCGCGACCAGCGCGGCGCCGAAAATGCGCGGGCTCGGGCGGCGCTGGATCAGCCGGAAAAGGGCACCGGTTTCGGGGCTGTCCTCATTGGCGGCGCGGACCTGGGGCTCGGTTGCCGCGCCGGGCCTCGCGCCTTCTTCGGCGGTGGCCTGCGTCCCGGCTGTTGGCGATATGTCGTTGTTTTTCATGAAAGTTCCGGCCTCCCCTGGCCCGTCCGGCTGGCCTTCGCCGCCCCGCCACATCGCGTCAGCCTGTCCGATGCCCCCGGCGCCGTCAACCATAAGGCCGCGGCAAAGAAAGGCCCCGGGCACGGGGGACATGCCGGGGGCCGAAAGGGGGGCTGACGGCGCGTGGTTGCCGGCTCTCGGGGCCCGCTGGAACGCGCTGTCGGGGTCAGCTTAGGCCCTTGTTAACCATAATTGCAATGACCGCCGCCCGCCGCCCGGTCCGGCTTAACGATTCTGCAGCGCCTCCGCCCCTAAGCTGCCTGCAACGGGAATGACGGCATGGAGCGGGTCCGATGAAAACCCAGGCAAGTGCGGCGACGGCGAATGCGGCAGGCGCGGCGATGACGTTCCGGGCCGGCGAGGCTTCGGTCCCGGCCGGGCGGCCGCTCGATCTGGTGCATCTGGCGAAATACACGCTCGGCAACCGGGCGCTCGAGATCGAACTGCTCGGTCTCTTCCGCGCCCAGGCCGGCATCTATATCGAACGCATCGAAAGTGCGGTCACCGCCATCGACTGGAAGAACGCCACCCACAGCCTCAAGGGCTCGGCCAAGGGCCTCGGCGCCTGGCCGCTGGCGGCACTCGCCGAGGAAGCCGAATGGATGGCCGTCGACGGCGAAGGCCGCGACGACATCCTCGCCCGCCTCCGCGA
>JAUXOE010000020.1 GCA_030682415.1 Parvibaculum sp.
GCGCGAACCAGCGCGCGACCAGTGTTGTGCCGGGGATCAGCGCCGCGCCCGCATAGCCGACGCCAAATAAAATGTAGAAGGCGTAGAGCTGCCAGAGTTCCGTGACGTAGCCTGCGCCGAGGATGGCAAGGGCGGCGATCAGCGCGCCGGCCGTGATCACCCAGCGTGGATCGTGTCGCTCGATCAATGCAGCGACACCGATGCCGGCGAGACCGGACGCGAGAAAGAAGCACGCGGTGGCGGCAGACGTTGCCGAAACCGAGAAGCCACCCTGCAGCACGAAAGCCTTGAGATAGACCGACAGGTTGTAGAAGCCGAGCCCCGCCGTCGTGGTCATGATGACCAGAACGGCGATGACGACGTACCAGCCATAAAAAAGGCCCGGGGCCGGGCCTGTCGGATCGGCGCTTTTCGCGCTCATGATTGGCCTCCCGCACCCAACGCGCGGAAGGCGCGCCAGACGCCCTACATAATCGCCCCTCGTCCACGCGCCAAGCCGAAAAGCCGGACCAGTGGCGTGGTCGGCATCATTCGGTTATTCATGGGGCCATACCGGCATTTCAGAGACCGGACCCACAGGGAGCCACCCATGAAATTCTACAATTCGATCGGACCAAATCCGCGCGTGGTCAAAATGTTCATGCAGGAAAAAGGGATCAAACTACCATTCGTCGAAATCGACCTGATGGCCGGCGAGAACCGTCAGGAACCCTATCTGGCGAAGAACCCTTCCGGACAGGCGCCGGCACTTGAACTCGACGACGGCACCGTGCTCGCCGAAATCACCGCCATTTGCGAATATCTCGACGAGAAGTTTCCCGGCGGCAACCTGATCGGCACGACGCCGGAGGAACGCGCCGAAACGCGGATGTGGACCCGTCGTGTCGACCTCAACGTCTGTGAGCCGATGGCCAACGGCTTTCGGTTTTCGGAAGGCCTGCCGCTCTTCCAGAACCGGATGCGTTGCCTGCCCGAGGCGGCCGACGGCCTGAAGGCCATCGCGCAGGACAAGCTGGCCTGGCTTGACAAGCTGATGGCAGGCCGCGAGTTCCTCGCCGGCAAACGGTTGACGTTGGCGGACATCCTGCTGTTCGGGTTTCTCGACTTCGGTGCCGTGGTCGGCCAACCGATCAATCCCGAACTCAAGAATGTCAGCGCCTGGTTCGAGCGCATGAAGGCGCGGCCATCCGCCGCCGCCAGCGCCTGATCTGGCTTTTTACAATGAAACCGGCTCCTCAGGCGGGAGCCGGTTTCGTTACCCGGAATCAACTTGCGGTTACCGCGAAATCTGCCAAGCTAGTAAAAACAAATTACTAGTTGGGGGGGTACCGTGGGAGGAACCGCTGTGAAGTATCTCGTACAGATTTGCATGGCTTTCGGTATCGCCATGACCGTCAGCATGTTTGTCGCGCCGGAGCGCGCGCAGGCGCAGCCGGTACCTGATTGCATTGACTCGGCGGACGGGAAGCCACAAGCGACTGCCGCATGGTGGGGCCGCCGCACGGCGGAGGAAAAGCGCCTGATCACCGAACTGGAATGCAATGAACGCTTCATTCCGATGGTCTGCATTTTTCTCTGGGAGCCGGATCTTAGGGCCTGCACCAACAAGGGTGTTGCCGAATACCGCGCCGACAAGGTTTGCACGGCGAAGGGCCACGCCCTGTTGTCGGAAGCACATGTCGTCTGCAAGGAAGAGTTCAAGCGCAGCTTCTCGCCGCCATTTGCAGGCTCGACGTCCTGAGGCAGTATGATCCGGCACACACCGCCGGGAGTAGAGACGTTTGAGCCACAGCAAGACAGACACGCCACCGCTGGATGACGATTGGGAATCGCCGGCGGCCGTTACACTGGGCAAGAAGGTGCTGGAGACGGACCGGAAGCGCGGCTATATCCGCGCTTCGTTCCTCGCCGGCGACGGCTTCGTCAACCGCGGCGGGCGCATTTTCGGCGGCTTCCTTTCGGCGATGCTCGACGGATTGTGCGGCCATGCTGTTCGCCTTACGCACGAAGAACCGGGGACACCTCAGGTCACGCTTGAACTCAAGACCAGCTTTGTCGGCCGCGCCGACAAGGGAACGCTGACTGGCGAAGGATGGGTGCGCCATCGCGGCAAGTCGATCGCCTTCGCCGAGGCCGAATTGCGCGACGCGGCGGGAGAACTGGTCGCCAAGGGCAGCGCCACGTTCAAGATCGGCCGGTGAGCACTCCTTGAATCCCGGCAAACTCATGGTTTCCGGCGGCTGGCGGGTCGCTCCCGTCCGGCTTGAACGGCGCTCTAATGGCGCGTAGCCTCAATCCAATGACATCACCCGCCGGATTCTTGTGAACGAGAGCGGGACAGTCTCATACCCATAAACTTGGAAACAACGGGGCAGATCGGCTCCCGGAAGGAATTACGGCATGGCTGCAATCGCAGACGCCAGCGGGCCCGACATTGGTCGAAACATGAAGCAACGGCTTCGGCCCCCTTCGCGGCTCCTGACACTTGCGGAACCCCGTGCACTCATCGAGCTCGGCATGGGCCTCGCGTCGCTACCTTTGTTGATGAGGGCTCCACGCGGCGACGGACATCCGGTGCTTGTGATGCCGGGCTTTCTCGCCTCCGACGGCTCCACCAAAATGCTGCGCAGCTATCTCGATCGGCTCGGCTACGAGACGCAAGGCTGGGGACTTGGCCGCAATATCGGCAGCATGATGGCGCGACGTCATCAGCTCTATGAGGAAGTCGAGGCACTGCACGAAAAGAGCGGCCACAAGGTCAGCCTGATCGGCTGGAGCCTCGGTGGCATCTATGCCCGCGATGTAGCGTTGACCATGCCCGAAGCGATCCGCTCGGTCATTTCGCTGGGCAGTCCCTTCGCCAACGATGTACGGGCGACGCATGCCGGCAAGCTCTACGAAAAGCTCGGCGGCGAGGCGATCGACGACATTGCCGAAGCTGATCTGGTTCGCATACAGAGCGATCTCGCGGTGCCGACAACCGCGATCTACACCAAGACCGACGGCGTCGTGAATTGGCGCACCTGCGTGCTGCGGGAAGGCCCGCAAGCAGAGAATATCGAGGTTCTCGGCAGTCATTGCGGCCTCGGCGTCAATCCCGCAGTCCTTTGGGCCGTTGCCGACCGGCTGGCGCAAAAGGAAGGTACATTCAAGCCTTTTGCACGGCGTGGTCCATTCTGGCTGGGCTACCCGGCGGCCTGAGACGTTCCGATGTTTCCGCTCGGGGGAGGGGAAACATCGCGTTCGATACGAATTGAAAAGCGCAGGCCCACGACAAGGGCAAGCCGGCACCAAACCGGCGCGCTTCAGGGGAGGAGGAAAACATGGACCAGCTTAGTCCGATGGATGCGTCGTTTCTCTATTTCGAGACAGCGAATGCGCCAATGCATATCGGCGGCTTGACGATCTACGATCAGTCGACGGTCGAGGGTGGTGTTCTGGGATTCAAGCGTATCCTCGAGAACTACGAGACGCGGCTGCATCTTGCGCGTTCCTTCCGGCAGCGCGTCGTTCATGTGCCGATGAACCTCGATCATCCCTACTGGATCGAAGATCCGAATTTCGATATCGAATTCCATGTCCGGCATATCGCGCTGCCAAAGCCCGGAAACTGGCGACAGCTCTGCATCCAGGTTGCGCGTCTTCATGCGCGGCCGCTCGACATTTCACGGCCGCTCTGGGAGTTCACCGTGATCGAGGGTCTCGACCAGGTGGAGGGGCTGCCGCCGGGCAGCTTCGGCATCATGTCCAAGATTCACCACGCCGCGATCGACGGTGTGTCTGGTGCCGAAATCGTTGCAGCCATTCACGACATCGCGCCGGACGCCCGGCCGGCACCGCCCGAAAAGCCCTGGGTGCCGGAACGCGATCCCAATGTGCTCGAGCTGCTGTCGCGCACCTATATCAACAATCTGCGTCAGCCCTTCAAGCTGGCAGGCGTCGTGGCGTCGTCGGTGCCGGCTCTCGCGAAGGTTGGCATCGGCCTTACGGCGGGCAAGCTCAAGACGGCGGGGCCTGTGCCGCGCACCCGTTTCAACGCCAGCATTTCTCCGCATCGCGTTTTCGATGGCCGCTCCTTTTCGCTCAGCGATATTCGGGCAATGAAGAGCGCCGTCGAGGGCGCGACCGTCAACGACGTGATCGTGGCGGTTGTCGGCGGCGCGATGCGCAAATATCTCGAAGCGAAGGACGAACTGCCGAAAGAGTCGCTGATCGCCATGGCGCCGATTTCCGTTCGTTCCGACGACAAGAAGAAGGCCGCCGGCAATCTCGTCAGCGGCATGATGCTGTCGATCCGCACCGATATTGCCGATCCGGCCGAACGGCTGCGGGCGGTTTTCCAGGCGACCAAGAGTTCGAAGGAACTGACCAACGCCATCGGCGCCAAGACGCTTTCGGATTATTCGCAATTCATTCCGTCGACGCTGTCGGGGCTCGCAGCACGGCTCTACTCCAATCTCGGTATCGCCAACCGCATCCGGCCTTTCTTCAACACCGTCATCACCAATGTGCCGGGACCGCAAATTCCGCTCTACATGACGGGTTCGCGCATGGTCACGCATTACGGGCTGGCACCGATTCTCGACGGCATGGGCATTATCCATCCGGTGTTCAGCTATTGCGGCCAGATCACCGTGTCCTTCACCTCCTGCCGCGAGATGATGCCGGACCCCGATTTCTACGCCGCCTGCATTCAGGAATCCTTCGACGAGATGAAAGAGGCGATGCGCGCCGAAGCAGCGGCGAGCGGCGTCGAAACAATCAACGCAAAACCGAAGGCGAAGGCGGCAACGGGCCCGCGCCGCAAGCAATCCACGCCGAAAGTCGCGAGGGCCAAAACGAGCGCAAAGGCGGCAGGAACGGCGGCTTGAGATCAGCGTCGCGCAGTGGACGGCTGTGGAAAGTGTCGAGAGACGCTGCCGCACTTTAGTGGCGGATGGGGTGGGATTCGAACCCACGGTGGGCTTGCACCCACGCCGGTTTTCAAGACCGGTGCCTTAAACCACTCGGCCACCCATCCGGGCTCTCGAGTTACCGGTAGCGACGACGCAACTCAACCGGAAAATCGGCGGCATTGCTTCTTCGCCCAGCAGATGTCGAACTGAGCGTTTTTGCCTTGTCGGCCAGGCCATCGATCCCGTTCCTTTATGGTTAACGTCAATTCCCTTTTGCAAGTCCCGGCAATGCTTGCCAAAATGGGACAAAAGCGGGCAAGAATGCCGCGTGCGTGGCTTTCGGGGGGAGTGTTGTTGTGCCGGTTGATTTAACGTCGCCATGGATTCCGCTGGGCATCATCATGGTGCTTGGCCTTTTTATGTTCCGGCAGTTTCTCGGGGAGCGGCGGGAGTCCCGTGAACTGGCTCTCGCGGAGGCCGCGGCGGAGGCAGCGCCCAAGACAAATGTCGCGCCGCCCGCACCGCTGGGAACAGCCCCGAAGTCCGAAAAAAAGAAGCGCAAGCTGCGTTGGCGGACGGCCTGGATCTGGATGCCTTTTCTGATCGGCTTTTTCGGGCAGGCCTATCTGAGCTTCATCAAGCCGATGGTCGACAACGCCGCCGGCTGATTTCAGACCAGCGAAAGATCGGGCAAGGTTGTGCTTCCGGCGAGGCCAAGGACGGCGTCGATGAACGGCGTTGGGTCCGCAAGCCCGCCATGGCGGAGAAGCATTCCGGCTTTCTCGACCATTTCATTGGGGCTGAGCGGCGCTTCGGGGTCGCCCTTGGCGTCGGTGCGTTCGGCCACAAATTCACGCCCGTCGGCCAAGCGAAGACGGACACGACCGCCCCAGTTCTGCGGATAGGCGGCCGCCCATGGATTGACGGCCTCGATCCGGGCTCGCGCCGCAAGTGGTGCGCAGCGTTGCCGGGCCGCGGCACCGAAGGCTTCAAAATCGACCACCGGGAACAGCAGGGCGGCGGCGGCGGCGTGCTGCAAGGAGAACTTCGCCTCATAATCGCTTTGCACAACGGGCCGATCGCAGACATCGATTGCCGCCCCATAGGTCGAGATGTCGATCGCCTCAATCGCATCCAAATCGAGCCCATCGGCCGTCAGTCGCAATCGCAGTTCGGCGGCCGCATCGATGGTCGGATGGGTGTGACGGCATGAAGGCCATGGCTTGATCGAGGTGCGAACAAGTTGCCACGGCGCGTCGGGCGCGCGCAGGACCGCATCCGGATCCGCGTCGGGGCAGGCCGCCCGGAAAAAGCCTTTCTCGCCTTCGAGGATTTGAGCCGGGCCCGTGAAACCGAATGCCGCGAGTTCCGCAGCATTGACACCGGCTTCTGCGGCATGGCCGGCATGGAGATGCTTGGTCATCGCGCCGGTTTCAAGAAACTGCCAGAGGCCGGCGGACTGACTGCCTGCATTTCCCAGCGCGTGAACCGCGGCCTCGTCGGACAAGCCGAGGAGCGACGCACCCGCCATTGCCGAGCCGAAGGGCCCGCAGGTCGCCGTGTTGTGCCAGATGCGATAATGCGCCGGACCGACTGCCATGCCGACTCGCGTTGTCGCCTCGAAGCCATGCAGAACCGCCTGAAGAAACGCCCGTCCGCTCGCGCCTCGCGCCGTCGCGAGCGCCCAGGCGGCCGGAACAACGACACAGCCGGGATGCACCACCGACTCGCGATGCAGATCGTCAGTTTCCAGAATATGGCAGAGCGCCGCCATCAGAAATGCCAGGCGCGCCGGTTCAGGCGCCGTGTTGGAGCCACCGCGCGCATGCCACCAGTTCATCAACACGCGCCCGGGCTCCGAATTGCGCCCGGCAAGGCTGTTGGCGACGGCATCGAGCGTAAAGAGCGCCGCAGCCTCGAAATCGGCCGACGTCATCGGTTTTTGCCGGATCAGGTCGACGAGGCCGGAGGTCAGGGAAGGGCGGGCGAGATGGCCGGAAAGGTCATTCACTTTTTTGTTCCAACAGTCGGAATGTCTTTACGGACATGATGTAACCATATGGAGCCCGTAGCAAATTCCGGCTGTCGCCCCGGTCTTGCTTGCCGCCGAATGTCCGGCTCAATATAAGAAAACTGTATAGATTCGAGGGATGAGTCGTCGCTGAAGATGTGCGACCGCCTCCTCGGAGAGAGGTCTCCGATGACTGTTCAAGCTTCCAAAAAGGTCCACGGCGCAGCACGCGCTATGCTGGCACCTCTTGCGCTTGCCTTGATGCTGGCAGGCTGCGGCACCGCCAGCAAGCCATCGACATCGGCGCCGATCAAAACCGGCGGCGGGTACTACAAGGTCGGCACGCCCTATCAGATTGGCGGCATCTGGTATTATCCGCGCGAAGATGAGAAATACGATTCGACCGGCATCGCCTCCTGGTACGGGCCGCAGTTTCACGGCAAGCAGACGGCCAATGGCGAGATTTTCGACCAGAACGCCATGACGGCCGCACATCCGACGCTGCCGATGCCGACCATCGCGCGGGTTACCAATCTCGAAAACGGCCGCTCGGTGATTGTTCGCGTCAACGACCGGGGCCCATTCGCCGCAGGGCGCGAGATCGATATGTCGAAGCGCGCTGCCGAGGAACTTGGTTTCATGACGAAAGGCACTGCAAAGGTGCGGGTGCAGTTTATTGGCCGGGCGCCGCTCGATGGCGGCATCGGTGACGGACGCGCCGTTGCCGAAACCTTTATCGCGCCGAAGGTCGAGACGCCACCGGACGAACGCCGCGCCAATGCCGCGCCGTTGACGTCTGTGGCGGCCGTCTCGACGTCTCAGCTGGCGGCACCTGTCGGTGCTGCAAGCGCGCCGCCGCAGAGCATTGTGCCCGCATCGGCACCATCCGATGCGGCCATGCAGCCTGTTCGCGACGATGCGGGCCTGACGCGGCAGGCGCCCGTTGCCGGCCCGGGCAATATCTACGTGCAGGCCGGCTCGTTTCAGAGCCTGCAAAACGCCGAAGCCGTGCGTCAGCATTTGACGGGGCTCGGGCAGGTCGAAATTCAGACGACGATGGTCGATGGGACACAGTTCTATCGTGTGCGCCTGGGGCCGCTTTCCGACGTTCCGGCCGCCGACAGCTCGCTGCAGTCCGTCTTGCAGCGCGGACATAATGGTGCGCGTATCGTCATCGACTAGACTCTGCAATCGCCGGCGAACAGACCGTCCTGTCGCCGAAAAGGACAAGCAAATACGATGAAAAGCGCCGCTTCTTTCCTGATCTTCTGTGCCGCCCTTATCGGAGCGGCATTTGCCGGGCCGCGGCCGGCGCTTGCCTTCGACACAGCGGCGGAATTTGCGCTTCTGATGGACTACGAGACGGGGGCCGTGCTCTGGGGCAAGAACGAAGACCAGACAATGTATCCGGCCAGCATGAGCAAGCTGATGACGCTGGATGTGCTGTTCGGCGCGCTGCGCGACGGCAGCGTCAAGCTCGAGGACGAGTTCATCATCAGCGAATATGCCTGGCGCACCGGCGGGGCCGCATCGGGCTCGTCGACCATGTTTGCCGACCTCAACTCGTCAGTGCCCGTCGAGGCCTTGCTCAAGAGCATCATCATCCAGTCCGGCAACGACGCCTGCATTGCCGTGGCGGAAGCGCTGAGCGGCTCGGAAGAGGCTTTTGCCATCCGCATGACCGAACGCGGCAAGGAAATCGGTCTTACGGGCTCGGTCTTCAAGAATTCCACCGGCTGGCCGCATGAAGAACATGTCACGACGCCCCGCGACCTTGCGCTGCTGGCGCGCCATCTCATCATGGAATTTCCCGAGTACTATCCGATTTTCAAGGAACGGGACTTCACGTGGAACGGCATCCGGCAGGGAAACCGCAATCCCGGCCTCTATCTCGACCCATCCGTGGACGGATTGAAGACCGGCCACACCGAAGCCGCGGGCTACGGCCTTACAGCGTCGGCGATGCGCGGCGACCGGCGGCTGATCCTTGTGCTGAATGGTTTGCCGAGCGAGAGGGCGCGGGCCGACGAAACGGTGCGTATTCTCGATTGGGGCTTCCGCTCGTTCAAAAACTACAAGCTTTTCGCGGCCGGGACGGCCATCGACAACGCACCAGTGTGGCAAGGCACCTATGCAGAGGTGCCGCTGGTCAGCACGACGGATATCAATGTCATCCTGTCGGTCGATCAGCGCCGCGACATGAAAGTATCGGTGGCATATGAAACGCCGCTTGTGGCGCCGGTTGCGGCCGGACAAAAAGTCGGTGTGCTGAAGGTTGAAACGGCGGGGGCGCCGCTGCGCGAATATCCGCTGGTGGCGGGCGGAAGCGTTGAAAGACAAGGCCTTTTTGGCCGCGCCGGCGCGTCGTTGATGCAGATGCTGTTTGGAAGCTGACCTTGGCGCAGGCCCGATTCATCACGCTGGAAGGCGGCGAGGGCGCCGGAAAATCGACGCAGATTCAACGACTTGCGGAGAAGCTGCGGGAGCGCGGTGAGACCGTCTGCGTGACGCGCGAGCCCGGCGGGGCGGCGGGTGCGGAGGCGATCCGGCAGTTGCTGGTGACCGGCGAAACGACGCGCTGGAGCGCAAAAACCGAGGCTTTGCTTCACTTTGCGGCCCGTGCCGACCATCTGGAGCGGACCATCAGACCGGCACTGGCGCGCGGCGAATGGGTGATTTCCGACCGCTTCGTCGACTCGACGCTGGCCTATCAGGGGCAGGGGGTCGGCCTCGAATTCATCAATGAACTCAAGGAGATGGTTGTCGGTGCCGACATGCCGGCGCTGACGCTGATCCTCGATCTGCCGGTCGAACAGGGGCTTGCACGCGCCAAGTCGCGGCAGGGACAGGACAATTCGGCCGAGGACCGCTATGAGCGCATGGGCCTCGCGTTCCATGAAGGCTTGCGCCAAGCCTTTCTAAACATTGCCAAAAACGAGCCGGAACGCTGCGTCGTCATCGATGCCAGCGGCGCTCCGGCGGCGGTCGCGACAGCAATTTGGCAGGCTGTCGAACAACGCCTTACCCCCCCTCTGTCACGAAACTGTCACTGAACTGTCATAATTGGCTGACGAGGTTAATCCGGTTTGCCCTTATCCCCGGCTTCGCCTATAGGACGTGCAGCATTTTTCAGATGGATGGATTCCCGGCGACCGCGCCGGCCACGAGAAGAGGATCGCCGGTGACACGACGACAGCAAAAAGAGGTCGCCCGACCTATTTTTTCGGCGGCCCTGCTCCTCCTCTCGGCCTTCCTGTTCTTCCTTCCTTCGTCCTCCGCCGACGCCCGCAGCGGCAATCTCGTCACCGTGCTCGATCCGGTGGCCGCCAATGCGATCCGGCCGCTCGACCGGCCGGCGCAAGTCGAGCCGACCTTGCCCGATCGCGGGCTCCATCTCGGCGATCCGATCGACACCTCAAAGGCACGCATGACCTCCGGCTACGGGTGGCGCATCCATCCCGTTCTGAAGGACAAGCGGCTGCATCGCGGCGTCGACTGGTCGGCGCCGAAGGGCACGCCGGTCTATGCGGCGGAAGACGGTATTGTCGGCATGGCCGGCTGGCGCGGCAATTACGGCAAGCTGGTGACCATCAAGCATGCCGAGAATGTCGAAACCTATTATGCGCATCTCTCGGGCTTCGCGCCCGGTGTCAGCGCGGGAGCGGGCGTCAAGAAGGGCGATGTGATCGGCTATGTCGGCATGACGGGGCTCGCGACCGGCAACCATCTCTATTACGAGGTGGCGATCAATAACGAGCGCGTCGATCCGCTGGCGGACGATCTCAACGAACAGATCAACGTGCTGGCCTCGCGCAGCACGCGGCCGACCGACCAGGTCGCATCGAGCCGCAGCCGGCAGACCGAAGCGCCGTAAGGGCCGCCGCCGCTATCCACCAAGCCAAGACATGACGCCCGCCGCCTGCCCGTGCTAACACAAAGGCATGGCTGAGAAGGACATTCCCGAGAGCGACCGGCTGGACGATTTCGCGCATCCGCGCGAGGTGGCGGGGCTTCATGGGCATCAGGAGGCCGAGCGGGCGCTTTTCGAGGCCTTCATGGGCGGGCGGATGCATCATGCCTGGCTGATGACCGGGCCGAAGGGCATCGGCAAGGCGACTCTGGCCTATCGCTTCGCGCGGTTCATTCTGCATTACGGGACGCCGGAGGCGGCGCGGGCGGCGGGCGCGCGCGATCTTGCGGTGCCGGCGGCGAGCGCGGCGGCACATCAGGTGGCGGCGGGGAGCCATCCGAATCTTCTGACCGTGCGGCGGCCCTGGGACGACAAGACCAAGAAATTCAAGACCGTGCTGCCGGTCGACGAGGTGCGGCGCATCGGCCATTTTTTCGGCATGACGGCGGGCGGTGCCGGTGGCTGGCGGATCGTCATTATCGATGCGGCCGACGACATGAATCCGAATGCCGCCAACGCGCTGCTGAAGGCGCTCGAAGAGCCGCCGCCGCAGGGGCTGTTCCTGGTACTGTCGCATCAGCCGGGACGGCTGTTGCCGACCATCCGATCGCGCTGCCGGGCGCTGGCGATGAAGCCGCTGGGCGTGGCCGAGATCGTCGCGACGATGACGGCCGAAGAATTGAAACTCAAAGCAGGCGAGGCCGAGACGATCGCCCAGCTGGCCGATGGCAGCGCGGGCAGGGCGCTGGCGATCGCGTCGGGCGGCGGACTGGCGCTCTACAAGGAACTGGCAGGCCTGCTTGCTTCGCTGCCGCGGCTCGACATTGCTGCCGTTCATGCGCTGGCCGACAAGGCGGCGCGGCGTGGCGCCGACGATGCCTATGAGACGCTTGCCGAGTTGCTGACGCTGTGGCTGCAACGGCTGATCCGCAGCGGCGCCGGGCTCGATCCGGGACCCGATATCGCGGCGGGCGAGGGGGCGGCGATGGCGCGGCTTTCGGACCCGGCGCGGGGCGGGGCCAGCCTTGATCGCTGGGTCGAGGTATGGGAAAAGATCGGCCATTCCATTGCCCGGGGCGAGGCGCTGAACACGGACCGGAAGCTCGTGGTCCTGAACGTCTTTTCAATGCTCGAGGCGACTGCCAGCGAGCGGGCGGGCGTTTGAGGGCGGATCGCCGGGCAGCGACACAAAATCGCCGCCGTCCTTGCCCGGGATTTCCTCCGCGACCCCTCCCCAAACCGCTTGCAGCGGTTTGACCCTCCCACAGGGGGAGGGTGGGACGAGACGACGGACGAAGAACCGCAACGACGAAGCGAAGTACGGAATTGAGAGAAGAATGAGCGCGCCCAAGGCTTTTTACATCACGACGCCGATCTATTACGTCAATGACGTGCCGCATATCGGGCACGCCTATACGACGCTGGCGTGCGATGTGCTGGCACGGTTCAAGCGGCTCGACGGCTTCGACGTCAAGTTTCTGACCGGCACCGACGAGCATGGACAGAAGGTCGAAAAGGCCGCGGCGCTGGCGGGCGTGACACCGCAGCAATTCACCGACCGCGTGTCGAAGAATTTCTTCGATCTTTGCGAGACGTTGAATTTTTCCAATGACGACTTCATCCGCACGACCGAACCGCGCCATGCCGCCGCGTGCCAGGCCCTGTGGAAGCGTATGGAAGAGAATGGCCATATCTATCTCGGTTCCTATGCCGGGTGGTATGCCGTGCGCGACGAGGCCTTCTATGACGAGGATGAACTGACCGCCGGTCCGAATGGCAAGAAGATCGCGCCGACGGGTGCCGAGTGCGAATGGGTGGAGGAGCCGTCCTATTTCTTCCGGCTGTCGGCATGGGCGGAGCCGCTGCTCGAATTCTACGCGGCGCATCCCGATTTCATCGCGCCCGCAAGCCGGCGCAACGAGGTCGTCAGTTTCGTCAAAGGGGGTCTGCGGGATCTCTCGATCAGCCGTACGACCTTTGACTGGGGCGTGCCTGTGCCGGACGACGAAAATCACATCATGTATGTCTGGCTCGACGCGTTGACCAACTACATGACCGCCGTCGGCTATCCCGATACCGAGAACGAACAGTACAAGCGCTACTGGCCCGCCGACCTGCATGTGATCGGCAAGGACATTCTGCGCTTCCATACGGTCTACTGGCCGGCCTTCCTGCTGGCCGCGGAACTGCCGACGCCCAAGCGCGTGTTCGCGCATGGCTGGTGGACCATCGAAGGGCAGAAAATGTCGAAGTCGCTCGGCAACGTCATCGCACCGGATCATCTGGTGGCGACTTACGGGCGCGATGCGTCGCGCTATTTCCTGCTGCGCGAAGTGCCGTTCGGCAATGACGGCGACTTCTCTCATACCTCGATCGTGCACCGGACCAATGGCGACCTCGCCAACGATCTCGGCAATCTGGTGCAGCGTGTGCTCAGCATGATCGCCAAGAATTGCGGCGCGGCAGTGCCGGAACCGGGCGCTTTCAGCGATGCCGACAAGGCGCTGCTGGCGACCGCGCATGGGCTTCTCGACCGGGTGCGGGCCGAGTTCGACGCACAGGCCTTCCACAAGGGGCTCGAGGCGATCTGGGGGCTGTGCGGCGACGCCAACCGTTATGTCGACGAGCAGGCACCCTGGACCTTGCGCAAGACCGATCCGCCGCGCATGGCGACCGTGCTCTATGTGCTGGCCGAGGCGATCCGGCATATCGGCATTCTGGTGCAGCCGGTGATGCCGGAAGCGTCGGCGAAGATCCTCGACCAGCTGGCGCTGGGGCCCGAGACGCGCGGCTTCGGCACGCTGGGGCCGCAGGGCGCGCTGAAGCCCGGCACGGCGCTGCCGGCGCCCCAGGGCGTGTTTCCGCGCTATGTGGAGCCGGAGGCGGCGTCGTGACCCTTCCCGTGTTGATCGACAGCCATTGCCATCTCGACTTTCCTGATTTCGGGCCGGATTTCGGGCCGGAGGTCGAGGATGTGGTGGCGCGCGCCCATGCGGCGGGTGTGGGGTTGATGGTGACGATTTCGACCAAAGTCAGCGAGTTCGAGCGGGTGAGGGCGGTGGCGGAGCGATTTCCGCATGTCTTCTGCACGGTCGGCATTCACCCGCATGAAGCGGCCTCGGAGCCCGAGACGGATACAGCGACACTGATCGAGATGGCGAAGCATCCGAAGGTGGTCGGCATCGGCGAGACCGGGCTCGACTATTATTACGAACATTCCCCCCGCGAGGCGCAGCAGCGGAGCTTCCGTTCGCATATCGCGGCGGCGCGCGAAACGGGGTTGCCGCTTGTCGTGCATACACGCGACGCCGACGAAGACATGGCCGAGATTCTGGTTGAAGAAACCGGGAAGGGCGCCTTTCCGGGGCTTCTGCATTGCTTCAGCTCAGGCCCTCAACTCGCTGAAAAGGCTCTCGAACTGGGGCTTTATATTTCGCTGTCGGGCATCCTGACCTTCAAGACCGCGGATGAGCTGCGCGCGACCGCCGCGAAGGTGCCGATGACGCGGCTGCTGGTCGAGACCGATGCGCCTTACCTAGCGCCGGTGCCGAAGCGCGGCAAGCGCAACGAGCCGGCTTTCGTGGTGCATACGGCGGCGAAACTGGCCGAGGTCAAAGGCGTGACGGCGGCCGAGCTGGCCGAGGCGACGACGGCGAATTTCCTGCGGCTGTTTTCGCGCGTGCCGGCTGACGCGGTGCGGCGCGGATGAAGCTCCGGGCGACCATCCTTGGCAGCGGCTCGTCGGGCGGCGTGCCGCGCATCGGACCCGATGGCGGGCATTGGGGCGCCTGCGACCCGAAGGAGCCGAAGAACCGGCGACGGCGCTGCTCGCTGCTGGTCGAGCAATGGGAGCGCAACCCGGCCGAAAAGACCGTGGTGCTGGTCGATACATCGCCGGACATGCGCGAACAGCTGATCGATGCCGGCGTCGGGCCGATCCATGGCGTGTTGTTCACGCATGACCATGCCGACCAGAGCCACGGCATCGACGATCTCCGCATGGTGGCAATCAACCAGCGCCGCCGCGTCGATTGCTGGATGGACGGGCCGACCAGCGACACCTTGCTCAACCGCTTCGGATATTGTTTTCGCGAGAAGCCCGGGGCCGGTTACCCGCCGATCCTCAACCATCACTTGATCGAGGAGCCGGGAAGGGCGCTGCATATCGAGGGACCGGGCGGCACCCTTGTCGCGCTGCCATTCGACCAGGATCACGGCAATATCCGCTCGCTGGGCTTCCGCTTCGGGCCGCTGGCCTATTCGGCCGATGCGGTTGGTATTCCGGATGAGAGTTTCGCGTTACTGGACGGTATTCATTGCTGGATCGTCGATGCGCTGCGCTACAGCCCGCATCCGACACATGCGCATGTCGAGATGGCGCTCGGCTGGCTGAAGCGGGCCGGGGTGCCGCATGGCGTGCTGACCAATCTGCATGTCGATCTCGACTACCAGGCGCTGAAGGCCGAGCTGCCGGCGGGCGTCGAACCGGCCTATGACGGCATGGCGCTGGAATTCGAGTTCTGAACGACAAACGGCGCGGGAGCCGGAGCTCCCGCGCCGAATGGTCGTGACAGGCTCGATGTGGGCTTAGTAGGCCGCTTCTTCGTCGATCACCGCGCCGGTATGGGTGTCGAGCGTCACCTGGACGCGGGCACCATCGAGATTTGTGGCGGTGAAGGACTGCTGGCCTTCGACTTCGGCATCGCCTTCGGCCTCAATGGGCTCGATGTCGCTGTAGCCCAATGCCTGAAGTTGCGCGATGGGGTCGACCTCGAGCATCGGCTCGGTAGCGGCCGCATCCGGCGCGCCCGGCATGCCGGGCTGCAATGCGTCGCCCTCGGCGAGGGCGGGAGACGCCATCAGCGCGATGCTGGCCGCGCCTGCGAGAAGGGTCTTGCTGAACCGGGTCATATCAAACCTCCAGTCGTTGCGCCCCCAGGCAGCCCTACAATGAGCCATCTAAGATTCCGCGCGAGGTCGTCAACCCGGCCATGAAATGACCTTATGTTGGGCAAGAATATGCAGCGATAAATTGCGCTTACCATTCTTGTGATACCAAAATGATCCGCGCGTCTATTGCATTTCGACGTTCAAGGACCGGGCATTACGGAGACATCACTTTGGAACAGCGTCCTAAACGCGCGCCATGAATGCAGACTGCGCGGAAGCCGAAGCTTCCGCGCCGTTGTTCGTTGTTTGCCGTTCGTGACTTCCGCCGGGAAGGCGGATTATTCAGCCGGCTCTACGCCGATCACGATGCCGGTGGCCGTTTCCACAAGCAGGTTGACACGCGCGCCATCGGGGTTGGTGGCAGTCACATTGGCTTGACCTTCGGCGGCAGCGTCGCCCTGGGCTTCGACGGGCTCGATGTCGCTGTAGCCGAGGGCCTGAAGGCCGGCCACATGCTCATCGGTAATTTCGGCCGCATGGTCGCTGCCGAGCGTGGCACCGCCGCTGGCCTTGCCGTCGGCGCGGCTGTCCAGCGCGCCGCCCATGCCGGAGCTGGAGGCGGCTGCGCCTGCGGTCGTCCCAAGGACACCGGAAGCGGCGCCACTGGTCTGACCGACGGTGCTGCCGGCCGTGCCGGCTGCTTCGGAGGCGGTGTTGCGGCCGGTGTCCATGGCGTCATGCGCCTTGTCCGCGGCATTCGGCAGACTGGCTGCGCCCGAACCGGAGGCGCCGCCCTTGGCACCGGCGGAGATGCCACCCGCGGGGGCACCGATTTCAGCGCCGGCACCAACGCCAACACCGACTTCCGCGGCCAGCACGGGCGAGGCCATCAAAGCGACACTGGCGGTGCCGGCGAGAAGAAGCTTCGTGAATCGGGTCATACGTTAGTCCTCCAGTCATTGTGCCCCCAAAGCACCCTGGCGGTTCGTATTTGGAGG
>JAUXOE010000026.1 GCA_030682415.1 Parvibaculum sp.
TATCGGCAAGTGGCATCTCGGCAATTCGGAAGAGTTCCGGCCCAACGCGCAGGGCTTCGACGAAACGGTGATGATGGAAAGCGGGCTCTTCCTGCCCGAAGACAGCCCCGATGTCGTCAACGCCAAGCTGCCCTTCGATCCGATCGACCAGTTTCTCTGGGCCCGCATGCGCTATGCGACGTCTTACAATGCGAGCGAATGGTTCGAGCCGAAGGGCTATCTGACCGATTATTATACCGACGAGGCGGTGAAGGCGATCGAGGCCAACCGCAACCGCCCCTTCTTCCTCTATCTGGCGCATTGGGCCGTTCACACGCCGTTGCAGGCTTCGAGAGAAGATTACGACGCGCTGGCCGAAATCGAGGATGAGCGGCTGCGCGTCTACGGGGCGATGATCCGCGCGCTCGATCGCAGCGTCGGCCGCGTGTTGCAGGCGCTGAAGGATAACGGTCTCGACGACAACACCATCGTGATCTTCTCCAGCGACAATGGCGGGCCCGGCTATATCGGCATTCCGGACGTCAATGCGCCCTATCGCGGCTGGAAGCTGACCTTTTTCGAGGGCGGCATTCGCGTGCCCTTTTTCGTGCAATGGCCCGGTACGATCGCACCGGGGACGACGCGCGAAACGCCGGTCGCCCATATCGATCTCTTCCCGACGCTCGTGGCGGCGGCGGGCGGTGACCTGCCGGACGACCGCGTCATCGACGGTGTCGACCTGCTGCCCTATGCGGCCGATGCCGGCGCCGCGCCCGACCGGGCGCTGTTCTGGCGCAATGCCTTTTACCGCGTCGTGCAGAAGGATGGCTGGAAGTTGCAGGTGACGACAAAGCCCGAACGGACCTGGCTGTTCAACCTCAACGACGATCCGACCGAAAAGGTCAATCTCGCCGAGCTCTATCCCGAGCGCGTGGCGGAGATGACCGGATTGCTCGACGCCCATGATGCGACGCAGCGCGAGCCGCTGTTCCCGGCGGTCGGCGAAATGCCGGTGACGATCGACAAGACGCTGGAGGAAGAAGCGACCGAGGACGACGAATATATCTACTGGGCGGGCTGAGCGCCGCTGCCGGAAACCAAAGCGCAACATCGACCGGAGAACCAGCATGGCGGCCCTTCTGCCCGACAGCACCAACCATGCCTATGACGGCAGCTTCGTTTCCGCCTGGGGGCTGACACTGCTCGGCATTCTGACCATCGTGCCGGGCGCCATCCACGCCTTCCTGCCCGATGGCGGCGCCGGCGTCATCGCCGGCCTCGATCTGACGCATAATGCGACAACGATCATCGGCGTCTTTGCCTGGGTCGGCGCGACGCAGATCGTCTGGGGACTGACGATGCTGGCGGTGTCATGGCGCTACCGCAGCCTGGTGCCGCTGCTTCTGGCATTGATTTTGGTCGAGCGGACGATCATCGCGCTCAACCAGTGGGTCTTCAAACCGGGCGAAGGCCCCGACCGGCCGCCCGAGGCTTACGCAACGCTCGCCATCATTCCGGTCGTCGCTGTGCTGCTGGCGCTGGCGCTGAAGAAACGCGGTTAGGGCTTTTCGCAAGCCGCCCGCAATTCTTCCTCGACGACCCAGAGCCGGTCCTGGCCCCAATGCATCGCCCCGCCTTCGACGCGGAAGGACGGCACGCCCCAGGCGCCGCCGGCAAACATGTCGGCGCGGTTCTTTTCGGCGACCTCGCGCCAGGACGGATCGGCCAGCGCCTTTTCGACAAAGGCGGCATCGAGCCCCGCCCGCGCCGCCAGCCGGATGAGGCCCGTGTCGGACGCCGCATCGATCCCTTCGGCGAAGACGCCTTGCAGAAAGGACTGCGCGAAAGCCGCACCCTTGCCGGCCGGGATTGCGTGATGCAGCACCGCGAGCCCGCGTTCGGTGCCGGCGCCGACCGGATCGGCGACGCGGCCGAAGGGAAGCCCGAGACGCTCGGCCTCGCGCTTGCAGTCGCGCACGATATAAAGCTGCTTGGCCAGCGGCACCGGCAACCCGCGCATCACCATCGGCAACACGAAGCGCCAGCGGAGATCGGCGCCGTAATGCGCCGCCAGTTTCGTCACACGCGCGATGGCCAGATACGTGTAGGGGCTGCGGAAGGAAATGAAGGCCTCGAAAACCGGCGCGCGCGCAGGCGCCTTCACCGGCTTGAGCGTCACCTCGCGGCGCGGCGCGATGAAACCCTTCGGCGCATCGGCGCGGCGGAAGGGCAAGAGCCGCTCTTCGAGAAAATCGAGCCGGTCGAGACCCCAATACCACTCGCCCTCGAAAGAGAAGACCGCGCCGAGATAGTGGCCGAGCTTGCGGCGCAAGCGGTCGCCTGCGGCCAGCGCCTTGGGGCTGGCATCGGGCGCGAGCGCCGAAATGTCGGCATCGAGCGCGAAACCGGCAAGCCGCGCCGACAGGCCCGCATCGCGCAGCCCATAGGCTTTCAGCATGTCGGGCTCGGGCGCCGCTGCCATGTCGGGCGCGGAAACCGCATGCACCTCGACATCGACATCGTAGCGCGCCCGCAACAGCGGCACCGCCTGGATCGCCAGCACGCTGTAGGGATCGCCCGCCTGATGGAAATAATGGATGACCGGCCGCCGCCCGGAAAGCCGCCGCATCAGGGCATGACGCCGGCGCCCCAAGGCCCGCAGGCGCGGACTGGTGATCAATGCGGACACCCTTGTTGCAATCTTCGTCCGCATCGCCCGCCCCGATTAATTGTTGGCATTAATAATGCCAATAGTGGTCAGCGGAGACCCGCCTGTCAATGTCGGGCACGGCGCCGGCCGCCGCGATCGACGTCGCATTCTGGAAGACTCTTGCCTTGAAGAAGCCCACGATGGCCGGAGATCGGCCCCGACCTGCGTCCTGGCCCTTCAGCTTGTATTCCAAAAAAAATGGCTTGTTTTTAGCGTGGCGCGCGGTATATTTTAATTAGAATAGTTATAATCTAGGTTCGCGCGGCCGACCCCAACAAGGAGGAACAAGGTAAATGAGCACAGCACAAAGCGGCAAGTGCCCGGTGATGCATGGCGGCGCCACGACCACGGGCACATCGAACATGGAATGGTGGCCGAACGCCCTCAATCTCGACATTCTCCACCAGCACGACAGCAAGACCAATCCGCTGGGCAACGACTTCAACTACCGCGAAGAGCTGAAGAAGCTCGACTTCGCGGCGCTGAAGAAGGACATGCATGCCCTGATGACCGACAGCCAGGACTGGTGGCCCGCCGATTGGGGCCATTATGGCGGCTTGATGATCCGCCTCGCCTGGC
>JAUXOE010000029.1 GCA_030682415.1 Parvibaculum sp.
CGGAAGCAGGAAGGTGACGGTCGATCAGGCGTCGGCGAGACCCAGCCGGTTTTCAATTCGGCCCATGCGCTCGTCCAGACGGTCG
Source organism: Parvibaculum sp. (assembly GCA_030682415.1). Classification (GTDB taxonomy): domain Bacteria; phylum Pseudomonadota; class Alphaproteobacteria; order Parvibaculales; family Parvibaculaceae; genus Parvibaculum. Next base: position 86 of record JAUXOE010000029.1, read on the forward strand.
AGGCGATTGGAGACATTGGCGTACTGGCTCACAAGGATGCCGAGACGCGATTTGACCTCGCGCATATCTTCTGCCAGCCGATCGACTCTTTCGTCGATGCGACGGAGATAGGTAAGCACCGGATTTTCCGGGTCGTCTGCCATGCGGTCATTCTAGGCATAAAAGGGGAACGGCAGCCAGAGAGGCTACCCCGCCCGCACCCGCCGCAGCTCCGCCTCAAGCGCCGCCGTCTCCGTCAGCGGCAGCGAGCAGGTCTCGCCGGCGCAGACATAAGCCGTCGGCTGTCCGTCGAGCTTCCCTTTTCCGCGCGCCGGATGGCCGTCGGGCAGGGCGGCACCGTCGGCGACCCGCATCAGCACGCGATTGGGCAGCGAGACGCCGAAAGCGGCGCGGGCGAGGGGGGCGGTCTCTTCATGCGTTCCCACCAGCACGATCTGCACCGGCCGGAGCCGCGTCTCGAAGCTGGCAATGTAAGTGCCGAGCGGAAAGATGTTCTGCTGCAGCTCGCCGGCAAAGGCGCGGATGATCTCGTCGGCGCGGGTCATGTAAGCCGGCTTGCCGGTCATGAGCGAAAGCCTTGCCAGCACGCCGGGCATGGTGCCGTTGGCGGCCGGCGTCGCATCGTCGGCAACCGTCCGTCTACGGACGATCAGCGCGGGTGCATCGTCGGCGGTGAAGAAATAGCCGCCATTCGTCTCGTCGCGGTAATGGGCGTCGAGTTCGGCGACAAGGCTTTCGGCGGCTTCCACATAGGCGGCGTCGCCGGTCGCCTCGTTGAGTGCCAGCGCCGCGGCGGCCATATTGGCCAGATCGTCGGCCATGGCGATGTGCTGCAAGCGGCCCGCGCGCCAGGCGTGGTGCAGGCGTCCATCGACACGCATCGTCTCGATCACGAAGCGGAAAGCGGACGCCGCCATCGCCACCCAGTCAGCCTCGCCGAAGGCGGCGCCGGCGCGCGCCAGGGCGGCGATCGCCATGCCGTTCCAGTCGCTGAGCACCTTGTCGTCGAAGCCCGGATGGACGCGCAGGTCGCGCTCGACAAAGGCGCGTGCCTTCAACGGCTCGAGTGCGGCTTCTTCTTCGGCCGTCAGCGGCAGGTCCGCACGCGCCAGCCGGTTGAGGATATTGGTCTCCTCCCAATTGCCTTCGGCCGAAACATTGTAGGCCGCCTTGAAGAGGTCGGCCTCGGCCGGCGTGAACAGATTGTCGATCTCGGCTTCCGACCAGACATAGAACTTGCCCTCGACGCCTTCGCTGTCGGCATCGAGCGACGCCGCAATCCCGCCACCCTCGACAACCATCTCGCGCGCGATCCATTCGATGGTCTCGCGCACGCGGCGCGCATAAAGCGGCTTTCGCGTTTCCTGCCAGGCGAGCGTCAGCAGGTCGATCAGCAGCGCATTGTCGTAGAGCATCTTCTCGAAATGCGGCGCCAGCCAGAATTCGTCGACCGAGTAGCGCGCATAGCCGCCGCCCAGATGATCGTAGATACCGCCTTCCGACATATGGTCGAGGGCGCGCGTGACGGCTTGCGAGAAATCGGCGCGGCCGGTTTTCAGATGCGCGCGCCAGAGCAGCGTCAGGATCGGCACTTGCGGAAATTTCGGCGCGCCCTTTATGCCGCCATTCTCGCCATCCATCATCGGCAGCAGTTTTTCGGCGACGATCAACGGCACCTGTTCGGTCGGCTCGCCCGGCCGTGCGGTCGCCGATTGTTCGGCGAGTGCCGCCACCAGCGCCTTGCGGTTCTTGTCGATCTTTTCGGGTTCCTCGCGGAAGAGGCGCGCCACTTCCTCCAGCACATGGACAAAACCCGGTCGCCCGTAATTCGGCTCTTTTGGAAAATAGGTGCCGCCCCAGAAGGGTTCGCCGTCCGGCGTCAGGAACATGGTCAGCGGCCAGCCGCCCTGCTGGCCGAGCAGATGCAGCGCCGACATGTAGATCGCATCGATATCGGGGCGTTCCTCGCGGTCGACCTTGATGTTGACGAAATGCGCATTCATCACCGCCGCAACGCCCGCATCCTCGAAGCTTTCATGCGCCATCACATGGCACCAGTGACAGGCCGCATAGCCGACCGAGAGCAGGATCGGCTTGCCGGTCGCGCGCGCCGCTTCGAGCGCCGTCTCGCCCCAGGGATGCCAGTGCACCGGATTGTCCTTGTGCTGCAGCAGATAGGGACTTGTCTCGTCTTTCAGGAAATTGCGTGACATCGGGCCTTCCGGGCGATTGACTCGAGGAGACGAACTGATTTGTTGCGGCAATGTGGGGCATAAGAACCGCCCCGTCGAGAAAGAGATCAAGGCAATGAAAGTCACGATCGATGTCGAACTGACGCCGGTGGAAGCACGGCGCCTGATGGGCCTGCCGGATCTCGAGCCGATGCAGCAGCGGCTGATCGCCGAGCTCGAGAAACGCATGGCCTCCAACATGTCCTATATCGATCCCGAGCAGATCGTGAAGGCGATCATGCCGGTCGGTGCGCAGGGGCTCGAACAGTTCCAGAGCCTCTTGTGGGGGATGGCGCAATCGGCGATGGGCGGGGCGAAGAAGCCTTCGTCGAAAAAAGACGGCACGAAGAAAGAATCCTAG
>JAUXOE010000037.1 GCA_030682415.1 Parvibaculum sp.
GCCCGGCGCCGGTGGCATTCTGGCCGACTGGGGCGCCGACGTGATCAAGATCGAACCGCTCGCGGGCTGCCCCATGCGCTACACCATGGCCAACATGGGCGCCGACCATCTGAAGGGCTCGCCGATCTTCGATCTCGACAATCGTGGCAAGAAGGGCCTCGCCATCAACACGGCGACGCCCGAAGGCGTCGAGGCCGTGAAGCGTCTCGTCAAGGACGCCGACATCTTCATCACCAATGTCCGCCCCGGCGGCCTTGAGCGCGCCGGCCTCGATTACAAGTCGCTGGCCGCCATCAACCCGCGCCTCGTCTATGCCAGCGTCACCGGCTACGGCCTCGAAGGTCCGGACCGCGACAAGCCCGGCTTCGACATTGCCGCTTTTTATGCCCGCTCCGGCGTCGGCTGGCTGCAAACCGTCAAGGGCCAGGAGCCGACAACACTCAGGACCGGTATCGGCGACCACACCACCAGCATGGCGACCGTCGGCGGCATCCTCGCCGCCATTGTCGAACGTCAGAAAACCGGCAAGGGCCGCCTTGTCGAAGCCTCTCTGCTGCGCGTCGGCGTCTATGCGGCGGGCTCCGACACCGCCGTCCAGCTCCGCTATGGCAAACTCGGCTCCACCAAGCCGCGCCACGAAACCATCGCCCCCTTGAACAATTTCTTTCACACCAAGGACGGCTGGATCGTCATCGTCCCGCGCCAGGGCACGGTCGACTGGAAAGCCGTCTGCCGCGTCATCGGCAAACCCGAACTCGAAACCGATCCGCGTTTCGACAATCCGAAGGTCCGCCGCGCCAACGCCGCCGAGCTTGTCGACATCCTCGACGCCGCCTTCGCCGAACATGATGTCGAATACTGGCGCACGAAGCTCGACGCCGAAGACATGATCTGGGCGCCGCTGATGCGCCCCGCCGATGTCTATGCCGACCCTCAGGCTCACGCCGCCGGCGCCTATGTCGAGGTGATCGAGGAAGGCGGCAATGGCACCTATCTCTCGCCGGCCTCGCCGATCCGCTTCCCCGGCGCCGAACCGGAAGGGCCACGTCCCGCGGCGCCGATGCTCGGCGAACACACCATCGAAACGCTGAAGGCCGCCGGCTTTCGCGAAGCCGAAATCGAAAATCTCCGCAAGGCCGGCGCCATCGCCTGATGCGCGGCCCGAATCGGAACCGGACAAGCAAGTTAAAGAGGAACAACCGATGAGCGACACAGACTACGTCCCGCCAAAAGTCTGGGTCTGGGAAACCGACAAGAACGCCAACCGCTTCTCCAACATCAACCGCCCCATCGCCGGGCCGACGCATGACAAGGAGCTGCCGGTCGGCAAGCATCCCTTCCAGCTCTATTCGCTGGCGACGCCGAACGGCGTCAAGGTCACGGTGATGCTTGAGGAGCTGCTGGAAGCTGGCCACAAGGGCGCCGAATACGATGCCTGGTTGATCAACATCTCCGAAGGCCACCAGTTCGGCTCGGGCTTCGTCGCCGTCAATCCGAATTCGAAGATTCCGGCGCTGATGGACCGCACCACCAACCCGCCGACGCGCATTTTCGAAAGTGGCGCCATGCTGCTCTACCTCTCGGAGAAATTCGGCGGCGCCTTCATGCCGAAGGATCTGGTGAAGCGCGCCGAAGTCTGGTCATGGCTGATGTGGCAGATGGGCTCCGCGCCCTATCTCGGCGGCGGCTTCGGCCACTTCTACGCTTACGCGCCGATGAAGAACGAATACGCGATCAACCGTTTTGCGATGGAAGTGAAGCGCCAGCTCGACGTCCTCGACCGCCGTCTCGCCGAAAGCGAATATATCGCGGGGCCCGACTACACCATTGCCGACATGGCGATCTGGCCCTGGTACGGCGCGCTGGCAAAAGGCCTCCTCTACGAAGCGGGCGAATTCCTCAGCGTCCACGAATACAAACACGTCAATCGCTGGACCGATCAAATCGCCGAACGTCCCGCCGTCAAGCGCGGCCGCATGGTCAATCGCGGCTGGGGCGATCCGGCCAGCCAGCTCCCCGAGCGCCACGACGCGTCCGATTTCGACAAGGTGGGAAAAGCGGGCGCGTAGTCTCGGGAGGCCTGGACCGCCCACCCGGCCGCCGCTTTTTCGGCTCAATCTCGTGACAGAAAGCCGCGCCCGGAAAATCGGGTGCGGCGAAGGCGTTGCCGGGCCCTCGGCATGTCAGGCGGAAACAACTTTCAAATGAGTTCCAAGACTTTCCGTCCGGACATTCAGGGGCTGCGCGCCGTCGCGGTTCTGCCGGTTCTGATTTTTCATATCTGGCCGGAAGCCATGCCTGGCGGCTATGTCGGCGTCGACGTCTTCTTCGTCGTCTCGGGCTTCCTGATCACCGGCCTGTTGCTGGGCGAGCTGGAACGCGAAAACACCATCGGCATCGCCCGCTTCTATGCGCGCCGTGCCCGCCGCCTGCTGCCGGCCTCGACCCTGGTCCTGGTCGCGGTCGCCGGCCTCACCCTCACCCTGCCGCCGTCGCAATGGCGGGGCGTCGCCTCGGAGATCGTCGCCAGCGCGCTCTATTTCGAAAACTGGTGGCTGGCCGCCCAGTCGGTCGACTATCTCGGCGCCGAAAATGCGCCGGGGCCGCTGCAGCATTTCTGGTCGTTGTCGATCGAGGAACAGTTCTATTTCGTCTGGCCCCTGCTGATGATCGGCACGGGCGCGCTCTGTCGGCGCCGGGGCTGGCCCTTGCGGGCGGCGCTCGGCGCGGCACTCGGCACCGTCTTCGTAATCTCGCTTGCCTTGTCGGTTTACGAAACCATCCACGCGCCGCAGGCCGCCTACTTCGTTTCGCACACCCGCTTCTGGGAACTGGCGCTGGGCGGTCTGCTCGCCGTGGCGGGAACCCGCGCCGTCATTGCCGGCGAGACGGCGAAGATCGTTGCCGTCACGCTCGGCCTCGCGGCCATCGCCGTCGCCGCCATGTTCTACTCCGCCGCCACCGCCTTTCCCGGTTACACGGCCCTGCTGCCGACGCTCGGCACCGCGCTCATCATCATCGGCAGTGGCGCGGCGGCGCGCTTTGCTCCGCACCGTCTGATCGAAAGCCGGCCGGCCGTCTGGATCGGCGACCTTTCCTATTCGATCTATCTCTGGCACTGGCCGCTGATTGTCTTCTATCGCAATTGGACCGCGAGCGTCCCCGGCCTCTGGGACGGTCTTGCCCTTGTTGCGGTCTCGATCCTGCTTGCCGCGCTTTCGAAACACTTCGTCGAGGATAGCTTTCGCGACAAGGCAGGCGCGCCGCGCATCGGCCGCAGTCTTGCCGGCGGCCTCGCCTCGATCCTTCTCTGTCTTGCGGCGGCCGGCATTGTCTTTGCTGTCGTCGCCGGCCAACGCCCCGGCGAACTGACGGCGGCGAACTATCCCGGCGCGGCAGCCCTCACCGATGCGGCCTCCGTCCCTGAGGGTGTACCGGCGGCGCCGCCGCTCGCCTTCGTGCTCGACGATCTGGCGGCGGCCTATGGCAATGGCTGTCATCTCGATCTCGACGAGACGCAACCGCACGCCTGCCGCTACGGCGCCGCGGAGGGCGCCTTTCACATCATGCTGATCGGCGACTCCCATGCCGCAAGCTGGCTGCCGGCGCTCGAGACCCTCGCCGAAGCACGGCGCTGGCGCATGACTGCGCACACGAAATCGGCCTGCCCGATGGTGCTCGGCAAGCTGGCCAAGGATCCGTCCTGCCCGCTCTGGGGCGAAAATCTGCTGGAAGAGGTGGCGCGCGAGAAACCCGACCTGGTAGTGCTCGTCATGTCGGCCGACAACATGATCGCGGGCGCCGGCACGCGGGAAGCGCGTTTCCCGCTACTCGTCGCCGCATTGCGCAAGACGGCATCGGCGCTGCGCGAAAAGGGCGTCGCGGTCGCTGCGATGCGCGACACGCCGCGCTTTCCGTTCGACCCGCCCGAATGTCTGGCGCGCGACCCGGACTGCCAGGCCCTGGAAATCGAGACCTTCCCTCTGCCCGATCCGATGTCAGCGGCCTTCGGCAATGATCCCGACATACCGGTAATCGATATGACGCATGGTTTCTGCGCCGATGGTGTTTGTCCGATGGTTGTCGGCAACGTCACCGTCTGGCGCGACTACCATCACTTCACCGCCACCTATGCGCGCACACTCGCCCCCGCCCTTGGTCGCGAACTCGACAAGGCAATAGCCGCCCTCCCGGGCGACCCCCAACGCGTCGCACGATAGGTTTTGCTGCAAATTCGGAGTTAGTCTGTAAACAGATTAAAACACCCACCCTCCCCCTGAGGGAGGGTCAAAATTTGCTTTGCAAATTTTGGGGAGGGGTAAGCGAGTGACTTCAGCGCATAACAAGCAACGCGCACTTTCGCCGCCCTTCCCCTCAACTCCCCAACTGCGGCCCCTTCAACGCCGGATCGTGCAACACCGGCTTGAAGAACATGCCGAGCTGCAGGCTTTCGGCGATGCGCCCGGCTTTCTCGACAAAACGGTCGGCTGCTTCGGGCGCGCAGACCTCGTCCGCCGTCTCGCGGAACAGCGTCAGCCAGCGCTCGAAATGTTCGGGCGTCACCTGCTTCAGCTTCAGATGGGCGCGCATCGGCTGCCCCTTGTAGCGGCCGGTCGTCAGCATCACGCTCGACCAGAAGTCGATCATCTTCAGAAGATGCGGTTCCCAATTGTCGCCGATAACGCCGTCGAAGATCGGTCCGAGAACCGCATCG
>JAUXOE010000041.1 GCA_030682415.1 Parvibaculum sp.
GCCCTCGCCCTTGTCCCAGGCACCGACGACGCGGCTGTCTGTCACAATCTGAGCTGCGACCGGCAAGGGCTTGTAAAGCTTCAGCTTTTGTTCGCCGTGCACGACCATCGCATAATTGATGCCGCTGTTGCCGATGGCGCCGGCGCCCCAGGCGATGACGGTCGCAAGTGTCGGCACGGTCTTGAGATTCTTCTCGTAGACGAAGGCAAGTTCCTTCTCGTCCATCGGGTCGCGTCCAAATCCGACGCCAAGCGCATAAAGCATCGTCTCGCGGTCGCCATAGCTGAACTCCTGACCCGAAGTCTTCAGCCCCATCAGCACGTCGTAGTTGATCGCCATTTCTGGCTCCTCCCTTGAGTTTTTTGTGGTTCTGTTGACTCCAGCAAAGCCTCTCGCGGACGCATTGTCCAGCCGCAAAGCGGGCTCAGCGCATGGGGGCCAGCGCCTTCCAGGCGTCGCAGGCGCCGCTGAAAGTGTCGTTCCCGATCAACGGCTCCAGCGTCAGCGGGTTGCAGCGCAGGGCCTGATTGACGACCCCGTCGGCGATCCAGGCTTTGGCCAACGCCGCGATGAGCTCGTATTCGCGCTGTTTGACCGCATCCATATCGAGACGAACGAGCGCCGCGAATTCGGCACCACTCAGCCCCTCGGGCAGCTTCCATCCGGTCCCGTTCTTGTTGAGTTGCGGCTGAACCATCGGATTGAGGCGAACGACCGGTCCATCGATCACCGCACCCGATGCCGGCATGCGCCCGCCCAGCAGCGTATGTGCGATGTAGCTCGCCGAGGACGGCGGTTCGGCGAGCACGCTGCGCGCCATCTTCTTGACATCGTTGAGCAGCGACTGCGGATCGCGCTTCTGCATCAGCGTTTTCTCACCGGCCAGGCCGCTGTCGCTTTCGGCAAGGCGAACCGTGCCGGTGCCGATCGAAAGCACCGCAATGTCGCCGGCCGGTCTGTGGGTCGCGAGCGTATCGGCGACCGCCGCCAGAACGGGATTGTTGTAACCGGTAATGGCGCCATCCCAGAGACGCCGCCCGTCAACCTCGGCCGGCTTGTCGAAATAGAGGATCGGCGCCGTCGATGAGGCATGAACCGCGTCGCAAAGTGAAGCCGTCGAAGGCGGTGCGCCTGTATGTGCGGGATCGGGCGTCGAACGAAAGAAATGTGCCCGCTCGCGATCATAGTCGAAGCTGACGACAAGGAAGTCGGTGCGCCGCCCGTTTCGCTGCCGAACTTTCGCGGCAATCTCGGCCAGCGTCTTCTGGCCGTCGGCGCCCATCAGTTCGGCGAGCCCCTTGTGCTTGCCGGCCGTGCTGTAACGCGGAAAGCCGCTCTGGTCGACGATCGGACCGCTGTTGCGTCCGCCTTTGCCGCCGGGGCGCAACGTGAAATCCCGCTTTGCAAAGATCTTCCCGCGCTGGCCGGCATCGGCAAACAGCGCGTCGATGTCGCGGAGCCGCATGTCGATGGCGAGGCCGGCAAGCACAATGCTGCCGCCCGAATTGCCGGCAACGAGATCGAATTGCTTGAGGACGTCGTGTCCACGCCTGTCCGGCCCGTACATTTCAATCAGGGCCTTCACCTGGATCGCAGCCCAGGTACCACCGCCATCAAGCGACAGAATGCGAAAGTCTTTTGCCATGGCACCCCCCACGATCGGCCGGGAGAATATCCTGCGGCGACGACGGTCTGAAATCCAGCCGAAACCGGCCTCAGCGCGCGCCGAGCACTTTCCAGAGGCTGGTCGCCGTCATCACGTCGTCACCGGCGACCGAAAAGCGGCCAGAGACAAAGACGATGGTGCGCGTGATGCGATCGATCTGCGTTCGACATTCGATGATGTCGCCCACATGCGCGTCGGCAAGAAAACTCGCCTGCATGCTCAGCGTCACGCAGTCGCCCTGGGCCGCGCGATTGGCCGCTCCGCCGAGAAACGCATCGGCAAACGTCATCAACATGCCTTCATGCACGGCGCCGGCTTCGTCGACATGACGCGCGCCGGCGATGAAAGAAAATATGCGCGAACCGTCCGCTTCTGTCCGTTCGAACAGGGGGCCCACATAAGCCTCGAACGGATCGTGCAGCGCCGAAACGCTCCAGCCTTCAGGCGGCGCCACGCTCACGGGTGAGGCCAGAGGGTCGCTCACGCCGCGTCCTGTTCCTTGATCGCGTAGACGCCGGTTGCCGTCATCAGGATGCGCGTCCCGACACGCAGTTCCCCTGAAATGAAAAGCACCGTCCGCGTCGCCCGCGTCACCTCGGCGTGGCCTTCGACCTTGTCGCCATTTTCCCCAGCGCTGACAAAGTCGCAATTGAGCGACAGCGGTTTGACCTGCGCGTCGGGTGACTTGGCGCGCGCAGTCTCTTTTGCGACCTGCCCGAGCACGATCGAAGCCAGCGCCATCATCATCCCGCCATGCAGGCGCTCGGCGCCGTTGAGATGACGCGCCTCGATCTCGAACAGGAAAGCACCGCCGTCTGCGGCGCGCAGCACGGGTCCGGCATAGGCGCCGAAGCCGCTTGTGTCGACGGGGGAAGGGTTCATGAAATCGACCGGAAGGTGAGGGGATGCCAATGGCGCTTTATCTAGACGCTCGGGCGCGCGGAAACAAGAACGGCGGCTCGCCTTTC
>JAUXOE010000043.1 GCA_030682415.1 Parvibaculum sp.
CGAAGCTGCAATGAAGGTGGGCTAGCGCTTGAGGGATGCTGACTGGCCGGGGGGACCAGTCGGAACTTGTTCCGCACCACCTCCCGATCCAGCCCGCAAAGTTAGTGAAGCAATCGAGGATCGAGGAGGATCGCTCCATGAGAAAAGGTATTGCCCAAAAGCTGTTTTTGGGCGGCGCGACGGCAGCAGCCATGCTGCTGACCGTCGGAACGGCGCAGGCCGTCGAGTTCAAGTTCGGGGAAATGTCGCTCGTCATCGACAACACCGCCTCGATCGGCGTTGGCGTCCGGACGTCGAAGCAGAACTGCAGCAATGTCAATTCGGCCAATGGCGGGTGTGGGACTCCTGGCCCGGCGGGTAGCATTGATTTCGGCGTCAACGACGATGATGGCAACGTCAACACCGACCAGTGGGACCTCTATTCGACGCCGGTCAAGCTGACCACCGACTTCGAAATGAAGTGGCGGAACTACGGCGCGTTCGCCCGCACCAAGCTGTTCTACGATCATTGGGTCTATGAAGAGATCGGCACGCGGAACAACCGCTTCGGCGCCCGGCCGATCACCGACGCCGCGCGCGGCGACAAGGCCCGGCGTTTCGGCGGCCGCGGTGCCGATCTGCTCGACGCCTACGTCTACGGCAATTTCGACGTGGCCGGCAATCCGGTGACGCTGCGTGCCGGCAAGCAGGTCATCAACTTTGGTGAAAGCCTGTTCATACCGGGCGGCATCAGCTCCTACCTGCCGGTCGACATCTCGGCGCTTCGCACGCCGGGTTCGGAACTCAAGGAAGCCTTCCTGCCGGTTCCGGCGCTTTACGGCTCGATCGGCCTGCCCGGCAACATGCAGGTCGAGGCTTTCTGGCAGTTCGGCTGGGAACGCACCCGTCTCGACGCTTGCGGCACCTTCTTCTCCGGCACCGACGCCGTCTGCGAAGGCGGCAAGTATGTCATGAACGCCGGCGAATATCCGGGCGCCGCCATCCTCATCCCCCGTCAGGCTTCCGAAGAAGGCGACGACACCGGCACGTTCGGCGTCGCCGTCAAGCATTATGCCGAGTGGCTGGGCGCCGGCACCGATCTCGGGCTCTATTTCGTTCGGCAGAGCCTGACGGCTCCGGTCGGCACCTTCACTCTCGGCGATTTTGCGGGAACCGTCGGCGCACCCAATCTGGCGACTTTCTGCGCAGCCACGGGTACGCCGGGTCCGGTCTGTCTATCCGATGCCGCCGGCACCATCGTGCCCGGCGTGTCGAATTTCTTCGTCGCTTTCGTCGGCACGGCCAACACCAAGAACTACCTGACGCAGTATGTCAACGACGTCGAATCCTACGGCTTCAGCTTCAATACCTCGATCCCGCTGCTGGGCGGGTCGGCCTTTTCGGGCGAGCTCAACTACACGCCCGACATGCCCTTCGCGCTGAACGACGTCGACCAGAACTGTCACGATCTGAACGCCATCGATTTCGGTGCTATTCTGGGCGCGCCCGGTTTCGATAACTGCCGTCCGGGCGCCGTCGCTCCCACCGGTCCCGGCGCGACGATCCAGGGGTACGATTTCCGGGAATCGATCACCGGTCAGGTCGGCACCATCAGCACGCTGAGCGGTTCGCAGCCGCTCGTCGAGATGATCGGTGGCGATATCCTGATCCTGGTGGCCAATGTCGGCTTCCAGTACATCCCGAACCTCGATTCGGCGACCAACCGGCTGTCGATTCCGCGGGCTGCGTCGTTCAATCCGAACCCCTTCACCAACCAGATACTCGCCAGCGCCGGTTGCGCCGGTGTTGTTCCTTTCGGGCCGACGCAGTGTACGCCTAAATATGCGGACAGCTTCTCCTGGGGTTACCGCCTGCTGACGTCGGTTGACTACAACAACGCGCTTGGAACGCCGTGGACCTTGTCGCCCAGCATTGCCTGGTCGCATGATGTCAGCGGTTATTCGGCCGGTCCGGTCGGCCCGGGCTTCGTTCAGGGCAAAAAGGTTGTGTCGCTCGGTCTGACGGCAAACCTGCGGAGCGTGTGGCGTGCCAACGTGCAGTACACACACAACATGGGCAATGAATTCCGTAACTTCTCGAAGGACAAGGATTTCATGTCGATGACGGTCTCCTACGCCTTCTGATCTTCTGAAACGCGTAACGCGAAACGGAACCCGGCGGTGGCAATACCGCCGGGTTTTGCTTTTGGGTGTGGAGGTGGCTTCTCCCCTTGTGGTCTTTGCCGGGCTCGACCCGGCAATCCAGTAGCCGCGTGAGCGGCGTCCCTCTTCGCAAGGAATCACTTCCTCGAGGCGACAAGTTTTGTGAAGAGGCACGCTGCCTTCGGCAGCTTCCGGGCCCCGGCCTCCTTAATTACAAAGGAGGGTCTGGGGGAGACAAGTGTGGGGAAGGTCGCACACAAGCACAAATCCCCGCCATGTTGCGTTGCACAAATAGCGGTGCCGGTGGCGCGATTCATCCGTAGACGGATCGACAGGCTTTTCACCGGCGCGGCGCGGCGCGCGGCGCACATTAAAAAGATTTAATGCGACCGGGGCAAAAAGACCCGGGAAACAGCCCGAAAAGCGGCGCGGAAGACACACAATCGCGAAGGTGGCGATTTGCGCGGACGGGGCAATTTGGTATCATTCCGCGAGAGTAAGGCGGGGAAACCGGCCTCGGTGCACAGCCGCAAAAGCCTTTTCAAACGCGAAAAGCTCCATTTGTTTCTGGCATCGAAAGCCCGATAAGAAATCCAGTGGAGGGAACGTATATGAAAAGGACGACCATGTTGGTGTCCGCCCTTGCGATCAGCGCACTCGCGACGAGCGCGCTGGCCAAGGTGCCGGATGCCCAGGTGAACCGTCTGGGTCAGGATTTGACCCCGATGGGTTCGGAAAAGGCCGGCGATGGCGACATCCCCGCATGGACCGGCGGCCTGCCGACCGTGCCGAGCAATGTCACCTACGCGCCCGGTCAGAAGCTGCAGAATCCGTTCGCCAGCGACCCGATCAAGTACACGGTCACCGGCGCGAATGCGGGTCAGTATGACGCCATCCTGACCGAGGGTTACAAGGCCCTGCTGAAGGCCTATCCGACCTACAAGATGGACGTCTATGAGACGCGCCGTACCTGCGCGTTCCCGGACCGCTTCTACGAAGCCAACAAGCGCAACGCCGCGGTTGGCGAACTTGTCGGCGGCGGCTCCGGCATCAGCCAGGCGATCTTCGGTTCGCCGTTCCCGATCCCGAACAGTGCGCTCGAGATCATCTGGAACCACACGCTGCGTTATCGCTCGTTCAAGGCGGTGCGTCAGTTCGCGGCGGCGCCTGTGACGCGCGGCGGCGACTACACGCTGCAAATCGTGCAGGACGAAGCCATTCTGCAGTGGTCCGATCCGTCGGCGGGCAAGGCCGAGGATCTCGAGAACATCTCGATCTACTACATCGCCAACACGATCGCGCCCGCCCGCGCCGCCGGCAGCGTGATCCTGGTGTATGAAGCCCTGAACGCCCAGGTCCAGCCGCGTCAGGCCTGGCAGTACAGCCCCGGCACGCGCCGCGTGCGCCGCGCGCCGAACATCGCCTATGACAATCCGGGCACCAACTCGGACGGTCTGTCGACGTCGGATTCGTTCGACGGCTATAATGGCGCGCCGGACCGTTACGACTGGACCGTGCTCGGCAAGACCTCGAAGCTCGTTTCGGCCAATGCCTATGAAGGCGAATCGACACCCTACAAGGACTATCTGCGTCCGCTCCATCTGAACCAGGATCAGGTTCGCTATGAGCTGCGCCGTGTCTGGGAAGTCGAAGCCAAGCTTCGTGCCGATACGCGTCACGTCTATTCCCGCCGCGTCTACGCGAACGAGGAAGACGCCTACCAGATGTCGACCGTGGCGCTTTATGACGGCCG
>JAUXOE010000045.1 GCA_030682415.1 Parvibaculum sp.
TCGCCGATCGTGTGTTCGCCGAAATGGAAAATCGAGGCGGCCAGGACCGCGCTTGCATGGCCATCGCGGATCCCCTCGACCAGGTGGTCGAGGGTGCCGACGCCGCCCGAAGCGATGACCGGCACGGTGACCGCGTCCGAAACGGCGCGGGTCAGCGCGATGTCGAAGCCCGATTTGGCGCCATCGCGGTCCATCGAGGTCAGCAGGATTTCGCCGGCACCCAGTTCGGTCACCTTGACCGCGTACTCGACCGCGTCGATGCCGGTCGGCTTGCGTCCGCCATGGGTGAAGACCTCCCACTTGCCGGGCCCAGTCTGTTTGGCGTCGATGGCGACGACGATGCATTGATTGCCGAATTTTTCCGACGCCGCGCGGACGAAACCCGGATCGAAGACGGCGGCCGTCATGATCGAAACCTTGTCGGCGCCGGCAAGCAAGAGCTTGCGCACATCCTCGATGGTGCGGACGCCGCCGCCGACGGTCAGCGGCATGAAACATTGTTCGGCGGTCCGGCGCACGACATCGAAAATGATCGCGCGCTCTTCATGGCTTGCCGTGATGTCGAGAAAAGTGAGTTCGTCGGCGCCGGCCGCGTCATAGGCGCGGGCGGCCTCGACCGGGTCGCCCGCATCGCGCAAATCGACGAAGTTGACACCTTTGACGACGCGGCCGTCCTTGACGTCGAGGCAGGGGATGACACGTGCCTTCAGCATCGGGCGCGGTCCTTGAGCAGTGCCAACACGTCCTTCGGATCGAGACGGCCATCGTAAAGCGCCCGGCCGGAAATCGCGCCTTCGATATTCGTCGTATCGGCGGCCATCAGTTTTTTCAGGTCGTCGATCGAAGAAAGACCGCCCGAGGCGATCACCGGAATCGAGATCGCATTGGCGAGCGCGACCGTTGCCTCGATGTTCAAACCTTCCAGCGCGCCGTCGCGGTCGATGTCGGTATAGATGATGGCAGCGACACCTGCATCTTCAAAGCGCCGCGCCATCTCGAGCACGGTGAGATCCGAGACGTCCGCCCAGCCCTCGGTTGCCACATGGCCGCCCTTCGCGTCGAGACCGACGGCGATGCGGCCCGGAAATTTTTTGCAAGCTTCGATCACCAGTGCCGGGTTCTTGACCGCCGCCGTGCCGATGATGACGCGGGCAATGCCCTTGCCGAGCCACATCTCAATCGTCGACAGATCGCGGATGCCGCCGCCGAGCTGCGCCGGCATCGAGATTGCCGCCAGAATGCTTTCGACCGCCGCCGCGTTGACGGGCTTGCCGGCGAAGGCGCCGTTGAGATCGACGATATGCAGATATTCGAAGCCAGCGGTTTCGAAAGCGCGGGCCTGCGATGCCGGGTCGTCATTGAAGACGGTCGCCTTGTCCATCAGCCCGTGGACCAGGCGTACGCATTGACCGTCTTTCAGATCGATGGCCGGAAACAGGATCATGGCCGCCACTTCAGAAAATTGCCGATCAGGGCCAGACCGAGCGTCTGGCTCTTTTCGGGATGGAACTGCGCGCCGACCATATTGTCCTTCGCGACCATTGCGGTGACGGCACCGCCGTAATCGGTGCAGGCCAGCACATCGGCTTGCGATTTCGCATCGAGCGAATAGGAGTGCACGAAATAGGCGTGCAAACCGCCTTCGCCGGTTTCGATGCCGTCGAACAGGATGTGGGGGCGCAACTGCGTCAGCGTGTTCCAACCCGTATGCGGAATCTTCAATGTTGTGTCGCTGGGCTCGATGGCGATCACGTCACCTTCAATCCAGCCGAGACCCTGATGCTCGCCATGTTCGATGCCGCGTGCGGCCATCAGCTGCATGCCGACGCAAATGCCGAAAAAGGGTTTGGCGTCGCGACGTACGGCTTCGGTCAGCGCCTCGACCATACCCGGCACCGCATGAAGCCCGGCGCGGCAGTCGCCAAAGGCGCCAACGCCCGGCAGCACGACGCGGTCGGCGGCGCGGATCGCTTCGGGGTCGCTGGTGACGAGAATATCGGCCGTCATGCCGCCGTCGCGGGCGGCACGCTCGAAGGCCTTGGCCGCCGATCGCAGATTGCCCGAGCCGTAGTCGATGATCGCGACTTTCACCGGACGCTAGCCCCCCGCCTTCGGAAAGAGGCCGGTAACCTCGCCGGACGCCGCTTCGGCGCGACGCCCCCAGACCGGCATGGGCGCCGGCGCGGTTTCGACATGAAGCGACCGGTCCCATTTGGCAAAGAAGGCGCGCTCGGCTTCCTCAAGGTTGCCGCCGCCGGCGAGCCCGACCATCCGATAGCCATTGCGTTCGAGCGTCCAGCGGCGGATGTCATTGGCCTCGAAGCCGAGCAGCACCTGAAGCGCCAGCGAACATATGGCGATCGCTTCGGCGCCGAGTAGATTTTGGGCAATGACCGAGACGGCAACCAGCAGCGCGATCCAGAGCGCCAATGCGACCCACAGCCGGTGCCAAAGCAACCAGATCCATGAAAAAGCGAAAGCCGGCAAGGAGAAGCCTTCCTTGACCAGCACGATGCCGGCGCCGTCAAGCGGGGCGCCCTGAAGCTCGTGAACCGTGTAGATGCGCATGGACATGGGGCCCGCTCGCGGCGGCGTTGCATTCGGGCTCTATCTAGGCCAGACGGCTGAAAAAGGCCAGCGGATCAACTGCCGAGCTTGCCCTTGGTCGAGGGAATTTGCGTCGAGGCGCGCGGGTCGATCTCGACCGCTTCGCGCAGCGCACGCGCCAGCCCCTTGAAGCAGCTTTCGACGATGTGATGGTTGTTCTCGCCGTAAATGTTTTCGATATGCAGCGTGATGCCGGCATTCTGGGCGAAAGCCTGGAACCATTCCTTGAAAAGTTCGGTGTCCATGTCGCCAAGCTTCGGCTTGGTGAAGTTCACTTTCCAGATCAGATAGGGGCGCTGCGACACATCGATCGAGACGCGGGTGCAGGTTTCGTCCATCGGGATGATGGCCGTTGCATAGCGGCGGATGCCCTTGAAATCGCCCAGCGCCTTTTTGACCGCCTCACCGATCACGATGCCGCTGTCTTCGGTCGTGTGGTGAAAATCGATGTGGAGGTCGCCCTTGGCGCGCAATTTCAGGTCGATCAGCGAATGGCGCGAGAGCTGCTCGAGCATGTGGTCGAGAAAGCCGATGCCGGTCTCGATATCGTAATCCCCATTGCCATCCAGATTGAGCTCGACCGAAATCGAGGTCTCCTTGGTCTGGCGGTCGAGCTTGGCGGTGCGGGAAGCAGACATTTCGATGTTCCGGCGGGCGTGAATTCAGCGGGCTTTTAGCAGGCAGTGCGGCAACCGGCCAGCGCAAAGCCCATATTTGCGCACCCATTCCAGTTAAACGAGCAATTCAATTTGAATCACAATGACTTACAAGACGTTAACCAATAAAGGCCTGCTCGTCTCATATATTACTTTAAGTCGTTGCAGTTTTCCATGCGTCGGCGGCGCTAAGTCATTGAATCAATTTGTAGCTATTAATCTCTCCTAGTATTCGGTTAAGCGTAGACCACCAGATATTGTTAAGCCTTGGGCCTCAATAGAGGTTCTTCTGCGCGTCGTCCTCCAATGCCGTATTGATCAGGGCTGGCGCGACATCGAGCTTCATCTGGTCGCGCAACATCTCGCCAAAGCTCGGCAGAGCATTGCGCGGTACGTGATTTTCGGCGTTCCAGAGCCCGGAGCGTTTCAGCGCCTTGGTGCAATGGAGATAGACCTCCTTCACCTCGACCACGAGCACCGAGCGCGGCGGCTTGCCGTCGACCGTGAAGCGCGCCATCAGCTCCGGCTCCACCGACGTCGTCGCCAAACCGTTGATACGCAGCATTTCCTCAAAACCTGGCAGAAAGAACAACAGGCCGACGGCCGGCGCATGGGCGATATTGGTCAGCGTATCGAGACGGTTGTTGCCGGGCCGGTCGGGCAGGGCGAGGCGGCGCTCGTCGAGCACATGGACGAAGCCCGGTTCGCCGCCGCGAGGCGACACATCGGCCAGCCCGTCCGGCCGGCTCGAGCCGATGCAGAGAAAGGGCGAGAGCTCAATAAAGCGGCGCGAATGCGGGTCGATGAAATTGAGTTGCTTGCCCAGCGCCCCGCCCGAAGGCTGCGGATAGACCGTGCGAAGCGCATCCTCGGTTTTCAACTGCCCCGACATGGCCTTTATCCTCCTCAAATGAAAGCTTTGCGAAAGATTATCACTTGCAATAGATCGGCGCCAGTCCGCGGGCGCGGCGGGACCGGCCCGGACTTGTTCCCCCGGACTTGACCCTATGGCGCGAAGCCGCCACATGGTAGCGGCAATCCCCGGCCCTCCCGACAGCACCCGACAGGAATAGATATGGCCTCTCACGATCCGATCAACTGGCACGGCACGACGATCCTTTCGGTGCGCAAGGATGGCCGGGTGGCGATTGCCGGCGACGGGCAGGTGTCGATGGGCGACACAATCATGAAGGGCAATGCGCGCAAGGTGCGGCCACTGGGCAAGGGCGACGTGATCGCCGGTTTCGCCGGGGCGACCGCCGATGCGATGACGCTGTTCGAGCGGCTGGAAGCCAAGATCGAGCAATATCCGGGGCAGCTGATGCGGGCCTGTGTCGAGCTTGCCAAGGACTGGCGCACCGACAAATATCTGCGCCGCCTCGAGGCGATGATGATCGTCGCCGACGCCCAGGTGACGCTGGTGCTGACCGGCAATGGCGACGTGCTCGAACCCGATGGCGGGGTCGTCGGCATCGGCTCGGGCGGCAATTACGCGCTCGCCGCCGCCCGGGCACTGACCGACAGCGATCTCGGCGCCGAGGCAATCGTCCGCAAGGCGATGGGCATTGCCGCCGATATTTGCGTCTACACCAACAACAATCTGACGGTCGAAGTCATCGAGGCCTGACCGTCCTTTCCCGCCTTCCCGACCGGAGTTTCGTTTGCCCGCATGACCAGTTTTTCCCCGCGTGAAATCGTTTCCGAACTCGACCGCTACATTGTCGGCCAGCGCGACGCAAAGCGCGCGGTCGCCATTGCGCTCCGCAACCGCTGGCGGCGGCAGCAATTGCCGGAGGATCTGCGCGAGGAAGTGCTGCCGAAAAACATTCTGATGATCGGGCCAACCGGCGTCGGCAAGACCGAAATCTCGCGCCGTCTGGCGCGCCTGGCCGAAGCGCCCTTCATCAAGGTCGAGGCGACCAAATTCACCGAAGTCGGCTATGTCGGCCGCGACGTCGAGCAGATCATCCGCGATCTGGTCGAAATCGCGCTTGCCATGACACGGGCCAAAAAACGCAAGGATGTCGAGGCGAAAGCCGATCTTGCCGCCGAAGCGCGTGTGCTCGAGGCGCTGGTCGGGGCCAATGCGGGCGAGGCCACACGCGAGAGCTTCCGCAAAAAGCTGCGCGCCGGCGAACTCGACGACAAGGAGATCGAGATCGAAACGGCCGATCAGGGCGGCGGCATGCCGAGCTTCGACATTCCGGGGATGCCGGGCAGCCAGGTTGGCATGATCAATCTCGGCGACATCATGGGCAAGGCTTTTGGTGGACGCACAAAAACCCGGCGCATGACGGTGCGCGACAGCTACGAGGTGCTGATCGCCGAGGAGGGCGACAAACTGCTCGACCAGGAACAGCTGACGCAGGAAGCCATCACCTCGGTCGAACAGAACGGCATCGTCTTTCTCGATGAGGTCGACAAGATCTGCGCCCGCGCCGAACGGCAGGGCGGCGATG
>JAUXOE010000051.1 GCA_030682415.1 Parvibaculum sp.
GAAGGCATGCCGGAGAAGCTGCTGACACCGCCGATCAATGTGTTGCGGCTCAGCCTGCATCCCGAAGGGCTTGCGCCGCGCATCGAAAATCTCGCCGGCTGGCGCAGCCATATCTTCATGCGGCTCGAACGCCAGGTGGCGCAGACGGCCGACGACGGACTGGCGGCGCTGCTCGAAGAATTGATGGCGATGCCGGGCGGCACGGATGAAAGCGACGCGGACGAATATGGCGGGCTGATCGCACCGCTGAAGCTGCGGACGGAGGGGGGTACCCTGACTTTCTTTACCGCCACCACCGTTTTCGGCACGGCGGTCGATATTTCCTTCTCGGAACTGGTGATCGAATCGTTCTTTCCGGGCGATGCCTTCACCGCGGCGGCGATGCGCGCGGCGATGGGCGACGCCTGAACGACAGCAAAAGGGCCTCAAGACCCCCCCCTCTGTCACCAAACTGTCAAAAAACTGTCACAAATCTCCCACGGGACGACTTATCCCCGGGGGGCGGAGCCGGTTATCCCCGGGGCCGGCGGCAGATATCCCCGCCGGCAAAAAAACTTGTCCCCGGTTTTGGGGCCGCTTCGGGCCTATTCGGCGGCCGCGACCGGCGTTCCGATGCCGTCGGCGTTGCCTTGCGCGCTCGCCGTCCGTGTACGGAGGTTGAACTCGGCGAAATTCGGCCGCCGCACCCGCCACCAGTATTTGAAGGTGTAGTTGGCCCAGTTGTTGGTCACCTTGCCCGACGCCGTCTTGTACCAGCTCGTGCAGCCCGACGCGAAAACCGAGTTGGCATTGTCGGCCTGCACACTTTCGTTGGAGGCGCGCTGCACTTCGGGCTTCACGTCGAGATAAAGCAGGTCGTCGTTGCGCAGCTTCTTCACGCATTGCGTGATGTAGTTCGCCTGGCACTCGATCATGAAGATGATCGAGTTGTGACCGAGATTGGTGTTCGGTCCGTAGAGCATGAAAAAATTCGGGAAGCCCGCGACCGTCATGCCGTGATGGGCTTCGGCGCCGGTTTTCCAGGCATCTTTCAGGTCGCGGCCGGCCAGACCCTTCATCGTCATCGGCCCGAGGAAATGCGTCGTGTCGAAGCCGGTGCTGTAGATCACGACATCGAAGTCGCGTTGCGTACCGTCCTTCGTGCGGATGCCACTCGCGTTGATTTCATCAATGCCTTCCGTCACCACATCGACATGATCCATGCCCATGGTCGGCCACCAGTCATTGGCGAACAACACGCGCTTGCAACCGGGTTCGTAATCCGGCGTCAGTTTCCTCTGCTTTTCGGGATCGGAGAGGTAGAGCTTCATCTCGTCGATGCCCATCTGCTTCAGCTTGTCGCCGGAGGTGCGGAAGGAGCGAAACAGCAGCTCGCCGAACCAGTAGATCTTCCAGCGCTGAATGTTCATCGTCCAGGGCAGCGCCTTGTAGATGGCGCGCTCCCAGCCATGGAACTCGCGCTGCGGGCGCGGCAGCACCCAGCTCGCCGAACGCTGGAAGACAGTGACACTGCCCGCTTCCTTCGCGATCTCGGGCACGAACTGGATGGCGGAGGCGCCATTGCCGATGACGGCGATGCGCTTGCCCTTCAGGTCGACATTGTGGTTCCACTGCGCCGAATGCCAGTTGTCGCCGGAAAAAGTTTCGCGCCCCTTGATGTCGGGCCAGACCGGGCGGTGCAACTGTCCGGTGCCCGCCGCCACGACATGGGCGGTGAAGCTGCGGTCGCCGGATTTCAATGTCCAGGCGCCGCTCGCTTCGTCGAAACGCGCATCGTCGATCTCGGTGTTGAAGCGGATGTGACCGCGCAGCCCGTATTTGTCGACGACGGATTCGAGGTAGGACTTGATGTCGGCGGCGAAGACATATTTCTTCGTCCAGGTCGGTCGCATGTCGAAGGAATATTGATACATGTGCAGCGGCACGTCGCAGGAACAACCCGGATAGGTGTTCTCGCGCCAGGTGCCGCCGATCTCGGCCGCCTTTTCATAGATGGTGAAATCGGTGAAGCCGGCCTGCTTCAATTTGATCGCCGTGCAGATGCCGGCCACGCCGGCGCCGAGAATGGCGACCGTGGGGCCGGATGCCGGTTTTGCCTGAGCCAGTGCCATGGGTTCCTCCCGTCCGGTTCGGCAGCGGCTCCCTCAAACCCCTGCCATCCGGTGTTTTCCGATATTTGCGGCGGAAGCCTAGCGGGTTTCGGGCGCGCGCGGAACCGCCCGAAGGAAGGGCGACAAAGCCATGGCCTTCCGCCCCGCCCTCTCGCTATAAGAGGCGCAACATTGCCGCAAGGGAACCGCCACCGATGACGACCGCAGCCTCGCCCGCCACCACCGATCTTTCCGACGCCCATCCCGACCGCGTACGCCACGCCGCGCCGGTCTTTCGCGACTATGGCGGACGGATCGCCTTTTCGGGGCCGGTGACGACGCTGCGCGTGCACAACGACAACGCGCTGGTGCGCAACGCTGTCGAAGGCAAAGGCCACGGCCGCGTGCTGGTGGTCGACAATGCAGGATCGATGGAATGCGCGCTGTTCGGCGGCAATCTCGGCAAGCTTGCCGAAGAGAATGGCTGGGCCGGCGTCGTCGTCATCGGCTGCGTGCGCGACACGATGGAGCTGAAAGACTGTGCCATTGGCGTCAAGGCGCTGGCCGCTCATCCCAAGCGCAGCGCGCGTGCAGGGGCCGGCGAGGCCGATGTGCGGGTCGAAGCGGCCGGGACGGTCTTTGCGCCGGGCGATTGGCTTTATGCCGATGCCGACGGTATCATTCTTGCCCAAACAAAACTGACCTGAGGCCGGTCCGCGGACGGAGCATCTCCACCCGCTGCCGCGCCGGGCGACATTCCCAGGGGGCATGACATGTCGGACGCCGCAACCGCCGTCGAAATTCACGGCACCTGCGCCAGAGGTTTCGAGCCGGTGCGCGATACATTCGCCGCGCATTTCGTCAGCGCCGGCGAAGTGGGCGCGTCGGTTGCCGTCGTGCGCGACGGCGAAGTGGTGGTCGATCTCTGGGGCGGTGCAGCGGATCAGGCACGCACGCGGCCCTGGAGGCGCGACACGCTGGCCAATGTGTGGTCGACGACCAAGGGATTAGGCGCGCTGGTCTGCGGCATGCTGGTCGAGCGCGGCCTCATGGCCTATTCGGACAAGGTGTCGAAGCACTGGCCGGAGTTTGCGGCGCAAGGCAAAGGCGACATCACCATCGGCCAGATGCTGTCGCATCAAGCCGGACTGTGCGGACCCACCGTTCCGACGACAGCGGAAGAGATGTGCGATCACGCCTTGATGGCGCAGCGCCTTGCCGAACAGGCACCCATCTGGGCGCCGGGTTCGCGCTCAGGCTATCACGCGCTCACCGTCGGCATTCTGGCCGGCGAACTTGTTGCGCGTGTCACCGGCAAGAGCATCGGCACCTGGTTTCGCGAGAATGTGGCAGAGCCCTACAAGGTCGATTTTCACATCGGCCTGCCGGCCTCGGAGGATGCCCGCGTCGCCGAAATGATCCCGGCGGCAAAATCCAACATGCCGCCGCCCGAAACGCTCAACATTTCGCAGATCGCCGCTCTCGGCAATCCGGCGCCCGATGCGCGCGTTCCCAATGAGCGTTTCTGGCGCGGCGCCGAATTGTCCTCGGCCAACGGACAAGGCACGGCCGCGGCGATCGCGCGCGTCTATGGCGCACTGGCCGGCGACGGCCGGATCGACGGCAAAGTGCTGGTGAAACCGGAGACGATCCGTGCCATGACGGATCTGCAGATCGAGGGCCATGACGAGGTGCTCGCCATGCCGGCACGCTGGGGAGCGGGGTTCATTCTCAATGTCGGCGGACTATACGGCCCCAATGACGCGGCCTTCGGCCATTCGGGCTGGGGCGGGTCGTTCGGGATGGCCGATCCCAAGACCGGCCTTGCCATCGCCTATGTCATGAACCAGATGGGACCTGATCTTGCCGGCGACGCGCGCGCCAATGCACTGATTGCAGCCAGCTACGCTGCGCTTTGAGGCCGGCTGGCAAAATCAGACGATAACCAGCTCGACCAGTTTCCAGAGGCCCAGCGCCGATATCGAGACCGAGGCGACGAGACCGGCACCGACGATCAGAAAATCGGATGTATACGGAGCTTCAACGGTGATGCGCGAGTCCTCCGACGGCCTCGCCTTCGACCGGTCGTAGCCGGTCGGATCGTTTCCGTCCCAAACCTGGGTCATCCTGCCCGAACTCCCTGTTTTAGTTGCCCGGCACACCCTCCGGACAAACGACGGGATTTATTGATCAGCGAATCATGGCTTGCCGATTCGTGCAAAAGAAAAATGGCACGAAGGGCATGACCGGTTACGCCGCCAGGCTCCATGCTGGCCGCAAGTCATTGCCAAAAGATGAATCGGGTTCAGGCGTTCTCGACCAGATCGAGCACATAACGCGGCAGCGCGAAGGCCGCCTTGTGCGTGTCGGGCGTGTAGTAGCGCGTTGCGAAGCCCGCAGCGGCAAAGCGTTTCGTCAACTCCTCGACCGTGAGCGCGGCAAGGCTCGCATCATCCGTACCCCAACCCATCGCCATCGGCCCGCCGACATAGGTCGGGATGGTGGCCATGTAGCAGGTGGCGACACGGAAGAGGCGGCGGAACTTGCCGATGGTGCTCGTCAGCTCGGCACCCTGCATGAAGGGCACGCCGTTCTGCGTGACGAGGACGCCGCCCGGCGTCAGGCGCGCCTTGATCGCGCGATAAAATTCCTCGCGGAACAGCGCTTCGCCGGGGCCGATCGGGTCGGTCGAATCGACGATGACGACATCGTAGCTGTCGCCTGTTTGCTCAACGAATTTCGCGCCGTCGGCGAATATGAGTTCGAGGCGCGGGTCGTCGAACGCGCCGGCCGAGACCTGCGGCATGTGCGCTTTCGCGAATTCGGTCACGGCCGGGTCGATCTCGACCATGGTGACTTTCCCGATGTCCTTGTGGCGCAGGACTTCACGCAGAATACCGCCGTCGCCGCCGCCGATGATCAGGACATGACGCGCGCGCCCATGGGCCAGGATCGGCACATGAGTCATCATCTCGTGATAGATGAATTCGTCGCGCGCCGTCACCTGGGTGATGCCGTCCAGCGTCATCATCCGGCCGAACAGCGCGTTGTCGAAAATCACCAGATGCTGCTCGGCCGTGTGCTCTTCGTGGAGCACACGGTCGACGCGGAAGGCGCAGGTGAACCCTTCGCTCTTGTAAAGCGTTTCGGTCACCCAGCGCTCTTCCTTGTCGTCGCTCATCAGACCATGTCCTTGCCGCGCCGGTGCTCGCCGACACGGATGTCGGAGGGCGTGAAGGCCTCGCGCAGCACTTCGATGGCGTTGTGCGGTTCGGCTTCGCCGCACATGAAGATATCGAGCGCTGCATAATTGGCCTCCGGCCAGCTATGGATCGAGATATGGCTCTCCGACAGCACGGCAACGCCCGACACGCCGCCATTGGGCGTGAAATGATGCAGATGGATATGCAACAGCGTCGCCTTCGAGACCTCGACACAACGCCGGAGCGTTGCCTCGATATGGGCCAGATCGTCCAGGCGGCTGGCGCCGACCAGATCGATGATCAGATGCGTGCCGGCGAAACGCTCGCCGTCGCGCTCGATGAAAAAGTCCGTGCGTTCATCGGTCGAGGTGTAAGGCGCGGCCTTGACCTCTTTCGAATGGGCAATCGGGAACTCAAGTACTTCCGCCTGGGTGCTGCTTGAAACGCTGTTCAAGTCGATCCCCAATTGGAAGAGGGCATTGGATTCGGACATGTGCCTCTCCCCAACCAGTAGATGGACCGGGCGCCGGGTGCGGACAGTTTGTCCGCGGGTCCGAAGCCCCTGGATGTCATTGATACGTGAACTGAATATGCGAAGGCCCGAAGGCTTGCGCGCTCAAAGTGGCTGCCGATTGCGGGGCGATAGCTCGCCCGACATGCATGCGTTCGAATTTGCCTGGAAAGGCGCCTTCGCGACGTTGGCTCGGCTTGATCCGGGGCGTCAGCCCCTCGGACTAGAACCGGACATATGCAATCTCCCTCGAAACCCGGCGGAGGTACCTGAAACGATGTCCCGGGTGGGACATGCCGCCGAAATTGTCCAAAGAGACGCGTACGCCGTTACATAACCGGTTCGGCCAGTGGCACGTGCGATTGCGTTCGGGGCCGTGTGTAGAGGCCGCACTGCGGCATGTCAATAAAAACCAAGGCTTTTCGCGAAAATTTCACGTTCCCATAAGCCCGTACCCCGCCTCGGTCATTGCATTTTCTATTTGCGAGTCATTCGCATTTGCATCATCCTCCACTTCCGCACCTGCATCGCGAATGTCCGAGGACCATCATGAAACCAGCCGAAGCCGCCATTCCCGCCCGCTCCGTCCCCCTTTATGCGCCCGACCAGCCGCTGGGCGAGCTCGGCTTTGCCGAACAGTTCGTCGTCTGGTGCCTGCGGGCGCAGTGGCGCATCGCCGAGAACGGCGCGTCCCCTTCGCTGCTGGTGCAGCGGGCATTCGACGCGCTGGAGCTGCCGGGCGGCGCCGAATTGGTGGCCGACCTCGCCGCGGCGCTGACACACAGCATCGGGCGGCCGCTCTCGATCCCCTGTCCGCATTGGCGCGTGCTGACCAATGACGAGGCGCGCATTCTCGATTTGATGGCCGGGTTGCAGGGCCAAACACCCATGGCGCCGGTCCGCTTCGGGCGCGGCGGGCACGCAGCACCCTGCAGTGCCTCGCCGGTCTGGGCGCCGGCGCAACGGCTGGCATTGGCGCTTTCCGCCGCCGGACTGACGCTCGGCAACGGCCTGCAGCCGGGCGGCGCCTTTCCCCAGGCGATGCCGCGGCTGCTGCATTGAGCCTCAGCCGAAATTCTTCGCCGTGCCGAGCGCGCCCATGCGCGCGGTGATGGCGAAGAATTCGGCCACCGTCTCCTCGATGATGTCCCTTGCCGATTTGATCGAGGTGATCAGGCCCGCCGTTTCGCCAGCCAGGCCGACGGCCGCTTCCATGTCGCCGCCGAAATAGAGATCGAGGATGCGCGCGAACGTATCCGGCGGCATCAGGCCTTCCTCGTGGATCGCCGCCGTGCGCTGTGTTTTCAACGCACGGATGCAGGGCGTCGACTTCTTGTTCAGCACATAGGTGC
The DNA here is from genome assembly GCA_030682415.1 of Parvibaculum sp. Classification (GTDB taxonomy): domain Bacteria; phylum Pseudomonadota; class Alphaproteobacteria; order Parvibaculales; family Parvibaculaceae; genus Parvibaculum. The sequence continues at coordinate 7,157 of JAUXOE010000051.1, forward strand.
CGGTCTCTTTCGCGTCGATAATCGCCTGCTTGTAATTGATATGGACCGGGCTTTCGGCGCAGCTGACGAAGCGCGTTCCCATCTGCACCGCTTCGGCGCCGAGCGCAAAGGCGGCCGCCATGCCTTTGCCGTCGCAGATGCCGCCGGCCGCGATCATCGGAATGTCGGATCTGGCGCGGATCGCCTGCAGCAGCACCAGCGTGCCGACTTCTTCGGGGTTCTTGAAGCCGCCGCCTTCCGTTCCCTCGACGACCAGACCGTCGATACCGGCATCGACGCATTTCATCGCCGCATCGACCGTCGGCACCGCGTGATAGACGGTGATGCCCGCATCGTGCAATGGCGCGATGAACTTGGCCGGGCTGCCGGCCGAGGTGGTGACGAATTTGACCCCGGCATCGCAAACGAAGCGCAGCATCGCATCGTCCTTCAGGAAGCGGATCGGCAGGTTGACGCCGAAAGGCGCGTCGGTCAGCTCGCGCATCTTCAGGATTTCGGCCTTGCAGGCTTCGGTCTCACCCGAGGATGTCTCGATGATGCCGAGACCGCCAGCCTTGCAGACGGCGGATGCCAGTTGCGAGCGGGCAATCCAGCCCATCGGCGCCTGGACGATCGGATATTTCGCGCCGGTATGGGCGAGCACGCGGTTCATGGGTCACTCCCTGTTTGCGGTATTTCGGCAATAACGATGCCGGAAGTAGGCCCCAGCCGGTTGCCCGGCGCAAGAAGAGGGACAAGAAAAAGCGGCAAGAAAAAGGGCGGGCTCTCCTGCCCGCCCTCTGCCGAATTCGCAGCTCGATTATTTGAAGTGGCCGTAAGCCCGGACCACTGCGTCGGAGAGTTCCTTGTAGGCGCCTTCGACACCCGTCTTGATTTCGTCAAAGGCTCCCTCGCCCTGACGCGCGAGTTCGCCGGCACGCTTCACCAGACGGGCGCGATCGGTCTTCAACTGCTTCAACACGCCCGAATAGCGCTTCTCGGTTGCCTTGAGCGTCTTCTTTGCTTCCTTCTCGGCCTTGTCGACCTCGCGGGAAAGTGTGGCGATCTGCTTTTCGAGCTGTTTGCGCAAGGCTTCCCTTTCGGGTGTCAGTCCGGACGCCTTCTTCTTTTTGGCCGGGGCCTTTTTCGCAACCGCCTTGCGGGCAGGCGCCTTCCCTGCCGGGCGCGCGCTTGTCCGCCGCGCTGCGGCGCCGGCGCGGGGTGCCGATTTGCGGCCACCCGCCGTTCCACGTTTTCCAGTACTTCCTGCCATGATCCAGTGCCTCTCCATGAATATCGGCCAAATCGACCGCTTGCCGCCACAGCCCCTCGCCGATGCAGGGAGAGTGGCGCGATCGCCCGATCCGATCAAGGCCCTGCGTCGGCCGGCCGCCGGCTTCGTTATTGGTGATTTTGTAAGACCTTTGAGTGTTAATGCGAGACGGCGCCGCGGCGGGGCACAAGGCAACCGGCGCCACCTTCAGGGAGGCAGGGCCGTTTCGACAATGCGGATTTCAGACCATCAACAACCGATCGAGCGCGCGGCGGGCACCGTGATGCTCATTCACGGCATGTGGAGCCGGCCCCAGGTGTGGCAGGGTTTCAGGGAATTTCTCGAAGCACGCGGTTATCGCGTGTTGACGCCCGCGCTGCGCCACCATGACCGCGAACCGGGCGACGCGCCACATCCCGAGCTCGGGCAAACCAGCCTTGCCGACTATGTCGCCGATCTTGCCGCCGAAATCGCGACGCTCGGCCACAAGCCGCTCGCCGTCGGTCATTCGATGGGCGGCACGCTGGCACAGATGCTGGCCGCGCGCGGACTTGTCGAGGCCGCGGTCGCGCTGGCGCCGGCGCAATGTGCGGGTACATTCAATTTCGATCTGCGCTCAATCTGGATCTTCCGCCGCGAATTCGCACGCTACGGCTTCTGGCAGAAGCCGCAACTGCCCGCCTTCGATGCGATGCGCTTTGGCGTGTTGAACGGCTTGCCCGGCGACGAACAGGAACGGCTTTATGCGACGCTGGTCCCGGAATCGGGGCGGGCTGCCTTCGAGATCGGCTGGTGGTTTCTCGACCGCCAGCGGACCACGTGGATCAATCCGGCCGATGTCGCCTGCCCGATGCTGTTCCTGACCGGCGACCGCGACAAGCTGACGCCGCTCTGGCTGGCGCGCCGGACGGCGGCGATTTACGACGGCAAGGCCCGGTTCGAAGAACTGGGCGGCCACGCGCATTGGCTGATTTCCGAGCCCGGCTGGGAAGCTGTCGCCGAACGCTGCGCCGATTATTTCGAGCGCGAAGCCGGGGCCCATGCCACCGCGATCCGGGAGCGGCACGCCCCTTTCCGCGCCGGGTCCGTTCTCGCGTCCGCCGGCAACTAGAGCGGTTCATCGTTTCACGGAATCGATGAACCGCTCCAACCTTTTGTTTTTACGCAATTCCGGATGGAAAACCGGTTTCCACTTTTCCTGGAATTGCTCTAGGCGTCGATCTTCAATTCGCTTTTTGTGCGCTTGCCGGCCCAGTGGCTGGAAAAGTTCCGAAACTTTTCGGGCCTGTCGGTCAGGTGCGCGGTTTCGAGCCAGAGCCGCTTCAGATGGCGCTTGCGGTTGCGCTCGGGCCAATCCTCATAGGCCGTGCGCGCATGGAGCACGTGGTAGTTGTTGACGAACTGCATGTCGCCCGGCTCGAGATCCATATAGACATTGAAGTCGCGATCGGCGCACATCGCATCGACGAGATCGAAGGCTTCGCGGGCCTTCGGGTTCAGGCGCGGTGCATCGGCATGACGCTGGCTCGATTCGATGTAAGGGCGGATATAGCGCACGAACAGGCGGCCCGCATGTTCGGTGAAGACGGGCATGAAATAGAAAGGCTGACCGCCTTTCGGTTCCTCGCCGCGATAATCATAGGGCTGCGGTTCATAGAGAATTTCGGCCAGATCGGGCCTGCTGCGCACCAGCTCGTTGTGGATAGCCAGCGCATTGGCCACCGTCGAGATGCCGCCCGACTTCGCCTTGCGGAGACACATCAAGCCGACAAGGTCCGAGCCGTCGGAATGATAGGGGAAGGCAACGCCGCCGATTTCGTTGCCGCGCGAGGTCGGATCGGCGCCCGACTTTCCCTGATCGGTCACGTCGCCCAGCAGATGGCCGTGCCTGTTTTGCGGCCAGGGTTTGCCGAGATGCATGCCGATGCCCCAATAGATCAGCGAGGCGTCATCATCGGAATAGCGCTGCACCGGCAGGCCGCGAATGAGCGCGAAGCCGCGCCCGTCGATCAGTTGCGTTTCGACCTCGGCAAGCCGGGCGCCAAGCGTCGGCAGCGG
>JAUXOE010000056.1 GCA_030682415.1 Parvibaculum sp.
ATGCGCGTGTCGGCCAGGCAGGCGACATCGTTGCCGAGGCCGATGGCCGGGCCGTTGACGGCGGCGATGACGGGCACTTCGATGCCCCAGACCGATTTGACGATCCGGTGGATGCCGTTCCGGTAGCGTTCGCGGATATGGACGCCCGGTCCGCCGAAACCGTCGCCGCCTTCACGCATGGCCTTCACATTGCCGCCGGCCGAGAAGGCCTTGCCGGCACCCGTCAGAATGACGCAGCGCACGCCCCTGTCGGCATTGATGCGGGCGGCGGCGGCGGTGAAATTGTCCGCGTCCTCCGGCGCCCCAAGCGGGTTGCGGCTTTCCGGCCGGTTGATCGTCAGGGTGACGACGGGGCCGTTCCTTTCGAACATCAGGGGATCACTCATCGCTGGATTGCCTCTTTCCTGTGCATTGCGCCTGCCTGAATGACAGATTCTCTTGTTTGGACGCCAATTTAGCGCCACGAGAAAATCGCGGCACACGGCCAGATTATGCCGTTTTAACCAAAGTTCGGAAAACCTTATTAAGACTTTTGACGGAGGCTAACAAATACAGAAATCGAGGCGGCCGGGCGGTCGTCCACGGCAAATGGCAGGCTGGCCGAAAGGCCGGAAGGGCACTCAGATGGCATTGGGAGAAACGTCTCGGGAGCATCAGGCGCCAATGCGCGCTGCTGGCGAACAGCCGGGATGGTCACAACGCCTGATCATGGCCCTCGGTTCGCGGCAGGCCAACGGGCAGCCGCTCAGCCCCGAAACGCGGCTCGAACAGCTCAAGATGCTTATCGACAGCCAGCGCATGCCCATGCCCTATTCCTTCCCGGTGCTTGTCGGCCTGTTTGCCCTGTGTTTCGTCGACACGATCGCCTGGTATTGGCTGGCGATCCCCGTCGCGCTCGTCTTTGCGGCGAACTGGCTGAACCGCAAGAACATGGATGCATTCGCGGCCGCCGATCCCGGACCCGAGGAGATCGGCTTCTGGGAGCGGCGCTCCATTCTCATCACCATTTTCTTTGCCTTCAGCACCGGTTCCATCGCCATCTTCTTCTGGGTGCCCGACGATCCGGTGAAGCAGGCCTACGTGCTGACGGCGCTCATCATTTCGATGGCGCCGGCGGCGCTTATCACGTCGTGCTCCATGCCGAACTTCTACGCCGCAACCACGCCGATCGTCCTCATCGCAACGGCGCGGCTCTTCCTCTCGGGCGAAATCCTGCCGATCGCTCTCGGGGGCGTGCTGCTGATCTTCGCGGTCCTGCTTTCGCAGCTCGTGACACGGCTCAACGGCATCATGATGCATTCGATCACGCTGCGCGAAGACAAGAGCGGCCTCATCGAACAGCTTTTCAAGGCCAAGCGCGATTCCGACGCGGCACGCGCGCGCGCCGAGGAAGCCAACCGCGCCAAGTCGCATTTTCTTGCAAATATGAGCCATGAGTTGCGCACGCCGCTCAATGCCATCATCGGTTTTTCCGAAGTGATGTCGTCGGAGATTTTCGGCAAGCATGCGGTGCCGACCTACAAGGAATATGCAAACGACATCAACCGGTCCGGCCAGCACCTGCTCGGCCTTATCAACGACGTGCTGGACCTGTCGCGTATCGAGGCGGGCCGCTTCCAGATCACTGAAGAGGAAGTGGACATCGCGCAACTGGCCGACGATTGCCGCCGCATTCTGGAAATCAGGGCACAGGGCCAGCGCGTCACCATCGTCGAAGAGTATGAGCCGAACCTGCCGATCTTCCACGGCGATGCCCGCGCCATGCGGCAGACCTGGATCAACCTGCTGACCAACGCCATCAAGTTTTCGCCGCCCGGTTCGGAAGTCCGCATGTTTGCCCGCATGGAAGCCAATGGCGAAATGCGCTTCGGCGTTCACGATCGGGGCCCCGGTATCGCCGAATCCGAGATCGACAAGGTGCTGCATGCGTTCACGCAGGGCGCCTCTGGCCTTGCCCAGCCCGGCAAGGGCTCGGGGCTCGGCCTTTCGATCGTCAAGGGCCTGCTCGCGGTCCATGGCGGGCGCTTCGAACTGAAGAGCAAGCTCGGCGAGGGCACGCAGGCCGAATGCGTCCTGCCGCGTCAGCGTCTGCAGCCATCCGTGTCGATGGCCAAGCGCGCCTCCTGACGCACCCCCCGTCAACGAAAAAGGGCCGCTTGCGCGGCCCTTTTTGCTTATCCGATTCCGGCCGGGCTCACGCCGCTTCGGAATAGCGCTTCAACTGGTAGTCGACATTGCCGAACTGGGTGTCGATCATCGTCAGGCGCTTGAAATAGTGGCCGACATTGAGTTCGTCGGTCATGCCCATGCCGCCATGAAGCTGCACGGCCTGCTGGCCAACATAACGCCCGGCCTTGCCGATCTGCACTTTGGCGCCGGCGGCGGCCTTGGTGCGCTCCACATCGCTTTCGGCGAGCTTCAGGTTGACCATGTAGGTCATCGACACCGACTGCTCATGGGCCATGAACATGTCGACCATGCGGTGCTGCAGCACCTGGAACTTGCCGATGGGAACGCCGAACTGCTTGCGCGTCTTGCAATATTCGACGGTCGCCGTGTTGAGTTCCTTCATGCAGCCGATGGCTTCGGCCGAGAGCGCCGCAATCGCCTCGTCGGTGATCTTTTCGACAAGGGGCAGCCCCTTGCCTTCCGCACCAATCAGCGCGTCGGCGCCAACCTTGACGTTCTCGAAGGTGATTTCCGAGGCACGGCGGCCATCGACTGTCGGGTAGTCGCGCGTGGAAACACCGGCCGCCGACTTGTCGACGATGAAGACCGAGACGCCGTCGCGATCGCGCTGACCGCCGGAGGTGCGCGCGGTGACGATCAGCTTCTGCGCCCAGGGCGCGCCCAGCACCACGGCCTTGTAGCCGTTGATCGTGTAGCCCGAACCGTCCTTCTTCGCCGTCGTCGTCAGATCAGCGAGGTTGTAGCGGCCCTGCGGTTCGGCATAGGCGAAGGCCCAGACCGTCTCGCCGCCGATGATGCCGGGGATCAGCGCTTCCTGCTGCGCCGCCGTACCGCCTTCGCGCAGGAAGCCGCCGGCGATCACCACGGTTTCGACATAGGGCTCGACCACGAGATGACGGCCGAACTCTTCCATGATGATCATGTTCTCGATGGCGCCGCCGCCGAGCCCGCCCAGCTCTTCGGAGAAGGGCGCGGCGAGAAGACCGAGCTCGGCAAACTGCGCCCACATCTCCGGACGCCACCCGTCGGCCGTCTTCGTCACCTTGCGGCGCGTGTCGAAGTCATATTTGTCGGCAAGCAGGCTTTGCACCGTGTTGCGCAGCAGTGTCTGTTCCTCAGTGAACGAAAAATCCATCTCGTGACCTTCCCCTTGATGTTCTTGCGTTCCGAAGCCTCAGAGGCCCAGAACCATTTTTGCGATGATGTTGTGCTGGATCTCGTTCGATCCGCCATAGATCGAGGTCTTGCGCACGTTGAAATAGTCCTGCGCGGTGCCGGCGCTGTAGTCGGGACCCGGCACGAATTCATTGCCGGTCACTTCCATGCGCGGCGCCTGCACCAGCGCGTAGTTGCCGACAGCCTCGACGGCCAGCTCGGTGATGCGCTGCTGGATTTCGGTGCCCTTGATTTTCAGGATCGAGGCTTCGGGACCGGGACCCCTGCCCTTGCTCTCGGCGGCCAACGTGCGCAGCTCCGTCACCTCGAGCGCCGAGAGATCGATTTCGAGTTCGGCGACCTTGCGCGAGAACTCATCGGTCTTCATCAGCGGCGAACCGTCGACCAGTTCGGCATTGGCGATATTCTTCAAACGCTCGATCGCCTTCTTGGAGCGGGCGACGCCGGCGATGCCGGAGCGCTCATTGCCGAGCAGGAACTTGGCGTAGGTCCAGCCCTTGTTTTCTTCGCCGATCAGGTTTTCGACCGGCACCTTGACGTCTTCGAGGAAGACCTCGTTGACTTCATGCGCGCCGTCCATGGTGATGATCGGACGCACGGTGAT
>JAUXOE010000065.1 GCA_030682415.1 Parvibaculum sp.
ACCAGCGGGTGTAGTTGAGGGGCATGGGCGAAGCCAAGAAGCGAAAGTCGCAATCAGCACGAATTATAGCCCAGTTCCCACACTGCATTTACTGTGGGGGAGAGACCTTGGCTACAACGTGCGATCACATGCCACCCAAGCAGATATTCGACTTTAAGCAGCGACCGCGCGGCCTCGTATTTCCCTCTTGTGACGATTGCAACGCTCGGACAAGCCAAGACGAGCAAGTGATTTCGCTTATTTCTCGAATATACCCTGACGGCGGGACAGAAGCTCATCAACGAGAGCTTAAGAAACTTCTTGATTCAGTTTCAAACAATGACCCCGGATTGCTTCCATCATTGTTGACTAAAGAACTTGCTGCTCACATGCGCTTGCAGAATATAGGTTTCGCCCTGCCTCCACCGCGGAGACACATAAGTCTTGAATCACCCAAGATCACCAAGGCTTTCGATACGTTCTCGCTCAAATTGTTTTTGGCGCTCCATTTCCAGCACACGAGACAAATCATCGACCATCACGGCGGCATCCAATATATGCTGTTCACAAATTTGAGTGCAGTGAAGGGCCACATACCACCAGTACTGTCCGGCTTGCTCGAACACCCCCATACCCTTGTTCAAGGCAGGAAGAATACGGGTGCGCAATTCTCTTATGGCTATCAAGTCGACGAACGCGAGGGGCTTGGACTCTATTTTGTAACCTTCCGACGGTCATTTGCTCTTGGCGCAATTGTTGCGCGCGACACCTCGCGGCATGACTTTTGGTTCAGCGAAAAAACACTTCGTCCGTTTTCACGGAATTTTCAGAAGAGCGATAATGTACAGCAAGCCTACGAATGCCCAGAGCAAGGGCATTGAATTGCCGCCCGAAAATAAACTTATCCCCACCCACCAGGCCGCCCCATATTCAGTCCACTCGCTCCACCGAAGGGCGCGCCCGGACTGGCCGAATTCGTGGAGAGGGTGTCGCGGTCCTACGGCTTGTGGTGCCAGACCACGTGCCTCGGGAAGTCCGACTTGTGAGCCGGGCATAACGACCCGGGGACGCCGCCGCCGATAAAAGCGGCTGGAGGTCATGGCTGGTTGGCCGGAACAAAAATCCGCGGCGTGCGCGGCGCGCGCCCGTCAACCGAGATGTTTTGCGAGGGTCTCCAGCAGGGCCGCCGGGCGGAAGGGTTTGCCGATGTGGCCATCCATGCCGACATCGAAACAGGCCTCGCGGTCATGCGCCATGGCATTGGCGGTGAGCGCCAGTATCGGGATCGCGACGCCCATTTCGCGCAGCTTGCGCGTGGCGGTCAGACCATCCATCACCGGCATCTGCAGGTCCATCAAGATGAGGTCGAAGGTTTCGTTCTGCATTTTTTCCACCGCCGCCGCGCCATCGAAGGCGAAGGTGGTGTCGATGCCCGCGAGGTCGAGCACGGAGCCGATGACCTTGCGGTTTATTTCATTGTCCTCGACGACGAGCACACGGCGGCCGGCCAGCGCGGATGCGGCATGTTTCCTACCGGTCTCGCATGCCGCCGGCGCGGCGCCGGGTGCGAGCGGCAGACAGACCTCGAAGGCGGTGCCCTTTCCGACATCGCTGGTCACATCGATGCGGCCGCCCATCGCCTTCAGCAGGCGCGAAACGATGGCAAGCCCGAGACCCGTGCCGTCGGAGCGGCCGCTTCCCGTCGTCCGCAATTGCTCGAATTCGAGGAAAACGGTGTCGATCCGGTCGGCCGGAATGCCGGGCCCGGTATCGGTGACGCGGAAGACCAGATCAATCCCGTTGCCGGTGGCCCGCGTTTCGGCGGCGAAAGACACCTCGCCGGCCTCGGTGAATTTCACCGCGTTGCCGAGCAGATTGAAGAGAATTTGCGAAAGACGGTCGGGATCGCCTTTCAGCCAGCAGCGTGTGGAGAGCGGCAGCACGGCGCTGAATTTCAGCCCCTTCTCGGCGGCGCGCACGGCGACCATGTCGCAGACGGTGCGCATCGTCGCCTCGGCATCGAAATCGACGGCGGCAATCTCGACCTTGCCCGCCTCGAGCTTCGACATGTCGAGCACATCGTTGATGATGGAAAGCAGCATCTCGGCCGAATTGCGCGCGGTCTTGATGAGCGAGAGCTGATCGCCGCTGACTCCACTTTGTTCCAGCATGTCGAGCATGCCCATGACGCCCGTCATGGGGGTGCGTATCTCGTGGCTCATGGCGGCGAGGAAGGAACTCTTGGCGGCACTGGCGAGCTTCGCCTCGTCGCGGGCAGCGATCAGTTCGGCGGCCGTGCGCTTCTGCGCGGTAATGTCCTGAATCTGCGAGACGAAATATAGCGGTTCGCCCGCATCCGTGCGCAGGATGGCGACCGCAAGGTGGACCCAGATGATTTCGCCGTCGCTGCGGAAGTAGCGCTTTTCCATCTGATAGGTATTGCGCTTTCCCTCGATGCATTCGTGGAGGAGGTCGAGGTCGCTCTCCAGATCGTCCGGATGCGTGATATCCTGAAAGGTGAGTTTGAGGAGATCTTTCTCGCTGTATTGAAGCATGTCGCAGATGGCGTCGTTGACCTGGAGCCAGCCGCCGTCAAGGCCGACAAGCGCGATCCCGTGCGCGGCGCCCTTGAGCGCCATGCGAAAGCGCAGATCGCCCTCGGCATTCGACAGTTCGCCCGAGCAATCCTGCATCAGCCCGCGAACCGTCGTCCCGCTGCGCTCCGTGCAGAGGATGCGGACGCGGATCGGGCTGCCGGGCAGAGCAAAATCCTCCGTCACGGTGCTGCCCGCGGCGCAGCTTTCCAGCCAGCGACGCAATTGCGTCCTGGCCGGCAACTGCGCGTCGTGCGCGAGACTGAGACGGCGCGCGACATTGCGCGTGTCGAAGGTCGGCGAATGAAGTTCGAGATGCTGCGTGAGCAGATCGTAGGACCAGCGGCCGAGGCCGAATGCCTCGACGACAAGGCCCATCGACCCGTCCGGCGTGTCGCCATCGAGCTGGTATCCGGCGGCGGGGTCCGCTCTGGGCGGGTGAATTGGCATTCCGATGATTGTCCGAAGCCGGCTGGATGGCATTGTCTCTTCGCCTACTAATAACGCGAGGGCGTTAACCCGATCTTGCCATTGGGGAGAATCCCCCCGATTTCCGCGCCAAATCGGGCCTGAATCTGCCCCTATTGGATAAAACAACCGTCTCTTCATGCGGTTGCCGAGACCCGCGGTGGCGGTCGTCCTGTCGCATTGCGGACAACATCAAGCACTAGATAGTCTCACCAGCGGGGCTCACAAATTTCGATACCCGAGTCATTTGGGCCACGAAGAGGAACCGGATCATGAAGAAGATCGGCACTTTCTTGTCAGCTTTGTCGTTACTGGCGTTTTCGGCCGTCATGGCCGCGCCGGCTTCTGCCGCCGACGTCTATGAGACGCTCAAGGGCGATCCGCAGTTTTCACTGCTGGCGCGGATGATCGAAGCCAATGATTTGAAGTTCCGCTACACGAGCGGCAGCATCACCGTTTTTGCGCCGACCGACGAAGCGCTCCGCGCGCAGCCGGGCGGCGTCGACGACATGCTGTCGGGCGACAATCCGAGCGGCAAGGAGAATGCCCGCGCGCTACTGCTCTACAGCATTGTGAGCGGCCGCCACACGCCGGAGACGCTCAGCGGCAAGGTGACGGAAGCGACGACGCTTCAGCGCGGCAAGGTCCGCATCGACGGGACGCGCGATCCGATCCGTTATGGCGGCGAATTCGGCGCCAATGTCGCGGGTGCGGCGATCTCGGCCTCGAACGGCAATATCATCCCGGTCGACGCCTTGCCGATCCCGGTCTTTGAGGAAACGACCCCGCCGCCACTCTGAGCGATCAGACGTTGAAGTCGCCGGCAAGCTGTTCCTTGATCTCGCGCGGCGTCAGTTCGGTGTAGTCCTTGGCGCGCTCGCCGATCAGGCGCGCTTTCGTCTCCGGCGCCATCGCGGTGCGCAGGTCACCCAGCATTTCGGGCGGCGCGACGACAATCAGCTTGTCGAAGGCGCCTTCGCGGGTCTTTTCGCGCAGGGTGTCGGCGACCGCGCGGGCGAAATCGCGCTTTGCCTGACGGTGCGGATCGGTCGGCGGCTCATAGGCCGAGCGGCGCGCGCCGACGCTTTCATGGACGCGGCCGGGACGCTCGGTTCCCTGTTCGCGGGTCGGCGGATTGGGGACGATCATGTCGGGCAGCGCCGGCGCCGGGTCTTCGTTGCGCTTTTCGCTGGCGAGAAAGCGGGCTTTTTGCCCGTCGGCGACGAGAATCCAGATCCGTGCGGGACGCATGGCCTCCTCCTTTGCCGGTGGAGCGCCATCCTAGCAGCAGAAAAAGCAGCACGTCACCGCGACGGATGAACGCGCATTGGAGCATTTCCACGCTGCGTTGCATCGTGAAAATGCTCCAAATCCATATTCGGTCGCGCTTTCAGACGGAAAACCGGGGCCACTTTTCCTGAAAGCGCTTAACCGCCCTTCTTCTCAAGCGGCGGCACGACGCGGATATGCAGTTCCTTCAACTGTTTCGGTTCGACTTCCGATGGCGCCTGCATCAGCAGGTCCTGCGCCTGCTGGTTCATCGGGAACATCGTCACCTCGCGCAGGTTTTCGACGCCGGCCAGCAGCATCACCATGCGGTCGATGCCGGGCGCAAGGCCACCATGCGGCGGGGCGCCATATTTGAACGCATTCAACATGCCGCCGAATTTCGTTTCGACCACCGACTTTTCGTAACCGGCGATGCCGAAGGCCTTGTACATGACATCCGGCTTGTGATTGCGGATGGCGCCGGAGGAAAGCTCAACGCCGTTGCAGACTATGTCGTACTGGAAGGCGGTGATGCCGAGAATTTCATCGGCGTCGCCCTCGCCCAGCGCAAGGAAGCGGTCGAGCGGATAGTTCGGCATCGAGAACGGATTGTGCGAGAAGTCGATCTTCTTCTCGTCCTCGTTCCATTCGAACATCGGAAAGTCGACGATCCAGCAGAACTTGAAGACGCCGTCTTCGGTCAGGCCAAGCTCGGTGCCGACGCGGGTGCGCGCGAGGCCTGCAAAGCTGGTGAATTTTGCCGGTACGCCGGCAACGAAGAAGACCGCATCGCCGGCCTTCAGACCAAGTTGGGTGCGGATCGCTTCGGTGCGCTCCGGGCCGATGTTTTTCGCAACCGGTCCGGCGCCTTCCAGCGCCCCGCCCTCTTCGCGGAAGAAGATGTAGCCGAGGCCGGGCTGGCCCTCGCCTTGCGCCCAGGCGTTCATGCGGTCGCAGAAGGCGCGGTTGCCGCCGGTCGGGGCCGGGATCGCCCAGACTTCGACCTTGGGGTCCTTCTCGATCAGCCCGGCAAAGACCTTGAAGCCCGAGCCGCGGAAATGATCGGTCACCGACTGCATCTCGATCGGATTGCGCAGGTCCGGCTTGTCGGAGCCGTATTTGCGCATGGCGTCGGCATAGGGAATGCGGATGAACGGATAAGGCGAGACCTTGCGGCCGTTGGCAAACTTTTCGAACAATCCATGCAGGACCGGCTCGATGGCCGAGAAGACATCGTCCTGCTCGACGAAGCTCATCTCGACATCGAGCTGGTAGAACTCGCCGGGCGAGCGGTCGGCGCGGGCGTCCTCGTCGCGGAAGCAGGGCGCGATCTGGAAGTAGCGGTCGAAGCCCGCCACCATGATCAGCTGCTTGAACTGCTGCGGCGCCTGCGGCAGCGCGTAGAACCGGCCCGGATGCATGCGCGAGGGCACCAGAAAGTCGCGGGCGCCTTCCGGCGATGAAGCTGTCAGGATCGGCGTCTGGAATTCGTTGAAGCCGGCCTCCGTCATGCGGCGGCGAATGTCGGCGATGATCTGCGAGCGCAGCAGGATGTTCGCGTGCAGCGTCTCGCGCCTGAGATCGAGAAAGCGATAGGTCAGGCGAATGTCTTCCGGGTAGTCCGGCTCGCCGAAAACCGGCAGCGGCAGGTCCTGCGCCTCCGACAGCACTTCCATCGCGGCGACTGCGATCTCGATTTCGCCGGTCGGCAGGTTCGCGTTGACCGTCTCGGCGGTGCGCGCGACGACCTTGCCCTCGACCATGATGACGAATTCGGAACGGAGCTTCTCGGCCAGTCCGAAGGCTTCGGCCCGGTCGGGGTCGAAGACCAGCTGGGTCAGCCCGGCATTATCGCGCAGGTCGATGAAGAGCAGCCCGCCATGGTCGCGCTTGCGGTGGACCCAGCCCGAGAGGCGGACGGTCTCGCCGACATGCGATTTGCGAAGCTCGCCACAAAGGTGGCTGCGAAAACGGGTCATGGTGTAACGCCTTGAGATTCCAGCACGAATCGGCAGGAAATATGCATATTGTTATCCGGTCGGAGGCGAAAAGCGCATGGATCGGCGGGGCTTGTCAAGGGTTGGGCGGGCGCCACAGGCCCCGCGACAGGGGCCGCCGGATCGGTTATAGAGCGGCGCATGGAAATCATCACGACGAATGAGGCCCTGAGGGCCGCTTGCGGCCGGCTCTCCAAAGCGGGCTTTGTCACGGTCGATACCGAATTCATGCGGGATTCGACCTTCTGGCCGATCCTCTGCCTGATCCAGCTTGCCGGACCGGAAGACGAGATCATTGTCGACCCGCTGGCGCCCGATATCGACCTTGCGCCCTTCTACGAGCTGATGCGCAACCAGAAGGTCGTGAAGGTCTTTCACGCGGCGCGACAGGACATCGAAATCTTTGCCCATGAGGGCGACACGATCCCCGATCCGCTGTTCGACACGCAAGTTGCGGCTATGGTCTGCGGCTTCGGAGATTCGGTCGGCTACGAGACGCTGGTCAAGCGGCTGGCCGGCGGCGAGGTCGACAAATCATCCCGCTTCACCGACTGGTCGCGCCGGCCCTTGAGCGACAAGCAGCTCAATTATGCGATGAAGGACGTCACCTATCTGCGGACGATCTATGAGGTTCTGGCCAAGCGGCTGACCCAGACCAAGCGGGTGCGCTGGGTGACGGAAGAAATGTCGGTGCTGCAAAACCCCGAGACCTATGCGATGCGCCCCGAGAATGCCTGGAAGCGGGTCAAGGGCCGTTTCCGGGGTACACGCGGGCTGGCGGTGCTGGTCGAGGTGGCGGCGTGGCGCGAGCGCCAGGCGCAGGAGCGCGACATGCCGCGTTCGCGCATCATGAAGGATGACGCGCTGGCCGAAATCGCCACGCAGATTCCACGCTCGCTGTCGGATCTCGACGGGCTTCGCGCGGTGCCAAAAGGCTTTTCCAACAGCCGCTCGGCGGCGAGCCTTATGGAAGCGATCGAGCGCGGCCTTGCGATGAAGGAAGAGGACATTCCGGTGGTCGACGGGCCGGCGCCCCTGCCGCCCGGCATCGGACCGCTGGTCGAACTGCTCAAGGTGCTGCTCAAGATCAAATGCGAGGAGCATGACGTGGCGCAGAAGCTGGTCGCCAATGTGTCCGACCTGGAACTGATCGCGGCGCAGGCCGAGCCCGACGTGCCGGCGCTGACCGGCTGGCGGCGCGAGCTGTTCGGCGAAGACGCGCTGAAGCTGAAGCGGGGCGAACTTGCGATCGGCGTCAACGGCAAGCGGATTGTGCTGATCGAGACGAAGCGATAGAGCGCGGCCG
>JAUXOE010000072.1 GCA_030682415.1 Parvibaculum sp.
GGTGCGCCCCATGCCGGTCTGCACTTCGTCGAGCACCAGCAGGATTCCGGCCTCGTCGCAAATGTCGCGGATGCGACGCAGGTCCTCGGTCGGCAGAACGCGGATGCCGCCTTCGCCCTGGATCGGCTCGATCAGCACACCTGCTGTCGCCGGGCCGATCGCGGCCTTGAGCGCCTTCAGGTCGCCGAAGGGCACTTGCGGGAAGCCCGGCATCGCCGGCCCGAAGCCTTCGAGATATTTCGCCTGACCGCCGGCGGCAATCGTCGCCAGCGTGCGGCCGTGGAAAGCGCCTTCCATGGTGATCAGTTCATAGCGTTCCGGCGCGCCGCCGGCGGCGTGATATTTGCGCGCCATTTTGATCGCACATTCGAGCGCCTCGGCGCCGGAATTGGTGAAAAAGACCGTGTCGGCGAATGTCGCCTCGACAAGGCGCTTCGCGAGGCGTTCCTGACCGGGAATGCGGTAGACGTTGGAGGTGTGCCAGACCATCTGCGCCTGCTCGGCAAGAGCGGCGACAAGATGGGGATGGGCGTGACCGAAGGCGTTGACGGCAATGCCGGCGCCGAAATCGAGATAGCGCTCGCCTTCGGCGGTAATCAGCCAAGGGCCTTCGCCCCGCTCGAATTCGAGGTCGGCCCGCGCATAGGTTGGCAGAACGGGAGTAATCACGGGAATCTTGTCCTTCTCACAGCTTTTCCGTCAAACCGTCATCGGGGAAAGAGGAGTGGACATCGCGAGCAATGCGCGACGAACGGGGCTCCGGGCTTTCCATGCGAGACGGCAGTTTCCTGCGCCGCGCCTTTCCAATTGGCGCGGTCTCCTCGCTGTCAGCGTCGTCGTTTCCCGTTCAGCATCATGCCGATCACCTTGAAGCCCCTCCGGCCGGGCACATGCCCAATAGAAAAAGCCGCCTGAAAAGGGCGGCGGTCCGGGAAGCAGCGGAGTATTGCGGAGGCGCCGGGTGCTGTCAATCGGGGTTTATGGGCAGAAAATGGCGGGAATCGGCGCCGGGCGCGCTATTGAAGGCGGCAGCCCTTCTCCAGCATGCCGCTTTCGTCGTCCGCCTCTGCTAGGGCGAGAAAGCCCTCCTCGCCCTTGCTGTGCCAGACAAGCGGTGTGTCCGGGTCGAGGGCGCGGTACCGGGTGCCCGAGGCGGCCGGGACGGCCCGCATCTGGATTTCGTCGCCATCGAAAAACAGAAAGACCAGCGTTTCGCCGGTTTCGAGCATCACTTCGGCCAGTTGCAGCTCGGCGCCGCTTTCGCAGAGATAAGAAACCAGCGGGCCGCTGGCGTCGAGCGTTTCGCCGGCCGC
This sequence comes from Parvibaculum sp., assembly GCA_030682415.1. Lineage (GTDB taxonomy): Bacteria > Pseudomonadota > Alphaproteobacteria > Parvibaculales > Parvibaculaceae > Parvibaculum. Next base: position 1,314 of record JAUXOE010000072.1, read on the forward strand.
CATGTTCTCAGCCTCTTCGTCGGCTGCCTCTTCGGCGCAGGCGGCGCCCAAAGGCAACAGCAGCATCAGCGCGAGCAGGCGGGCGAGCATTGCGGTTCTCCTCAGGCTTTCAGGCGATAGCCGGTGCGGAAGAGCGTGTGACAGAGGAACCAGAGCACGAGATTGACGCCGATGACCAGCGCCACGCCGATCTCGATGGCACCGTCGGCATGACCGGTGACGCCGTAGCGGAAACCGTCGATCAGGTAGAAGATCGGGTTCCAGAGCGTGATCTTGTGGGCGAAATCGGGAAGCTGCGTCACCGAATAGAAGGTGCCGGACAGAAAGGTCAGCGGCAGCAGCACGAAATTGGTCACGGCCTGCAAATGGTCGAATTTCTCCGACCAGACGCCAGCCAGAATGCCGAACAGTGACAGCATCAGCGAGGCGCCGGCGGCGAAGAACAGCAAGGCCCACAGATGCGCAAGCCCCAGATCGACGAAAGGCAGCATGGCAAGCGCCGTCACCGCGCCGCAGACAAGGCCGCGCGTCACGCCGGCCAGCGCGATGCCGATATTCAGCTCCATCGGCGACAGTGGCGGCATCAGCACATCGACGATGTTGCCCTGGATTTTCGAGATCAGCAGCGAGGAGGAGGTGTTGGCAAAGGCGTTCTGGATCATGGTCATCATGATCAGGCCCGGGGCCAAGAATTCGACAAAGGGAACCCCATGCACGTCGGGGCGGAACTTGCCGATGGCGAGCGCGAAGATCGCCAGATAGAGCAGCGTCGTGATGACCGGGGCGGCAATGGTTTGCGTCATCACCTTCCAGAAACGGCGGACTTCCTTCAGATAGAGCGTCCACATGCCGAGCCAGTTGACCGCACCGAAGCGGCGGGCGCCTTCCGCAGGCCAAGGGGTGGGGGTCATGGGGCGCTCCTGTGATGGGCAAGCATCGGCGAGACTTAAGGGAGGCAGGCGCCGCACACAAGCCGCCATGGCGGTTCTTTTCTGTGGATAAGGCCGCACGCCCGACGGCAGCCGGTTGCGACATTCATGCTTTATATTGTATATTTCTTCTTAACGCCTACGAAATCTAGTGGGGTCAGGTTTCAGCGACAGGCGTCCAATCGGGCCGAGAGGGGGCCCCAAGGGGAAGAGCATCATGTGGACCGATGAACGCGTGGAACTGCTGAAGAAGCTCTGGGCCGACGGCCTGAGCGCCAGCCAGGTCGCCAAACAACTGGGCGGCGTCACCCGCAACGCCGTCATCGGCAAGGTGCATCGCCTCGGCCTGTCGGGCCGGGCGACGCCGAGCCGGCCGGCACGGGCGCGCAGCACCGGCCCCCGGACGCTGGTCCGGGGCCGCCCCGATCCGCTGACTGGCGAGGCCCGCGCGGAAGAGCGCGCGGCGCGCGAGACGGCCGAGGCGCACAGCGAGACGGTTCAGGAAGAGCGGATGCTGGAACCGAGCCAGCGCGCCACCGTGCTGACGCTGACCGAGCACACCTGCAAATGGCCGATCGGCGATCCGGGACGCCCGGGCTTCCATTTCTGCGGTCGCGGCGCCGACAATGCCTCACCCTATTGCACCGAGCACGCGCGTTTGGCCTATCAGCCGGCGCAGGCGCGGCGCAACCGCGAGCGTCAGCGCAGCAAGGATCATCGCCTGGTCAGCTAGGACCGGCGCCTTTTCGGGGCGTTGAGGGGACAAGGAAAACCGGCATCCGCAAAAGCGGGTGCCGGTTTTTTCTCGCCGCCGGGACCAATGCGCGTCAGGCGTGGAATTGTTCGTCCAGCGAATAGCCGGCCGAGCGGACGGTGCGGATCGGATCCTTCTCGCCCTTGTCGTTCAGCGCCCGGCGCAGGCGGCCGACATGGACGTCGACGGTGCGCGCCTCGACATAGACGTCCGAGCCCCAGACCGCATCGAGCAACTGCTCGCGGCTGAAGACGCGGCCCGGATGCTGGATCAGGTGATCGAGCAGGCGGTATTCGGTCGGCCCCAGGCGCACCTCGCGTTCGCCGCGGCGCACCCGATGGGCGGCACGGTCGACGACGATGTCGCCGAAGGTCACCGTATCCTCCGTCAGCGCCGGCCGGATGCGGCGCATCACGGCGCGGACACGGGCCAGCAATTCGGTCATCGAGAAGGGCTTCGTCAGGTAGTCGTCGGCACCGGTGTCGAGGCCGCGGATGCGGTCGCCCTCCTCGCCACGGGCTGTGATCATGATGATCGGCAGGTTGCGCGTCTCGTCGCGCGAGCGCAGCCGGCGGCAAATCTCGATACCCGACAGGCTCGGCAGCATCCAATCAAGCAGGACCAGATCGGGCGGCGTCTCCTTGATCAAAAGTACCGCTTCCTCGCCATCCGACGCGGTCACGACCTTGTAGCCTTCCTTGTCGAGATTGTACTGGAGGAGCGTCAGCAGCGCCTCTTCGTCCTCGACGATCATTACGGTGGGTTTCATGCGCCTCTCGAACTGATTCCGGTCGTTCCCGACAGAATCCTGACCCTCTTCGCCGCTATGGGCAAGCATCATGGACATGATTCCTCCAGTTTCTTTCAGTTCCCGGCCCCGACGGCGGTTATGCTCGTCGTATCGCCCTTGGGTCGTTCGTCATGCACCCACTCGCCGGTGACCAGATAACCGACCGTTTCGGCGATATTGGTGGCATGGTCGCCGATCCGTTCGATGTTCTTGGCAATGAAGAGCAGATGGGTCGAAACGCCGATGGTCCGCGGATCTTCCATCATGTAGGTCAGAAGCTCGCGGAACACCGAGTTGTACATGGCGTCGATTTCCTCGTCCTCGCGCCAGACCTCCATGGCGGCGCCGGCGTCGCGATTGGCATAGGCATCGAGCACCTGCTTCAGCTGCCGCTGGGCCAGACGTCCCATCCGGGCAATGCCCTGGATCAGCTTGTTGGCGCCCTCGAAATCGTTCTGCAGAACGAGGGCCCGCTTGGCGATGTTCTTGGCCAGATCGCCGATGCGCTCGAGATCGATCGAAATCTTGATCGCGGCAATCGCCTCGCGCAAATCGGCCGCCATCGGCTGACGCAGCGCGATCATGCGCACCGCGTGCGACTCGATTTCGGCTTCAAGCGTGTCGATCCGCTGGTCCTCGCGAATCGTGCGTTCGGCGAGCTGCGCGTCGCGCTTGACGATTGCCTCGATCGCGGCCGAAAGCTGCGCTTCGGTGAGGCCGCCCATCTGCGCGATGCTGGTCGCCAGGGCGTCAAGTTCATCCTGGAAAGATTTTACGATGTGCTGGGTCACGCCCGTCACTCCTGTTGGCTCTAGCCGAAGCGGCCCGTGATGTAATCCTGGGTACGCCGGTCGGACGGATTGGTGAACATGTGTTCCGTCGCGCCTTCCTCGACAAGGTGGCCGAGATGGAAGAATGCCGCACGTTGCGAAACGCGCGCCGCCTGCTGCATTGAATGCGTCACGATGACAATCGTGTAGCGTTCGCGAAGCTCGTCGATCAGTTCCTCGACCTTGGCGGTTGCGATGGGGTCGAGCGCCGAGCACGGTTCGTCCATCAGGATGATGTCGGGATTGACGGCAATGGCGCGGGCGATGCAGAGGCGCTGCTGCTGGCCGCCCGACAGGCCCGTACCCGGCTCCTTCAAGCGATCCTTCACTTCGTTCCACAGGCCTGCACGGCGCAGGCTTGCTTCCACGATGGCGTCCATTTCCGACCCGGCCTTCGCCTTGCCGTGAATGCGAGGACCATAGGCAATGTTGTCGTAGATCGACTTCGGAAACGGATTCGGCTTCTGAAAAACCATGCCGACGCGTGCCCGGAGCAATACGGGGTCGATTTTCGCGTCATACACATTCGCGCCGTCGATCTCGATGCTGCCCGTCACGCGGCAGATGTCGATGGTGTCGTTCATGCGGTTGATACAGCGCAGGAAAGTCGACTTGCCGCAGCCCGACGGTCCGATAAAGGCCATCACCTGGCGGGCCGGAATGTCGATGGTCACATCGAACAGCGCCTGCTTCTCGCCATAGAAGACGGAAACCTTGCTTGCCGCCACCTTGACGTCATGCGTGCCGACACGAGCCGCCTGATCCGCAAGAACATCCGCGCCTTCTACCGACTTCGTCATGATCATTCCCGACGCTTCAGTGGTTGCCATTGCCGTCATTCCTGTCACCACTTTCTTTCAAACCGCTTGCGCATGTAAATCGCAATTGCGTTCATGCAAACCAGAAAACCGAGCAAAACCACGATAGCCGCCGAGGTCCGCGAGGTGAAACCGCGCTCCGGGCTGTCGGCCCAGATATAGATCTGGGTCGGCAGGGCGGTCGACGGATTGAACATGCTGTCGGGGGCGGCGGTGATGAATGCGTTCATGCCGATCAACAGCAGGGGCGCCGTTTCACCCAACGCCTGCGCCAGACCGATGATGGTGCCGGTCAGAATACCGGGCATGGCGAGCGGCAGAACGTGGTGGCCGACCGTCTGCATCTTCGAGGCACCGACCCCGATGGCGGCTTCGCGGATCGAGGGCGGAACGGCCTTCAGCGCGGCGCGCGTGGCGATGATAATGGTGGGCAGCGTCATCAGCGACAGCACAAGGCCGCCGACGATGGGCGCCGAACGGGGCATGCCGAAGAAGTTGAGAAACACGGCAAGGCCCAGAAGACCAAACACGATTGAAGGTACGGCGGCGAGGTTGTTGATGTTCACCTCGATCAGGTCCGTCCAGCGGTTCTTCGGCGCAAATTCCTCGAGATAAACCGCCGCCGAAATCCCGACAGGGAAGCTTACCAGGAAGCAGATCAGCAACGCATAGAAAGAACCGACCAGCGCGCCGCGAAGACCGGCCAATTCAGGGAACCGGCTGTCGGCATTGAAGATCATGCCGGTATTGAGCGGCGTCGTGATGCGGTCCTGCTCGACCAGACGATCATACCAGCCGATCTGGTCGTTGTTGATGCGGCGCTGCTCCGGCGGCAGGTTGCGGTCGATGCCACCCTTGTGGAGCTGATCGCCTATATCCGACATCGGGAATGTGAAATCCACCGTCTGGCCGATCAGCGAGGGATCGGCCACCACCATGTCGCGCAGCATGTATTGTGCGTTGTTGGTGAAGAGTTGCCGCAGCTCGCGCAGCTCGCGGGGCGTGTCGACTTCCGGGTAGAGCCGCGAAATCGTGTCGGCGAGCATCTTCTGATAGCTGGCCGAACGCGGGTCCGACCGGTCGATGGCCTCGGCAGACAGTTCCACCTGCAGCGTGACATGGGTCTGCGTGACGGCAGGCAGCGCCGTCATGACGATTGTTCCGACCAGGATCGCCAGCATGCTCAGAGCAAAGACGATGGCGGCGACGCCATATATGCGCAGGCGCTTGTCGGCGGCATAGCGGCGCTTCAGGCTGGCATCCGGTTCGTACCAGATACCGGTCCGGGTTGTAGCGGCGGATTTATCACTCATAGCGTTCCCGATAGCGCTTGACGACCTGCAGCGCGACGACATTGAGCGCGAGGGTCGAGAGGAAGAGGACGAGGCCGAGACCGAAAGCGGCAAGCGTCTTGGGGCTGTCAAACTCGGTGTC
>JAUXOE010000078.1 GCA_030682415.1 Parvibaculum sp.
ACGGGGAGATGGCAGGCGACGCGGGTGCCGATGCCGGGCGTCGATTCCAGCGTCACCCAGCCGCCATGCAGTTCGACGAAGGAATGGACCAGCGAGAGGCCGAGGCCGGCGCCGCGGCGGCGGTCGCCCGTTGCATGGGCCTCGAAACGGTCGAAGACGTTGGACTGGAATTCCGGCTTGATGCCGTCGCCGGTGTCGGCGACCCAGAGTTCGACCGAGTTCTCGAAACGCGCCGCGCCGACCGTGATGGTGTCGCCGGGACTGGTGAAGGCCAGTGCGTTCGACAAGAGGTTGATCATGATCTGCTTGATGCGTTTTTCGTCGGCGCGGACGATGCCGATATCCTTCGGGCAGTCGACCTTCAGCACGACCTTGTTTTTCTGCGCCGGGCGCTGGGCGAATTCCTCGGTTGCGTAAATCACTTCCGACAATTCGACATCGGAGAGATCGAGCGTCATGGCGCCGGCTTCGATGACGGCCAGATCGAGAATGTCGTTGACGACGTCGATCAGCGTTTCGGAGCTTTCGAGAATGCCCTGCATGTATTCGTGCTGACGCGGATTGAGGGCGCCAAACATTTCGGCTTCGAGAATTTCGCCGAAGCCGAGAATATTGGTCAGCGGCGTGCGCAGCTGGTAGGAGACGTGGCTGATGAATTCCGACTTCAGGCGGTCGGCCGTTTCGAGCGCGTCGTTACGCTCGCGCAGGGCTTTTTCAATCTGAATTGAATCCGTGACGTCGACAAAGGTCATCAGCGTGGCGCCGTCGGGCAGCGGCACCTGCGCATAGTCGATGACGGTGGCGTCCGGCCGGTTGAGACGGCCCGTCGATTGCGCGCGCGTGGCCGAGGCATTGGTGATGCCGGCGATGACGCCCGGCACTTCCGGCACGCCGTCGATCAGCGCGTGGGCGATCGTGGCAAGCTCGTTGACATGCGGTTCGCCCTCGAGGCTGGCGATGTCGAAATTCCAGATGCGGGCGAAGGCCGGGTTCGAGAGTTTCAGGCGGCCGTCGGAACCGAAAACGGCCACACCTTCATAAAGGTGGTCGATCGTTTCGCGCTGTACGCTGGCCAGCGTGTTGTAGCTGCTTTCGAGATTGAGCCGCTCGGTGATGTTTTCGTAGAGATAGACGACGCCACCGAAGGGATGGGCCTGACCGATCAGCTTGATCGTGCGGCCGTCGGGCAGGTGCCAGAATTCCTCGACCGGATCGGGCGAGGTGTAGAGCTCCATGCGGGCCTGTTTCCAGACCTGGAAATTCGCCTGTTCGGGCAGGCGGCGGCGGGCGCGCAGCTCGTCGAGAATTTCGCCGTCCGACGGGCCCTGATCGAGCCATTGCGCATCGAGGCCCCAGAGCGTTTCGAAGGCCCGGTTGTGGAAGGCGAGGCGCTTGTCCGGCCCGCAGATCGCCACCGCCGTCGTCACCCGGTCGAGCGTCGCGGCATGGCTTTCGATGTGACGGCGGAGTTCGCTTTCCGCCCCGTCGAGCGCCGAGACGTCAATGGCGATGCCGGCGACACCGCCGTCGACGCGCTGTTCGACGATGTCGAGCGTGCGGCGCTCGCCGGCCATGATAGCGCGGCTGCGCTCGCGGGCGCGCGGGCGGTCGAAAAGGCCACGGCGCAGAACCGAGAGCGTTTCCTCGTTCAGCAGTTCGAGGCCCTTCATCACCGCTTCTTCCGGCGAGGCCGCATCGACCGCTTCGGCATAGGCGGTGTTGACCCAGGTGAGCTTTCCGTCCGTATCGCGCCGCCAGGCCGGCAGCGGCACCGTGGTCAATTGTTCCTCGAAGCGGGCGCGTGCGGCTTCGGCGCTGCGCAGACGGTCCTTCAGGCGCGAGACCTCGGCCCGCTCGCCCGAGACGTCGCGCAACCAGAGCACGGCCAGCGCGCCAGCCGGCCGGCCTTCGGCCTCGAAGGTGCGGCCGTCGGTCGATTGCACATGAAGCGAGAAGCGCGCGCCGCGGGTGCGCAGGCGCTGAACCGCCGTGTTGAGACGGCCGGCGTTTTCAGGCTCGAGCCTGGTCAGCAGATAGTTGAAATCGAGATCGCCCGAGGAAGGATCGACCAGCGTCGCCGTCGAGCCGACAATCCGGGGACGGGCCTGGAAGGTCCCGGGCGCGGCACGCAGACTTTCGGGCGTCCAGATGAAAACCGCGTCGGGCTCGGCGGCCAGTATTGCTTCAGCGGCGTCGAGCCTGGCGGCCAGCGCGCCGATACGTGCCTCGCGTTCAAGCGCCACGCGGCGCGCGGCGCGGGCGGCGCGCAGGCCCGTAATGGCGGCTAGCGCCCCGACAAAGGCAATGCCGCCAGCCACCGCATAGGCGGCCGCGACGGCCGGATCGGCGGCCGCTTCCGGCGGCAGGCCAATGGCGGTCAGGCGGTCCATCAAGCCACGCGGCACAATTTCCTGGGCCGCAGCGGCAGAGGGGATCAACGCGGACCCAAGGCCCGCGGCAAGCTTCCCCATCCCTGAACGGCGTTTTCGCGCCCTCATGCCACATTTCCCGCCTGCAGGGTCGCCCCCCGGAGAGCACAAGACCCGTTCGCCCGCAAATCAGCCGGCGGCGGTCATATTACACGATCGGCCGATCTGTCGCGAAAAAGGACAGAAAAAAGCCCGGCGTTGCGGCCGGGCTTTTCGGTATCGAATCATGCGTCGCGGCCGATCAGTAACGGTAGCTTTCGGTTTTGAACGGGCCCTGCTGCGCGACGCCGATATAGGCCGCCTGCTTGTCGTTCAGCTTTTCGAGCTTCACGCCGATCTTGGCCAGATGCAGCATGGCAACCTTCTCGTCGAGCGACTTCGGCAGCACATAGACCTTCTTGTCGTAGTCGCCGGGCTTCGTCCAGAGCTCGATCTGGGCCAGCGTCTGGTTGGTGAAGGAGGCCGACATGACGAAGCTCGGATGGCCGGTGCCGCAGCCAAGGTTCACCAGACGACCCTCGGCCAGCAGGATGATGCGCTTGCCGTCCTGAAACTCGATCTCGTCGACCTGCGGCTTGACGTTGTGCCACTTGAAGTTGCGCAAGCCGCCGATCTGGATCTCGCTGTCGAAATGGCCGATGTTGCAGACGATGGCGCGGTGTTTCATTTTCCGCATGTGATCGACGGTGATGACGTCGATATTGCCCGTCGTGGTGACGAAGATGTCGCCGCGCGGTGCGGCTTCATCCATCGTCGTCACTTCATAGCCTTCCATCGCCGCCTGCAGCGCGCAGATCGGATCGATTTCGGTGACGATGACGCGGCAGCCGGCCTGACGCAGCGAAGCGGCCGAGCCCTTGCCAACATCGCCGAAGCCGGCGACGACACCGACCTTGCCCGACATCATCACGTCGGTGGCGCGACGGATGCCGTCGACCAGCGATTCACGGCAGCCATAGAGATTGTCGAATTTCGATTTGGTGACGCTGTCATTGACGTTGATGGCCGGCCAGAGCAGCGTGCCCTTCTTCTGCATCTCGTAGAGACGGTGGACGCCGGTGGTGGTTTCTTCCGTTACGCCCTTCACGCTTTTCGCGATCTGGCCGTAGAAGCCGGGCTTGTGCTTCAGGCGACGCTTGATGGCGGCGAAGAGGATTTCCTCTTCTTCGTTGCCCGGCGTCTCGAGGAAAGCGACGTCGCCTTCTTCGGCGCGCTTGCCGAGATGGATCAGCAGCGTTGCGTCGCCGCCATCGTCGAGGATCATGTTGGGTGCGCCGCCATCCGACCATTCGAAAATACGGTGGGTGTATTCCCAATAGTCTTCGAGGTTTTCACCCTTGATGGCAAAGACCGGAATGCCGCGCGCGGCGATCGCCGCTGCGGCATGGTCCTGCGTCGAATAGATGTTGCACGAGGCCCAGCGGATGTCGGCGCCGAGTTCGGCCAGCGTTTCAATCAGCACGGCGGTCTGGATGGTCATGTGCAGCGAGCCGGCGATGCGGGCGCCCTTCAGCGGCTTCTGCGCGCCGAACTCCTCGCGCGTCGCCATCAGGCCCGGCATTTCGGTTTCGGCGATGTCGATTTCCTTGCGGCCCCAATCGGCGAGATTGATGTCCTTGATCGCGTAGTCGCGCGGATCGGCTTTGGCGGCTTGGCTCATGGGGCGAGGCTCCTTCGGAGGGCTTGATTTCAGGCTGGCGGCGCGGGCGGCGCAACGCTGCGCCCCGGCCCGCAGGGCGACCGGTTCGTGGCGGTTATAGCAATGGAGAGCGGAAGGGGCAAGACCCATATAAAGAAATCTTTATATGCCCTATTTCGCGAGACCGGAATTGGCGAAATCCCTCAGTCGCGCTCGCCGAAGCCGTCGGCGACCAGGGCTTCGAGCGCGACGAGCGCGGCCTCGGCATCGGCGCCTTCGGCTTCGATCAGGATGCAGCAGCCGGGCGCCGCAGCCAGCATCATCAGACCCATGATCGAGGTGCCGGGGACCGTGTGGCCTTCGCGCGAGACACGAATATCAGCGTCGAACTGTTCGGCCAGTTGCACGAATTTCGCCGAGGCGCGGGCATGAAGGCCGCGGGTATTGACGATGTTCAGAAGCCGGGATGCAGGGCGCGGTGCCCCGCCGCTTTCGACTGTCACGTGCCTTCGCCCGCCAGAACCCGGCTGGCAATCGAGATGTATTTGCGGCCCGATTCCTGTGCCTGATCGACCGCATCGCCAAGGCTTGCGGTGTCGCGCACGCTGGCAAGCTTGATCAACATTGGCAGATTGACGCCGGCAATCACTTCGACCTTCGCCTTGTCCATCACCGAAATCGCCAGATTGGACGGTGTGCCGCCGAACATGTCGGTCAGCAGGATGACGCCATCGCCGGAATCGGCTGACGCAACGGCTTTCAGGATGTCCTTGCGGCGCTGCTCCATATCGTCATCAGGGCCGATGCTGATGGCCGCGACCTGCGCCTGGGCGCCGACGACATGCTCCATTGCGGCGACAAACTGGCTGGCCAGTTGACCATGCGTTACAAGTACCAATCCGATCATCGACCGCCCTCTTTGCCACTGCCCGTCCGCCAAAGGCGACGGGGCGGCGATACCGCACCCCTGCGAGGGGCGTATCGTGACCTCATTCCGGCGTCAATGACAAGCGCTGCGATGCAACAATCGGCATCAGAACGACGCTTTTTCCAGAACCTGAAATTCGGGATCACAGGCGCCCATCGGGGCCGGGAAAGCCGGCATCCGGGATCGCAGCCAGTGCGAGACGGAGCTTTTCGGGCGTCGTCGCGTCGAAAGCATGGATCGACAGCACCGGCAGCGACAGGCCGGCGATTTTCTCATGCCGCGGTTCGGCGAGGCGCGGCACGGCCTCGCGCGGCACCAGATCGACGATCAGCGCGACGGCGCCACGCGCCGCCCCCGGCACCGTCACAAGGCCGAGGCCGCGCAATTCGATGAGACCGGCCAGCGCCACCGGCGCCGAGGCGACAAGACGGTCGCCATCCCGGACGAGCCGCACCTGATCGTCGGCAACGAGGCGCGTTTCACCCGCCGCATCGGCGCGTATCAGACGAAAGGCCAGATCGGACTTGCCGGCGCCGGACGGCCCGCGCAACAACAGGGCCCGGGCACCGCAGAGGACGCATGTGGCGTGGATATAAAGAGCGTCATCGTTCGGCGGCGTGGCGGAAGCTGTCATGATGCGTCAATCCGCTGCCGGCAGATCGACGGTGAAACTGGCGCCGAGAATCTTGTCACCGTCCATCCGGTTGCCGGCGCGAATGGTCCCGCCATGCACCTCGACAATCTGGCGCGAAATAGCGAGACCGAGGCCCGAATGTTTGCCAAAACTGTCCGGCCGGTCGGTGTGGAAGCGATCGAAGATGCGCTCGACGCTGTCAGGCGGAATGCCGGGGCCGTCGTCTTCGACACGGATGACGATGCGTCCTCGCCCGCACGTGGCCGAAACGCGAACAACGCCGCGTAGCGGGCTGAAGGACAAAGCATTGTCGATCAGGTTGCGCAGAACCTGGCCGAGACGCATGTCGAACCCCTTGACCTTCATGCGCTCCCGGGGGGCGCCCGGATCGATTTCAAGCGATACGCGAGCGTGACTGGCGACGCCGGTTTCAGTGAAAAGATCGCAGACGGTTTCAAGCAGCGTCACGATGTTCACGTCTTCCATTTCCTCGCGCGACAGTTCGGCGTCGAGGCGAGAGGCATTGGAGATGTCGCTGATCAACCGGTCGATACGACTCACATCGTCCTGAATGATCTGCATCAGACGCTGCTTGGCGGCGTCGTCCTTTGCCAGGCGAAAGGTTTCGATGGCACTGCGGAGCGATGTCAGCGGGTTCTTCAGCTCATGCGCGACATCGGCTGCGAAGCTTTCGATGGCGTCGATGCGGCTGTATAGCGCGTTGGTCATATCGCGCAGCGAGCCCGACAACTCGCCGATCTCGTCCCGGCGGCCGGTGAAATCGGGGATCTGGGCCCGCGCATTCTTGCCGCGGCGGACGATCTCGGCGGCCTGCGCCAGACGGCGCACCGGCTCGGCGATCGTGCCGGCGAGCACGACGGAGAGCAGGATGGTGACCCCCAGCGCAACCATGAAGACCTGCACAATCGCAAAACGTTCGGCGCGCACGATGGCGTCGATATCGCCGCCGCGCGTCGAGAGCATCAGCGCACCGAGTACCGCGCGATAGCGCTGGATCGGCACGGCCACCGAGACGATCAACTCGCCTCGATCATTGACGCGTTCCATGCTGGACGGCGTGCCTGACAGCGCGCCGATAACCTCGACATACATGCTGCCATTCTGACTGCCAGCCTCGCGAAAGCGTTCAAGATCACGCCCCGGCAGGACGCTCATTATTCGGTCGGCGACGCCTTGAAAAAAGCCCGGATCTTCGGCGCCTTCGGGCGGCGGCAGTTCGAATGCGACAACCTGGCCGGAGGCCGAGAGCTGACGCGAATCGAGAATGAGCCAACCATCCTTGTCATAGAGCCGGGCCCGGGTCTGGGTCGGCAGAACAAGACGGCGAAGGATGGGCGCTGCGGTTTCCGGAACGATCGGCAGCGCCTTTTCGACCAGATCGCCCGTCTCGAGCGGCGGCGGCGGCGCGCCGATGCGGCTCGACGAAAGCGGATCGATCACCTGTGCGTCCGGCGTCGAAGTTGCGCCCTGCGCAATGGCGCCGGCAATGATCTCGGCCTGTGTCAGAAGGCTCTGGCGGCGGGCATCGATCAATCCTTCGCGAAACTGGTTGAGGTAGAGGATGCCCGTCAGAAGGACAAAGAGTGCGGCGACATTGAAAGCAACAATGCGGCGCGTGAGACTTGAGAAACGGCCGCGCGCCAGAAAGCCGCGAAAGGCGGCAAGCGCCCGCATCGCCGAGGCCGAGAGCCGGGCGAACGGCGCCGCCGCATGAGGCGTGCCGGCGGGCTCGATGCGCCCGCCATCCTCGCTCTCATCCTCGATCAGGCTCGCCATGACATCTCTTCGGCCCTTGCGTGTCGCAATGCGGCTTTGCGCATCCGTGTCGACGACGGTTTTCAGGCCTCGCGGTAGCGATAGCCGACGCCATAAAGCGTTTCAATGGCGTCGAAATCGTCGTCGGCTTCCTTGAACTTCTTGCGCAGACGCTTGATGTGGCTGTCGATGGTGCGGTCGTCGACATAGACCTGATCGTCATAGGCCGCATCCATCAGCGCATCGCGGCTCTTGACGTAACCGGGACGCTGCGCCAACGCCTGCAGGATCAGGAACTCCGTAACCGTCAGCACGACTTGCTTGCCGCACCAGGTGCAGGTGTGACGTTCCGGATCGAGCAGCAGAGAACCACGCTCCATCACCTGATTGACCGCCCCTTCGGCAGGCGTGCCTTCGGCTTTGGGGGCGACGCGGCGTAACACCGCCTTGACGCGCTCCACCAGCAGGCGCTGCGAGAAAGGCTTGGTGATGTAATCGTCGGCGCCCATCTTGAGGCCGAACAATTCGTCGATCTCGTCGTCCTTGGAGGTGAGAAAGATCACCGGCAGATCGGACTTCTGGCGCAAGCGGCGCAGCAGCTCAATGCCGTCCATGCGTGGCATCTTGATGTCGAAGACAGCGACATCGGGCGGGTTGGCCGACAGCCCTGCCAAAGCCGCCGCGCCATCGGTATAGGTCTGAACATGATAGCCCTCGGCCTCGAGCGCGATGCTCACCGAGGTCAGAATGTTGCGGTCGTCGTCGACCAGCGCAATGGTCGGCATTTGCCCCTGTCCCTTTTGACGTTCCAGGCCCTTTTGTGTGTCGGACCCAATTCCGTTCGTCTCGTTCCGGACCTCTTCCATTGCGTACCCCGCTCTCGAACGCCACCCAGCGCGGCGACGAGGCTTAGGCATGCTTTTGGCCCAAAATGTGGCGGCAGTATAAGGGGTTGATGTTTCACATGCCATGCCCCGCGCGGCCCGCATTGTACCGATTTGACAAAGGAAGCGCCGGGCAGCCATGAGTAGGCGGACACAACAAAGCCGGGAAGCGGCCATCGAGGGGGGAATATCATGCTGAAGCGCGTATTAGCCGGGCTGGCCGGGCTCTTCATCCTGCTGGTCGCGGTTCTCGTCGGCCGGACGCTGATGGTGCCGGCGCTCGATGTCGCGGCGGCCGGGGACGCGGCCAGCATCGACGCCGAGCGGGCGGCCGCGCATCTTGCCCAAGCCGTACGTTTCGAGACGATCTCGCATCAGCGCGGCGCGGCGGCAGAAGATGTCGTGCGCTCGGAAGCGGCAATGACGGGCTTCCGCGACTGGCTGACCGCGACCTACCCCGCCTTCACCGCCGCCACATCGCGCGAAATTTTCGGCGGCTTCAGCCTTCTCTATACATGGCAGGGAACGGACGCCTCGCTCGACCCGGTACTGCTGATGTCGCATCTCGATGTCGTGCCGATTGCACCGGGCACCGAGGACCGCTGGGAACAAGCGCCCTTTGCCGGGACGATCGCCGATGGTTTTGTCTGGGGACGCGGCACCATCGATACAAAGGCCTCGCTCGTCGCCATGGTGGAAGCGGCCGAGATGCTGGCGGCGAAGGATTTCCGGCCGACGCGCACCATCATGTTCGCGTTCGGGCATGACGAGGAAATCGGCGGCGGCACCGGCAACAAGGCGATTGCAACGGCACTGCAGGAACGCGGTGTGAAGCTGCATTGGGTCAAGGACGAAGGCGGTGTGATCGGGCATGGACTGCTGCCGGGCGTGATGGCACCGGTGGCGATGATTGGCGTCGCCGAGAAGGGCTCGATCTCGCTCGACATTGTCGCCTATTCGCGCGGCGGACACTCGTCGATGCCCTCGCCCGCCGCCGAAACGGCGATCGGAAGGCTCGCGCGCGCGCTGGAGCGGATCGGCGATGCTCCGTTCACGTCGCGTGTCGACGGTGCGACGCGCGGCATGATCGAGGGACTGGCGCAGGCCGCGCCGTTTTTGCAGCGCGTGGTCTATGCCAATCTCTGGCTCTTCGAACCCGTGGTGCGCGGTGTGATGGAAAAGAGCCCGACCAGCGCCGCGCAGATCCATACGACGATCGCGCCGACGATCATCGAAGGCGGCAACAAGGAAAATGTGCTGCCGCCGGAAGCGCGTGCGGTCGTCAATTTCCGTATCCATCCGCGCGACAATGCCGAAAAGATCATCGCGCATGTGCGCGCGGCGATCGACGATCCGGACGTGAAAGTCGAGCCGCTGGCCGGTATCCGCGAGGCCTCGCAGGTGTCGAACATCGAGGGCGACGGATACAGGTTGCTGACGCGCGTGATTGGCGAAAGCTTTCCGGGCACGATCACGGTTCCCTATCTCGTCGTGGGCGGCACGGATTC
>JAUXOE010000082.1 GCA_030682415.1 Parvibaculum sp.
GAAGTGCATGTCTGCTATCTCGACGAGCTGAAGGAAGGCGATCCGGTCCGCGTCACCTATCAACTGCTCGATGCCGATGCGAAACGCATCCATGTCTTCGGCCACATGTATCACGCCGAAAAGGGCTATCTGGCCGCGACCTCGGAGCAGATGTGTATTCATGTCGATATGAAATCGCGCCGCGCCTCCCCCTTCCCCGCCGAGCAGCAGGAAAAGATCGCCGCCATGATGAAGGCGCATCAGGGCATGCCGCGGCCGGAACAGGCCGGGCGGGTAATCGGGATCAAGAGGAAGTAGGGCACCGCCGGGCAACAACTGCTACAATCCCGGAATCATGACCCCAGCCGACGATCCCTTCGACCTCGGGGCGATCCCCGAAGAAACGACCGCGCGCTCGACCAGCGCCGCGGCGATCGGCGCCATGCGCGCGCCTTACCTCGAGGGACTGAACGACGAACAGCGCGAGGCGGTGGAGGCGCTGGAAGGCCCGGTGCTGGTGCTGGCGGGTGCCGGTACCGGCAAGACGCGGGTGCTGACGACGCGGCTGGCGCATCTGCTGGCCACCCGCAAGGCCTGGCCGAGCCAGATTCTGGCCGTCACCTTCACCAACAAGGCGGCGCGCGAAATGCAGCACCGCATCGGCGCCCTGATCGGCGGCGCCGTCGAAGGCATGCAATGGCTCGGCACCTTTCATGCGCTGGGCGCCAAGATGCTCCGGCGGCACGCGGAGCTGGCAGGCTTGCGCTCCGATTTCACCATTCTCGACGCCGACGACCAGACCCGGCTGATGAAGCAGATCATCGTCGCCGAAGGCATCGACGAGAAACGCTGGCCGGCGCGCCAGCTCGCAAGCCTGATCGATGGCTGGAAAAACCGCGGGCTGACGCCGGACAAACTGCCGGCCGGCGAAGCCCATGCTTTCGCCAACGGCAAGGGCGGCGAACTCTACGCCGCCTATCAGGCGCGACTGAAGGTGCTGAACGCGGCCGATTTCGGCGACCTGCTGCTCGAAGTGCTGCGCATCTTCCAGGAGCACCCGGAAGTGCTCGCCGAATGGCAGGACCGCTTCAAATACATGCTGGTCGACGAATATCAGGACACCAACGTCGCGCAATATCTGTGGCTGCGGCTGCTGGCGCAGAAGCACAAGAATATCTGCTGCGTCGGCGACGACGATCAATCGATCTATGGCTGGCGCGGCGCCGAGGTCGACAACATCCTGCGCTTCGAGAAGGACTTCCCGGGCGCCAAGGTGATCCGCCTCGAACGCAACTACCGCTCGACCGCCAATATTCTGGGCGCCGCCTCGGGCCTGATCGCCGCCAACGAACAACGCCTCGGCAAGACGCTGTGGACCGAAGCCAACGACAATGAGGGCGACAAGATCAAGGTCGCCTCCTATTGGGATGGCGAGGAGGAAGCCCGCGCGATCGCCGAGGAAGCCGAACAATTGCAGCGGCAGGAGCATTTGCTGCGCGAAATGGCGATCCTGGTGCGCGCCTCGTTCCAGATGCGCGAGTTCGAGGACCGCTTCATCAATCTCGGTATTCCCTATCGCGTCGTCGGCGGCCCGCGCTTCTATGAGCGCGCCGAAATCCGCGACGCCAATGCCTATCTGCGGCTGATCGCACAGGGCGACGACGACCTCGCCTTCGAGCGCATCGTCAACAAGCCGCGCCGCGGCCTCGGCGATGTGGCGCTGCAAACGATCCATCGCCTCGCCCGCGCCGAGGGCATTTCGCTGCTGCGCGCATCGCGGATGCTGGTGACGAGCGAGGAACTGAAGCCGGCCGCACGGCGCGCGCTGGCCGGATTTGTCGAAATGGTCGAACGCTGGCGGGCGCTGGTGCCCGGCATGCCGCATACCGAGCTTGCCGAAATCGTGCTCGACGAGTCGGGCTATACCGAGATGTGGCAGAACGACAAATCGGCCGACGCGCCGGGCAAGCTCGAAAACCTCAAGGAGCTGATCCGCTCGATGGAGCATCACGAGACGCTGGCGGGCTATCTCGAACACATCTCGCTGGTGATGGAGATCGAGCAGAACGACACCGCCGACAAGATCAACCTGATGACGCTGCATGCGGCCAAGGGGCTCGAATTCGACACGGTGTTCCTGCCCGGCTGGGAGGAAGGCCTGTTTCCGCATCAGCGCTCGCTCGACGAGAACGGGCTGGCGGGGCTCGAAGAAGAGCGGCGGCTGGCCTATGTCGGCATCACGCGGGCGAAGAAGCGCGCTTACATCTCCTTCGCCGCCAATCGCCGCATCCATGCGCTGTGGCAATCCTCCCTGCCCTCGCGCTTCATCGACGAATTGCCGCAGGCTCATGTCGAGGTGACCGAAAGCGCGATGGCGGGCGCCAGCTACCAGAATTACGGCCAGAGCCGCTTCGCGCAGGATTTCGCCCGCGACAGCAACTACACGAGCCCCGGCTGGCGCCGCGCCAAGGAAAACGCCGAAGCGGCCTCGCGCGTCCGCCCGCCCGCCTATGAGACCCATGCCGATCTGGTCGCGACCAGCGACCCGGCAGCCGCCAGCTACAATACCGGCGAGCGCGTCTTCCACCAGAAATTCGGCTATGGCGAGGTGCTGTCGATCGACGGCAACAAGCTGACGGTCGATTTCGACAAGGCAGGCCGGAAGAAAGTGATCGACAGTTTTCTGGAGCGGGTGTGAGGGCGTGGCCGCGTTTGCTCAACAATCGATGAGACGCCCACCCTCCCCTTGGGGGAGGGTAATCGCATGTGCAATTGGTGGTTTGCCGAACGCAACTCATTTCAGGTCGTCATTGCGAGCGAAGCG
>JAUXOE010000090.1 GCA_030682415.1 Parvibaculum sp.
TCGGGCTCCGGCACGATCAACGGTTGCTCGCCAAGAAAATCCGCAAGGTCGGCTGCTCGTTCCATCGTCGTTTCCATCAGACAGGCCGCATACATTTGCAGATACATCGTCCCCATCGGCAGCAGGAACCGCTGGCAGCGCGCCGCGCGATAAGCTGTATAGGCGACACCGCTGACCTCCACATAATCGGTCAACCGTTGGTCGTCGATGGCGAAAACGGCCTGTTCCCGCGCTTTTGCGACACCCTCCCAATAGCCCAGCGCCGCGCCCTGGCACTGGTTCATCGCATGCGTGGTCCAGTCGCCTTGCTCGGCGCAGGCCGTGAAATAGGCATCGCTGCACTGCCGGGGTGCGTCGCCCCCCTCTTCCTCGCTAGAGGCGGCGACAAGGCAGGCCTCGATACGGGCCCCGGCCGCACCCTCGGCAAGCCAGGGATTGTCAGGCGGCTCGGCACAAGCCGCCCCGCCAAAACCCAGAAAAACGGCAAGAACCGGCAAGAATCTCAACTTGACCATCTTCATAAATGAACCGTCCGAGCCCCTTCATTCTCCGGCCTTGAGGCCCTAAACTGCCGCCAATGCGCCATTCACCGAATTAAGCCCGGAAAACCTCATGTTCGTCCATTTCTTCCATGAACTCAAAAAAGCCAATGTACCGGTTTCGCTCCGCGAATATCTGACCCTGCTTGAGGCGATGGACTCGGACGTCATCGACCGCAAGGTTGAGGACTTCTACTACCTCTCCCGCGCTTCACTGGTGAAGGACGAACGAAACCTCGACAAATTCGACGTCGTCTTCGGTCATGTCTTCAAGGGACTGGAACTGGTCGGCGACGGCGAGCTCGCCAACATACCGGAAGAATGGCTGAAGGCGCTGACCGAAAAATTCCTGACCGACGAAGAAAAAGCGCAGATCGAGGCGCTGGGCGGCTGGGAAAAGATCATGGAAGAGCTGCAGAAGCGGCTTGAGGAACAGAAGGAACGCCACGAAGGCGGCAACAAGTGGATCGGCACGGGCGGCACATCGCCCTTCGGCGCCAATGGCTACAACCCTGAAGGCATCCGCATCGGTCAGAAGGAAGGCCGTCACGGCAAGGCCGTCAAGGTCTGGGACAAGCGTGAATACAAGAACCTCGACGATCAGGTCGAGCTCGGCACCCGCAACATCAAGGTGGCGCTGCGTCGTCTGCGCCGCTTCGCCCGCGAAGGCGCGCCGACCGAACTCGATCTCGACGGCACCATCAAGGCGACCGCGCATCAGGGCTATCTCGACCTGATCATGCGCCCTGAGCGCCGCAACAAGATCAACGTGCTGATCTTTTTCGACATTGGTGGCTCGATGGACAGCCACATCAAGCTCTGCGAGGAATTGTTCTCGGCCGCGCGCACCGAATTCAAGAACCTCGACTATTTCTACTTCCACAACTGCCTCTATGAGGGCGTCTGGAAGGACAACCGCCGCCGCCATGCCGAGAAAATGTCGACATGGGACGTGCTTCACAAATATCCGTCCGACTACAAGGTCATCTTCGTCGGCGACGCCACCATGTCGCCTTACGAGATCACCTATGCCGGCGGTTCGGTCGAGAATTGGAACGAAGAGCCCGGCGGCATCTGGCTCGAGCGCGTCAACCAGATCTACGAAAGCGCCATCTGGATCAACCCGATCCCCGAGCGCCACTGGGAATACACGCCTTCTCTCCAGATCATCAAACAGATCATGGGCGAACGCATGTTCCCGCTGACGCTGGAAGGTCTCGACCACGCAATGCGTGAGCTCTCGCGTTAGCGCCTGGTATCGCTGTCGATCCGTCCGTCGACCAGATGCACATTGCGTGGCGCCGCGTCGGCAAAATCCTTGTCATGTGTAACGGCGATCACAGTGCGGCCCTGCTTCGCCGCGAGGTCGGCGAAGATGCCCTGCACGATCTCGCTGTTGCGCATGTCGAGATTGCCGGTCGGCTCGTCGGCGAGGATCACCGCCGGATCGTTGGCCAGCGCCCGGGCAACCGCCACGCGCTGGCGCTGTCCACCCGAAAGCTGGTCCGGCCGCTTCTTCGCCTGATCGTCGATTTCGAAATCCTTGAGCAGCGCCATGCCGCGTGCATGAATTTCATCGCCGTCGAGCCGTCCAAGCCGTTGCATCGGCAATGTCACATTGTGCAGCACCGTGAATTCGGGCAGCAGAAAATGAAACTGGAAAACAAAGCCGAGCTTGGCGAGCCGCACATCCGCCAACCGGTCGGACGAATAGCCGGACGTGTCGATACCGTCGATCAGCACACGGCCCTCGGTCGGCAGGTCGAGCAGCCCGAGCAGATAGAGGAGCGACGACTTGCCCGAACCGGACGGCCCGGTAACGCTGACAAATTCGCCGCGCCGGATGACGAGATCGATGTCGCGCACCAGCGTCACAGGCACGGCCTCCTGCAGGATGCGCGTCACGCCCTTGAGTTCGATAACCGGCGCCTCGCCACCCGCGCTCATGTCGCACCCCGGATGATGTCGACCGGCCGCACGGCCGCCGCCTTGCGTGCCGGGAACCATGCCGCCACGACCGCGGAAATCAGCGCAAAGGCACCGCCGACGCCGAACTGGAACGGGCCCTTTTCGAGCGGCAGTTTCTGCGTATCCATAAGGCCGGGCACCGTTATTTCGACCGTCCCCAGCATCTGCAGCAATATAAGCGCCAGTCCCCAGCCGAGAAACATGCCGATCAGGCCGACGAAAACACCCTGCACCAGGAAGATCCGCTCGATGTCGCCGGCCCGAAAGCCCATCGACATCAGGATTGCGATGTCGCGGCGCTTTTCCATCACCACCGTCGAAATGATGTTGAAAATGCCGAATGCGGCCACCGCCATAATCGCCCCGACGATCGAATAGGTGATGATGCTGCGCACCAAAAAGAGCCCGAGAAAATCCCGATTGACCTCCTGCCAGGATTCGGTGCGGTAGCCCCACCGGCTTTCGAGCTGGGCGGCGTAATCCTCGGCTGCGTCGGGGTCGGTTATCTTGATGCGGACACGATTGGCAATGAACGGTTTGTCGAGAAGAACTTGTGCATCCTTGATCAGCATATAGGCCTGCCCCTCGTCGAGCAGCAGGTTGCCCGTCCGGAAGATGCCGACCACCTTCATCCGGCGAACGAGGCCGGCCGGCGACACGACGGTTGCGAGATCGTCCATGCCAAGGCCGAGGCGGATCGACATGCCCTGGCCGATCACGATGCCCTGCGACGCCGTCTTGAGGCGCATCAGGCTCCCCTGCTGCATGTTGGATTCGATGGTGGTGAGAAAGCGCTCTTTCTCGGGGTCGATCCCGGCAATCCCGGCGCTCGCATCCTTCGACGCATAGCGGATGATCGCCTGCCCCATCAAAGCCGCTTCCGCCACGACGCCGGGCTGGCGCGAAAGTTCCTCGACCAATGCGCCGTGATTCTTGATCCCGCGCAGATATTCGCGCGGCTTGGTATTGGTCAGCGTCACGGCACCTTGCGGAAAGGCAATGAACACGGGTTGCGGTGCGGCCTCGCGGAATTCGTCCTTGATCGTGATATGCGGCGCATTGTCGAGCAGCCGCTGCACCATATCTTTTTCGGAACCCGACATCAGCGCCGAGGTCGCGACGAAGAAGCCGACACCCAGCGCAACACCCAGCGTCGAAACAAGCGTCTGACGGCGCCGGTGCCGAAGCTGCGCCGCCGCAATGCCCATGCTGACGCGCCAGAACATCGCTTATTCCCTGTCGCGCGCGTCCGGCCGAACGCGCCTGCCCTCGGCAATCCCGGTCGCCGAATTGACGACGATGACGTCGTCTTCCGAAAGGCCGGTCAGAATTTCGGCTTCCGTATGCCCGACGGCGCCAAGCGTCACCGGCCGGAGTTGTACGCGCCCATCCTCGACGACCCAGACGGCGCCGCCCGTGATCGCGGAAAGAGGGACCATGAGCGCGCTCTCCTCGCGTCGCACGACGATATTGATCTCGGTGGTCATGCCGGAGACAAGCGGCGTGTCATCGGGCAGCGCGATATAGACGCGATAGGTGCGCGCCACAGGGTCGCCATGCGGCGTGATGCCGCTGACCTTGCCCTCGAGCACCCGCCCGGCAAAGGCGTCGGCGCGGATCAGCGCATCCTGTCCGCGTTCGACTTTCAGAATGTCTTCCTCGTCGACTTCGGCATCGATCTGCAGCGCCGACGCATCGCCGACCATGAAAAGCACCTGTCCGGGCTGTGCCATGTCGCCGATCTTGAGCTGGTTCTCGGAGCGAAGGACAGTACCGGCGATAGGGGCAGTGATGAAATGTTCGTCGAGCCGCGCTTGCGCACCTTTGAGCGCCGCGACGGCCGCTGCATGCGCCGTTTCCATTTGATCGAGAACGGCGGTACTCACATGCCCGGAACGGCGCAACGTCCGCGTGCGCTCAAGCTCCGAGACCGCGAGTTGCAGCCGCGCATTGAGTTCCTGAACGCGGGAAATTTCCTCACGAGCATCGATAACGGCGAGGATATGCCCGGCCTCGACGGCAGCGCCTTCCCGGACCAGGACGTCCGTCAGCCTGCCGGAAACCTTGGTGCCGACCCGCGCATAGGCAATCGGCTCAACCGTACCCGTCGCGTAAACGGCTTCCACGGCCATTCCCCGCGTCGGCGTCGCCGTATGAACGGACGGTGCGCGCAGAAACAGAAAATAGACCGCAACCAACAGAAGAATGGCGAGGGCAATGCCACCACCCCAGATCGTACGCTGTCGCAAAATGCCTCCGCCGGTCGGCGAGATGTTCACAGATGACGTCTTATATAGCAGAATCGGCGGAAAGAAGCGCGACGGGCGCGTGGGCGCGATGTCGCAGCGGAGGTCGTGGGGGAGAAGAGATGAACGGAAACGAGACACGAACAAGAGTAATCCGGGGTTTTGCCTGGGCGGACCTCGCAATCACCTTGCCTTTCGCCCTGCCATTCATCGCAGAAGCGGTAATCTCGCTGCTTTATTTCGTCGACAGATGGCTCGGCTTCGACACGCCGTCGATCATGTTCGAGACCGGCCCCTTCGGCCTGATGTTCGTTCATATCATGGGCGTTCTGGGCGTCGTCTGGGCGTTGACACGGCTGCGCCGTCCGGAAGCCGACCTTGCGCGGATGGATGCCCGCGCGCGTCTCGCTGTAACGGCGCTGATCCTCTACGCGATTACGCTGGGCGCAACGCCGTTGCTGTGGCTTTTCGTCATCAGCGAGATTGCCGGCAGCGCCGCGCAGTTTGCGGTCCTGCGGAAGAAACCGGCCTAGTGAAAGTCGCGGCTTTTCGGCACGAAGCGCGCCGCGCGCAAACGCCGCTCTTCATGCCGGGCCGTAACAACCTCGCGTGGGTCGTGCGACGGTCGCTTCATCTCGTCGGCGGGCGACAACGCAGCCTCGCCAATGCCGTCGATCTCCGAGAGGCTCGCCAATTCATGTGTCATGTCTTCGAGCTCGTCCGCCACGATATGAATGACGATACCTTCTTTTTGCACCCGGCCGCGCACCAGCAGAAGCCTCGACGTAATGACGACACGTCGCCTTGCTTCGAAAAGCTTCGGCCAGATGATGACATTGGCGACGCCTGTTTCGTCTTCCAGGGTCGCAAAGATAACGCCGCTCGCCGTGCCCGGCCTCTGCCGTACCAGCACCAGCCCCGCCAGCGTCACGCGGCGGCCCGCCTCGACCCTTTTGAGATCGGCATTGGGTATCGCATGTCGCGCCGCAAAACGCGGCCGCAGGAAGGAAACCGGATGCGCCTTCAGCGACAGCCGGAGCGTCGCGTAGTCGAGCACCACATGTTCACCCAACGGCATGGCGGGCAGCGCCACCTCCTCTTCACGCTGCAACCCGCCTTCTTCCAGCGCCGCGAATAACGGCAATGTGGCAGGCATCCGGCCCTTGCCGTCCCCGCCATAGCCGCCAAGTCCACGCACCGCCCAAAGCGCCTCTCGCCGGTCGAGCCCAAGCGAACGGAAAGCATCCGCATCCGCCAGCCTTTCGGCAATTGCAGGTTTGAGCCCGGTTCGGAGCCAGAAATGGCGTACGGAATCGAAACCCGCACCGCGCGTTTTCTCGATCGTTTCTCCCGCTTCCGCCGGCAAGCCCTTCACCTGCCGAAAACCAAGCCTGACGGCACACTTATCCCCGGGTCGTTTTTCAAGCGTACAGTCCCAGTCGCTATGATTGACGTCGACAGATCGCACTTCCACACCATGCTCCATTGCATCGCGGACGAGTTGGGAAGGTGCGTAAAAACCCATCGGTTGCGCGTTCAGGATTGCCGCGCAAAACACATCCGGATAGTGACATTTAAGCCATGCGGAAACATAAGCCAGCAACGCGAAGCTCGCGGCATGACTTTCGGGAAAGCCGTAATCGGCAAAGCCCTCGATCTGCTTGAAGCAGCGCTCGGCGAAATCGGCTTCGTATCCGTTGGCAAGCATGCCGGCGATGAACTTGTCGCGATACATGCCGATCGTGCCGGATTTCCGGAACGTCGCCATGGCGCGCCGCAACTGGTCGGACTCGCCCGGCGTAAAACCAGCCGCGACAATCGCGATTTTCATCGCCTGTTCCTGGAACAGCGGCACGCCATATGTCTTGTGAAGAACGTCGCGAAGCTCTTCCTTCGGATAGTCGACCTCCTCTATGCCTGCACGTCTGCGCAAATAAGGATGCACCATGTCGCCCTGAATAGGCCCCGGCCGCACGATCGCCACCTCGACCACGAGATCGTAGAACTTGCGTGGTTTCAGCCGCGGCAGCATCGACATCTGTGCCCGGCTCTCGACCTGAAAGACACCGATGGCGTCCGCCTCGCACAACATGTCGTAGACCGCCGCATCGCCTTGCGGTACATCGGCAAGCCCCATGCGAATGTCGTAATGCTTGTCGAGAAGATCGAAAGCGCGCCGAATGCAACTCAGCATGCCGAGCGCCAGCACATCGATCTTGAGGATGCCCAGCGTGTCGAGATCGTCCTTGTCCCACTCGACGAAAGTCCGGTCGTCCATCGCCGCATTCTGGATCGGCACCACGTCTTCGAGCGACCCCTTGGTGATGACGAAACCACCTACATGCTGCGAGAGATGACGCGGAAAGCCGATCAGTTCCCGCGCCAGCACCAGCGCCTGTTGCAAGCTTCGGTCGCCGGGATCGAGCCCGGCTTCACGCGCGTCCTTTTCCGAGATGCCGCTGTTCGACCAGCCCCATGTCGAGCGCGACAGCGCGTTGACGACATCCTCCGACAACCCGAAAACCTTGCCGACATCGCGAATGGCGCTGCGCGAACGATAGGAAATGACCGTCGCCGCGATACCCGCGCGATCCCGCCCGTATTTCTCGTAAATATACTGGATCACTTCCTCGCGCCGCTCATGCTCGAAATCGACATCGATATCGGGCGGCTCATTGCGATCCTTCGAAACGAACCGCTCGAACAGAAGATCGATCTCGGTCGGGTTGACCGACGTGATGCCGAGACAGAAGCAGACCGCGGAATTGGCCGCCGAGCCGCGTCCCTGACAGAGAATTTTTTTCTCCCGTGCATATCGAACGATGTCGTGCACCGTCAAAAAATAAGGCGCGTAATTCATCTCGCCGATCAGCGCCAGCTCATGCGCGATGGTCGCCTTGGTCTTGTCGTCAGCGCCGCCAGGAAACCACTCTGCCGCACCTTCCCATGTCAGTCTTTCGAGAAGTTCCTGCGGCGTTTCATGCTCGGAAAAATTGTCGGCCGGGTATTCGTAACGAAGTTCGTCGAGCGAGAACGTGCAGCGCGCGGCGATTTCGAGTGTCGCGGCAAGCGCCTGCGGCGCATGATCGAGAAGCCGTGCCATCTCCGCCCCGCTTTTGACATGCCGCTCGGCATTGGCATCAAGCCGAAACCCCGCCTCCGCCAGCGTGCAATGCGCGCGGACGCACGTCACGACATCGGCCAGCGGTTTGCGATCCGGTGTGTGATAGAGAACGTCGTTTGTGGCGACGAGCGGAACGCCCGCCTCCCGCGCCACGCGGTCGAGCAGGACGAAACGGCGTTTGTCGTCGGCGCGATAGAGCGGCGCGAGACCAAGCCAGACCGAGCCCGGAAAGGCTTGCGCGAATTGCGCGAGCGCCGCAGCGAAATCCTTGCCGGGCACCGGCGGCGGCATGGCGATGAAACATTGCCCCTCACCATGCTCCAGCACATCGCCAAGCGTCAGGTGGCATTGTCCCTTGGCCGCGCGCCGATTGCCGAGCGTCAGGAGCCGCGTCAGCCGCGCATAGGCCGCCCGGTCTTGCGGATAAGCGATAACCTCGAACCCGTCCATTGTCGCCAGCCGCGCCCCAACCAGCAGCCGCAAGCCCGTTTCCTTCGCTGCCGCATGCGCACGCACGACGCCCGCCAGCGTATTGCGGTCGGCAATGCCGAGAGCTGCAAGCCCCTGCGCCTTCGCCGCCAGCACCAGCTCATCGGCATGCGACGCCCCACGCAGGAAACTGAAATTGCTCGCAACCGCAAGCTCGGCATATGAGGTGCTCATTCGAACACCCCATGCAGATACCAGCGCGGCCCTTCCGTATCGCGCAGATAAAGCCCGTCGCGGTAAAGCCAGAAGCGCCGCCCCTCGGCATCCTCCACGCGGTAATAATCGCGCGTCCGCCGTTCGCCCGGCCTCCACCATTCAGGGGCAATACGCTCCGGCCCTTCTGCCCGAGTCACCCGATGCGTGACACGCCGCCAGCGGAAAAGGCGCGGCGGACCTTCCGGCACTTCGGCAACCGCCTCCACAGGCTCCGGCCGCGCCAGCAGCTTGAGCGGCCGGGCAAGACTCCCCGCCAGCGCTGCCGCCATCTGCTCTTCGACATGGGTACGCCAGCCACGCATCGCTGGTGTCGCCCCCCGCACCGCCGGCACGACGGCAACAGCACGTTCGGGAACATGACTTGCCCTCGGTTCCAGCCGGACAATCCGTTCATGCCCCAATCTGGCGCCGAGCCGATCGACGATCTGCGCCAATGCTTCGGCGTTTACACCCTCGGCATCGAAACTGTCCTGAGCAGGCGTGAGCGAATCGACAGCAATCGCCGCCAGCATTGCCGCCTCGATGCCGAAGCCCGCATCGAAATCGTCACCCGCCTGACTGAGTTTCTCCCGGAAAAGACGTGTCAGATGAAAGGCATCATGGGAGGGAGCGGCGGCGCCGGCGGAAAGTCGCGTTACCGCACCATCCGCACGAAAGAGCGTCAGCTCAAGCCGGCGCGCACCTTGCCGCTCGGCAGCCAGCAACCTGCAAAGTTCGGTGGCAAGCAACCGCACGGCTTCTTCGATGTCTTCGGTCTGCGTCAGTCCTTCGGCAAAAATTCCGCGCGCACGAAAAGGTGCAGGCGGACGCAGCGGCGAAATCGGTTCGCGCGCAAAACCGAGCGCTTGGTCGAGACGCAATGCCACCTCGGAGCCGAACCGCGCCGCAATGGGCGCGCGCGGTTTGCCATAGAGATCGCCGGCACGTTTGAGACCGAGCCGCATCAGCCCGTCGACTGTCGCATCGGCGAGACGAAGTGCGGCGATCGGCAACATTTTGAGCGCCACTGTCTCCTGCCCCTCCGGCAGAATGGAGAGCGGCGCTTCGCCGAACCGCGACAGCGCCCAGGCCGCGCCTGGCGTCGAGGCGGCCGCAACCCGTGCCGTCAGGCCAAGACCACGCAACCGTGCGCACAAATCGGCAAGCAGCTCCGCTTCACCGCCGAAAAGGTGACCGCAACCGCTGATGTCGAGCAGCAACCCATCCGGCTCTTCGCCGATCCCGACAGGGTCGATCGCCGTCCACGGCGTGTAGCGTCCGCACCAGAGTGCAAGCTGCGTCAATGCCATCCGGTCTGCCGCAAAATCGGCGGCCCGCAACTCAAGCGTCGGACAGAGCGTCATCGCATCGGGAACAAGCTGCCTCGGCGCAACGCCGGCCGCCGCCGCCGTCCCGTTGCGCGCGATTACGCGAACGCCTCCCTGCCCCGGCGCGACAAGCGCCAACGGCGCCTTGGGTGCCTGTACCTTGACGCGCGTCCGGCGATCCGCCCGATAAAGCCGCTCCGCCGGCCAGTACGGCAGCCAAAGCGCGGCGATCCGCCTTTTTTCGTCCATACGCATCGCTGGGAAAAGTCATCAAAAGAACAAAAAGGGAACAATCACTTTGGCCCAGCCACGTCCCAAAGGCGAGTCGAATCT
>JAUXOE010000107.1 GCA_030682415.1 Parvibaculum sp.
AGTTTCGGGCCTCATCTACAAGATCGTCAGCGAGTATGAATGGCTCGCCGCCGCGGCCGAGGGCCGTTTCATCGGCTCGGCGGTCGATATCGACGACGGCTTTATCCATTTCTCGACCGCCGCCCAGGTCGCCGAAACGGCGGCCCGCCATTTTTCCGGTCGCAAGGGCCTGTTGCTGGTCGCGGTCGAGACGGCGGCACTCGGCGACGCGCTCAAATGGGAGCCCTCGCGCGGCGGCGCGCTCTTTCCCCATCTCTATGATGTGCTGAGCCTTGAGGCCGTGCGCCGCGTCGAAGCGCTGCCCGTTGGCGAGGACGGCGCGCATCTCTTCCCGGAGCTTGAGGCATGACGCGCATCGATCTCTTTCCGCTGGTCCGTCCCGTCATGAGCCTGCTCGATCCCGAGGCGGCGCATACACTGACGTTGCGCGGCCTGCGCATGGGCCTCGGCCCCCGCGCCCGCGAGGCCGATCCCGTATCGCTCGCCATCGACCTTCTCGGCATGCATTTCGAAAACCCGCTCGGCATCGCCGCCGGTTTCGACAAGAACGGCGAAGTGCCGGACGCCATGCTGGCGATGGGCATGGGCTTTGCCGAAGTCGGCACGGTGACGCCGCGCCCGCAAGCCGGCAATCCGCGCCCGCGCATTTTCCGGCTGCCGGTCCACCGCGCGGTCATCAACCGTCTCGGCTTCAACAATGAAGGTCATGCGGCGCTGAAGAAGCGCCTTGAGGCGCGCCGCAAGCGCCTCGGTTCCAGCGCCGGCATTGTCGGCGTCAATATCGGCGCCAACAAGGATGCAGCCGACCGCATCGCCGATTACGAAGCCGGCATCCGCGCTTTCGAGGGGTTGGCAAGCTATTTCACGGTCAACATTTCCTCACCCAACACGCCGGGCCTGCGCGCGCTGCAAGGCCGCGCCGAACTCGAAGCCCTGATCGCCCGCGTGCTCGCCGCGCGCAAGACCCGCACGCCGGTACTCCTCAAGATCGCGCCCGACCTCGGCCCCGAAGAACTTGCCAACATCGCCGATGTTGCATTGGCGCAGGGGCTCGACGGCCTCATCGTCTCCAACACCACGATCGTTCGCGATCGGCTGGTCTCGGGCGTGCACGCAAATGAAACCGGCGGTCTTTCCGGCGCACCGCTTTTCGAGATGTCGACCGCTGTCCTCGCCGGCATCCACCGGCTGACGAAAGGCCGCCTGCCGCTCATCGGCGTCGGCGGCATATCGAACGGCCGCGACGCCTATCTGAAAGTCCGCGCCGGCGCCTCGCTGTTGCAGCTTTATTCGGCGCTCACCTATGAAGGCCCCGGCCTGATCGCGCGCCTCAAGCGCGAACTGGCGGCGCATCTCGCGGCAGACGGTTTCGTGCATCTGAAGGATGCCGTCGGCGTCGACGTCAAACTGTAGAGGAAACGAGGCATGCCAAAGCCCACCATCTATCACAATCCGCGCTGCTCGAAATCGCGCCAGACGCTGGCCTTGCTGGAGGAAAACGGCCACGCGCCGAAAGTGATCGACTATCTGAAAGAGCCGCCCACCGCCGCCGAGCTTCAGGCAATCCTGAAAAAGCTGAAAATGAAACCGCGCGATCTGCTGCGCAAGGGCGAGGACGTCTACAAGTCGCTCGGCCTCGACAACGAAAAGCTCTCCGACGAAAAACTTTTACGCGCGATGGCCGAAAACCCGATCCTGATCGAACGCCCCATCGTCGTCGCCGGCGCCAGGGCGAAGATCGGCCGCCCGCCCGAAAGCGTCCTCGACATTCTCTAGATCGCGCGTCTCAGCCGCGGAAAATAAAATCCGAGCGACGCCGCCCGCATCAGGTTGAAACCGGCAAGCGCCGCCCACAGCCCATGATTGCCCCAGGGCAAAAAGAGCCACCACAGCGCCAGAAAGAGCAGGCTCGAGGCCAGCGCCGCATTGCGCATTTCGGGGCCCCGCGTCGCGCCGATGAAAATCCCGTCAAGCTGGTAGCACCAGACCGACAGCACCGGCAGCAGCGCCGCCCAGAAGAGATAGAGCCGCGCCGTTCCGCGCACGCCCTTGTCGATGCTGAGAAAATCGATAACGGCGCCGCCGCTCGCATAAATGCCGATGGACAGCAGCAGCGAAATCCCGGCCGCCCATTGCGTCGAGAGCTTCGCGGCAAGATCGAAATCGCGGCGGTTGCGCGCACCGACCGCCCTTCCGACCAGCGCTTCGGCGGCCAGCGCGAAACCGTCGAGGAAGAACGCACTCACCGTCACGAATTGCAGCAGGATCGAATTGACCGCCAGCGTCAGCGGCCCGGCCTCGGCGCTTTTCGCGGTGAACCAGGCAAAGGACAGCATCAGCACCACGGTGCGGATCATGATGTCGCGATTGACGGCTATGGTGCGCGCCAGCTGCGCCGCATCCATGAGCCGCGCCCGTGTCCACGCCCCCGGATAAAACCGCAAATGCCGCGCCGCAAGGGCAAGGCCGAGTGCCGCCGTGGCGACTTCCGCGATCAGCGTGCCGGCCGCGATCCCGGCCACGCCCCAGCCGAGCCCCAGCGCCAGCCAGATGTTGAAGAAGATGTTGACGAGATTGAGGAACACCTGCAGCACCAGCGCAACCTGCGCGCGCCCGAGCCCGATGAACCAGCCGACCAGCGCATAATTGGCAAGCGCCCAGGGCGCGCTCCAGATGCGGATGTCGAAATAGAGGCGCGCCAGCGGCTCCACCTCCGGCCCGCCATCGAGCAGCGCGAAGGCGGCAAGCCCGATCGGCCATTGCAGCGCGATCAGCGCCGCGCCCACACCGCCCGCAATCAGCAGCGCCCGCCCGAGCGCGGCGCGGATCTCGGCGCCATCCTTCGCGCCCAGCGCCTGCGCGGTCAGCCCGGTCGTTCCCATGCGCAGGAAGCCGAAGCTCCAATAGACCAGCGTGAAGATCAGCGCCCCGATGGCGACCGCGCCGATATATTTCGGATCGCCCAGCCGCCCCATCACCGCGGTATCGGCAATGCCCAGCAGCGGCGTCGAGATGTTGGAAAGAACGATCGGCGCGGCAATCGCCAGCACGGTGCGGTGCGTCACCCGCGATGCCGGCGTCGCGGTGCTCATTTCTCGGCGGGTTCGTCCGCTGCCTTCAGCAGGAAATGTCCATGCGCCGCCGCAATGGGCCGTGCGCGGTCCTCCTGCCAGGCCTCGGCATGCACGGTGGCGACGCGCCGTCCCTGTTTGGTGATGACGGCGCGCCCATAGGTGTCGACCGGCTTGCCGGAGCGCAGATAGTCGATGGTCAGACCGATCGGCTTCGGCAGCGGCCCCGCGCCGGCTTCGAAAGCCAGCTGCGCAATCGCGGTCGTCTCCAGAAAGGCGCCGATCACGCCGCCATGCAGCGCCGGCAGCACCGGATTGCCGATCAGCTTCTGCGAGAAATGCAGCACCGTGGTGATCTCGTTGCCGCGCTGGTCGATCGTGATGCCGAGCCAGCGCGCATAGGGGATCGCCTGCATCAGCGCCTCGATATCGGGCATGTTCGTTTCCGCGCTCATGCCGCGCCGCCCTTCTTCTGCGCGAACAGCGCCATCGCCTCGGCCGCCGCTTCCGGCGTCATCGGCATACTGCGATTGGCCGACAGCATGAAGGTGCCGACACAGGTGGCGATCGGATCGGCCTCGTCGCTGTGATAGGCGGTGCCGCGCACAAAGGCGATGCTGCTCGTCACCTTGTAGCAATGCGTATGCGACATCAGCTCAAGCTTCGGCGTCGCCGGCTTCATGTAATCGATGCGCAAATCGAGCGTCGCGATCGACATCCGCTCCGGCAGCGCCAGTTGCACGGCGATGCCGCAGGCATTGTCGAGCAGCGAGGTGATGACGCCGCCATGAATGACGCCGGTCTCGGGATTGCCGACCAGGTTCTCGGCATAGGGCACCGACAGCCAGGCTTCGCCGGGGGCGGCGTTGACGACCGTCATGCCGAGCGCTTTCGCGTGCGGCACATGCTCGATCAGCACGTCCTTCATCAGCGCGATATGTTCCGGAGTTATTTTGAAGCCTGAGGCCATGACAAAATCTTCGCAAGCCGTGAAAACGCCCGAAATGCCTTTTACGCGCTCTGCGCCGCCGCGCCAAGTTGGCACAGGCATGGCCCGCCGCCCGGTTGCATGCCACCGGGCAGGGGCGCAGACTGAGCCGGAGTCGTCGGGGGGCGGCAACGGAGCGACAGGACCATGCTGGATCTCGAAGAGGGGCTGACGCTCCTCAGCGATCTCGATGCGCTTGCGGCCCCCTTGCCGCAGCTGATCGCCTATTGGGAGCGCAAGCGCGGCACGCGGTTGATGCCGGCGCCTTCCGACATCGATCCCGTCGAAATGCCGCGCCTGCTACCCTACATCGCCATCGGCGACATCACCCGCGACCCGCTCGACATGCGCTACCGGTTGATGGGCACGCGTCTTGTCGAAATGGGCGGCGTCGACCGCACCGGCACCTCCATTCGCGAAGGACATAGCGGCCAACGCCTGGCCCAGCGCCTGGCCGCGCTGGAGCGCATGCTGGCGGCGCCCGGCCCCGTCGCGCTGGGCGGCCGTCTCGACTGGCTCGATCGCGGCTTTCGCCGCTTTGAATGCGTGCATCTGCCGCTCTCCGCCGACGGCGTCAGCGTCACGCGCCTTCTGGCCGCCTACGCCTTCCCCTGAGGCAACGGCGCCAACCAACCTAACCCATTGAAATCAGGAATATTTTCGGGGCGCCTCCCGCCTCTCGAAAATTGACGATTGTCGTCATTGGAGTAGAGTAGCCTGAGAATCGTGCGAAGCCGGGGCGGGGGCGTGCCGGCGCGCAGGGGAGGGATGATGACGACATTGAAAGAACGGCCGGACGAGGCGGATGCCGCCGCCACGGCCGCAAAGCCGCGCGGCAAGCGCGAACAGACCAAACACACCAACCGCGAGGCGATCCTCGATGCCGCGCGCAGCGTCTTCGCCGATCTCGGCTATGGCGCCACCTCGGTGCGCGACATCATCCGCAAAACCGGCCTCGCCTCGGGCACCTTCTACAACTACTTCAAGAGCAAGGAAGAAGTCTTCGAGGCGCTGATGGACGACGGCATGCGCCGCATCCGCCCGCGCCTGCGCGCCGAGCGCATCCGCTCGCGCACCTTCGAGGATTTCATCCGCAATGCCTATCGCACCTATTTCGAATATCTGGCAACCGATCGCGACACCTTCCAGGTGATGCGCCGCAACCCCAACACGGTGCGCGTCCGCATGGACTCGCCCGAAATCCTCGCCGGCTTCGAGGAGATCCGCGAATATCTGGAAGAAGACATCCGCAACGGCACGCTGCCCGATGTCGATTCCGAATATCTGATGGCCGCCCTTGTCGGCATCGCCATGGAAATCGGCGA
>JAUXOE010000108.1 GCA_030682415.1 Parvibaculum sp.
GCCCGGCGAAGCGCTCGAAGTGGCGGCGCGCCGCGAACTGATCGAGGAAACGGGCCTCGCCGATGCCCGCCTTGGGCCGCCGGTGTGGTACACGGAACATATTCTGACCGTCCGTGGCGAGAAGCGGCTGCTGCAGGAGACGTTTTTCATCGCCCATACCGACAGATCGGAATTCGCCACCGCCGGCTGGACCGGTCTCGAGCGCGAAGTGATCCGCGAGCTGCGCTGGTGGGCGCTGCCGGCCCTCCAGGCGAGCGGGGATATCTTTTTCCCGTCCTCCCTGAAGCGCCACCTGCCGGCGCTGCTCGAAACCGGCCCCCCTTCGGGCCTCGTCCGGATCGACCCATGAGAAACTTGCCACCCCGGCAACGCAAATTTCATTGCCGTGTACGCAAACCGGCTCTCGAGTCTGCGTCCGCCTGTTGCCTTCACGGCAAATGGTCGAAAACGGAGAGTGCGCTGTGTTGAAGCCTCACGCTGCGCCGCAGCATGAATTAGCTGCTATTTGCGGGATAAGTCGGGGATAAATCCGTTTGTGACAGTTTTATGACAGTTTCGTGACAGAGGGGGGGTCTGAGCCCGATTCCGCTGTCACAATCGCTGTCACAAATCCCCGTTCGGGCGCGCCGTGGCATCATGCCGGCATGCCGAATCGAAGCCCCAGCCGAGTGTCCGATGACTGATTCCGCTCCCGCTCCCGTCGCCGATGCGCCGCCCGAAAACTGGGTCGACACAAGCGCGCCCGCCTTCGCGCGCCCCTTTCTGCGCCTGGCCCGCGCCGACCGCCCCATCGGCACCTGGCTCTTGCTGCTGCCTTGCTGGTGGTCGGTTGCTCTGGCCACGGAGGATTGGCGAAACGCCTGGCTGCTGGCGCTTTTCGCCCTCGGCGCCATCGTCATGCGCGGCGCCGGCTGCACATATAACGACATTGTCGATCGCGACATCGACGCTGCCGTCGCCCGCACGCGGTCGCGGCCCTTGCCGTCGGGCGCGGTTTCGTTGCCCGCCGCATGGGCGTTTCTCGTCGCGCAATGCCTTGTCGGCCTCGCCGTGCTGCTCGCGCTCAATGCTTATGCCATATGGCTCGGTTTCGCCTCGCTGGCGCTGGTCGCGATCTATCCCTTCATGAAACGCCTCACCGACTGGCCGCAGATCGTATTGGGCCTCGCCTTCAACTGGGGCGCGCTGATGGGCTGGGCGGCGGTGACGGGCGGGCTTTCGCTGGCGCCGGTCGCGCTTTATCTCGGTGCGGTCTTCTGGACCGTCGGCTACGACACCATCTACGCGCATCAGGACCGCGAAGACGATGCGATCGTCGGCGTCCGTTCGAGCGCGCTTCGGCTCGGTGCCGCAACATACAAATGGATGTGGCTCTTCTACGGCGCGGCGCTTGCCGGTTTTGCGGCGGCCGGCGCGCTGGCGGGCCTCGGGCTTCTCTTCTGGCTCGGTCTGGCGCTCGGCGCGGCGCATCTCGTCCGCCAGATCCGGCGTCTCGACATCGACGATCCGTCCCTTTGTTTGCAGCTCTTTCGTAGCAATCGCGACTTCGGCTTCATCCTCTTCGCCGCGATCCTCGCCGGACAATTCCTCTAGCCGCTCTGCTTTGGTTTGACGTCCTCGAACTTGTCGACCGTCCGCAGCGCCGGGAAAAGCCACATCCACAATCCGACAACGCCGAGCGTGCCGATGCCGCCGATCAGCACTGCCGGCACCGTGCCGAACAGCGCCGCCGACACGCCGGCACGGAACTCGCCAAGCTCGTTCGAAGCGCCGATGAAAAGCATTTCCACCGCCGACACGCGGCCCAGCATCGGCTGCGGCGTCGCCAGCGGCACCAGCGTCGAACGGATATTGACGCTGATCATGTCGGAGGCCCCCATCAGCGCCAGCGCCGCAAGCGTCAGTCCGAAATCGCGCGACAGGCCGAAGGCGATGGTAGCGAGCCCGAACACGGCCACACAGGCGAACATCACATGGCCGGTGCGCGCGCGGATCGGCCGCCAGATCAGCAGCAGGCTGACGACGATGGCGCCGGCCGCCGGCATCGCCCGCATGATGCCGAGCCCTTGCGGCCCGACCGCCAGAATGTCGCGCGCAAAGATCGGCAGCAGCGCCGTCGCGCCGCCCAGCAGCACCGCGAAGAGATCGAGCGAAATCGCGCCGAAGACGATCGGCGAACGGCGCATGAAGGAAATCCCGGCCGTCAGCCGGTGAATGGCCGAGACGGCGGGCCCTTCCGGCAGCGGCGCCGGCCGTACCTTCATCGCAAGGAAGGCGACGGCGACGATCAGGAAACCGGTAAAGGCGGTGCCATAGGCCGCCACCGGTCCGAAGAGGTAGAGAAAGCCGCCCAGCGCCGGCCCGGCGATCACCGATATCTGGAACGAGGACGAGCTGACCGCGATGGCGCGCGGCATCTGCCGGCTCGAAACGATCAGCGGCACGAAGCTGCGCGAGGCCGGCGCCATGATGGCGCGGCCGGTGCCGAACAGCGCCAGCGCCGTGTAGAACCAGATCACCTCATTCGTGCCGAGCAGCGAGAGCACGATCAGCCAGCCGGCCGCCGCCGCTTCGAGCAGTGCCGCCACCGCGACGATCAACCGCCGGTCGACGCGGTCGGCAACGTCGCCGGCGGGCAGGGTGATCAGCACCATCGGCAGGAATTGCGCCAGCCCCACCATGC
>JAUXOE010000133.1 GCA_030682415.1 Parvibaculum sp.
CAATTTCAAATCAGACCAAACGCTGGCAGGAGATGGACGCCGCCCATCACCTCCACCCCTTCACCACGCATAAGGATCTCGCCGCCAAGGGCGCGCGCGTCATCACCCATGCCGAAGGCGTCTACCTTTACGATTCCGAAGGTGCCCGTCTCATCGACGGCATGGCCGGTCTCTGGTGCGTGCAGGTCGGCTATGGCCGCGAGGAACTGGCCCAGGCCGGCTACAAGGCGCTGAAGGAATTGTCCTACTACAACAACTTCTTCCAGACGACCAATCCCTACGCCGCCGAACTGTCGCAGAAACTTTCCGAAGTCTGCCCCAAAGGCATCGATCGTTTCTTCTTTGCCAATTCGGGCTCCGAAGGAAATGACAGCGCGGTCAAGATCATCCGCTATTTCTGGAACCTGCAGGGCAAGCCCGGCAAGAAGATCTTCATCGCCCGCAAGAAGGCCTATCATGGCGTGACCATGGTGGCGGCCTCGCTGTCGGGCCTGACCCATATGCACCCGCAATCCGACCTGCCGATGCCGGGCTTCGTTCATGTCGAATGTCCGGACTGGTTCGCCGAAGGCGGCGAGCGCACACCGGAAGAACACGGCCTGATCACCGCGCGCAGCCTTGAAGAAAAAATTCTCGAGCTTGGCGCCGAGAATGTCGCCGCCTTTGTCGCCGAGCCGGTGCAGGGCGCCGGCGGCCTGATTATCCCGCCCGCAAACTACTGGGCCGAGATCCAGCGCATCTGCAGGAAATACGACGTGCTGCTGCATGTCGATGAAGTGATCTGCGGCTTCGGCCGCACCGGCAACTGGTTCGGCTCCGACACGTTCGGCATCGAGCCCGACATGATCAACATGGCCAAGGGCCTCTCATCCGGCTATCAGCCGATCGCCGCCGTAGGCCTCGGCAAACGCGTCGGCGATGTCGTCTTCAATTCCGACGAGGAATGGTCGCACGGCTTCACCTATTCCGGCCACCCGGTCGCCTGAGCCCTCGCCCTCGCCAATCTCGAGATCATCCATAAGGAAAAGCTGGTCGAAAAGGCAGGCGGCGCCACCGGCGCGCATTTCCAGAAACGTCTGGCCGAGCTGGGCGATCATCCGCTGGTCGGCGGCACGCGCGGTGTCGGCCTTCTCGGCGCCATCGAGCTTGTGAAGAACCGCAAGACCCGTGAGAAATTTCCCGATCTCGGCACGGTCGGCGCCATCTGCCGCAATCACTGCTTCGCCAATGGCCTGATCATGCGGGCCATCGGCGACACCATGGTGCTGAGCCCGCCGCTGACCATAAAAGAGAGCGAACTCGACGAGCTTTTCACCCTCGCCCGCCGCTGCATCGACCTGACGGCCAAGGATCTCGGCGTCGCCTGACCGGCCGCGCCGGCGGCATGTCGGGCCGGCCGATGCGGCAAACGGCCGCATCGGGGCGGCCGGCCGGCGCCTTGCCTAGCCGGCCGCAACGCCTTGTTTTCAAAAGGGTTTATGCCACGCGGGCCCTGATTAATTTGCAGTTTACGAATGTAAATGAACCATATTGAAGGTCGGCCCGGGCGAACCTATCTAGTTATGCATGAGGGCCGAGCCTAAAGCCGCCCGGGTGATCTGCCCCCCGCTCACCCGCTGCGGCGCTCCAAGCCCCCTTTAGCGCCGGTTCTTCCCCTCCCGGCGCCACGCGCGAATAGCGCGGTTGCGCCTCGCCTCCCCCCAGGCGGGGCGCAACTTTTTTGCGCCCCGCTATCCTGGAACAAGGGGCCGGGGCGCAACTTTTTTGCGCGCCGCTTTCCTTGAGCCGCTAAGCTCCGCCCCGGCGCGACCCGCGCCACCACACATCCCTTTGAAGAAAATTTCATGGCGCGCCTTTTCGACGAATCCGCCGAGCCGCATTTGACGATTTCCGACGCCGAGCTGACACGGCTCGAAGCGGAGATCCCGATTCTCGCGGGCCTGCGCGCCTTTGCCGAGGAAGCGGTCAATATGCCGTGGTTCTCGAAACTCGGCCGCCCGCTCGACGCCGAGACGCGTGCATTGGCGCGTTCCTGGCTCGACGGTCTGGGCTTTCCCGATGCCGAGGTCGCCCGCCTGCGCGACTGGGCCGAAGCCGCCGACGCTGCCGAAACGCTCGACTTCGAACCGGTTCATTGGGAAGCCGAAGAAGGCTTGCGCGCAAGCCTCGCTGCCGACGCGCTGGAACGCGTCAGCGAGGACGGCCTGACAATCGCGATGACGCATGTCTCGGCACTGCTCGGCGAACGCATCGGCAGCGCGGTGCGCGACGCGGCCGCCTTCTGGGAGGTCGAGGACGAGGAACTGCTGAACGCCGCCGCTGGCGCGGCCCTGCATGCCGCCCATGGCGCGGCGCTGGCGCTGATTGTCGAGGCCGATGACGATCATCCCTTTCGCCGCAAGTTTTCGCTCTTTGCGCGCGGCCGCTGGCCCATCGGCATTGCCGGCTTGACGCTCAATATTTTCTGAACGCCACCTGCCAGATCGGACAGACTCACGTGAATCTCAAAATCGCCACCTGGAATATCAACTCCGTCCGCCTGCGGATCGAACTGGTCGAGCGCCTGCTGAAACAGGAAAGGCCCGACGTTCTATGTCTGCAGGAAATCAAATGCGTCAACGACGCCTTTCCGTTGAAGGCGATCAAGAAGGCCGGCTACGAGCATGTCGCGATCAACGGCCAGAAGGGCTATCACGGCGTCGCCATCGCCAGCCGCATTCCCTTCAAGAAGACCGAGGCGCGGGAGTTTTGCGAGAAGGGCGATTGCCGCCACCTCGCCGCCGATCTCGACATTCCGGGCGGCTTGCGCGTCCACAATTTCTATGTACCGGCCGGCGGCGACGAACCCGATCCGGAGATCAACGAGAAGTTTGCCCACAAGCTCGCTTTCGTCCGCGAGATGACGCGCCTCTACGAGGGCCACAAGACCAAATCGAAAAACCGCATGGTGCTGGTCGGCGACCTCAACATCGCGCCGCTCGAACACGATGTCTGGTCGCACAAGCAGCTGCTCAAGGTCGTCAGCCACACGCCGGTCGAAGTCGATCTGATGAACGAGCTCTATGCCTCGCATGACTGGGTCGATGTGATGCGCCGCTTCGTGCCCGACACCGAGAAGCTCTATTCCTGGTGGAGCTACCGCGCCAAGGACTGGCTGGCCGCCGATCGCGGCCGCCGCCTCGACCACATCTGGGTGACGCCGGCGCTCGCCGACGCGCCGGTCTCGATGAAAGTGCTGAAGGAAGCGCGGGGGTGGGAGCGGGCGTCGGATCATGCGCCGGTAATCGCGACGCTGAGGCTCTAGCTGGGGGGGCCAGCCTCGGGGTGAAGGCCTCGCCGCGCGCCCGCTCCTGGGGTTCCTACCGCTGCCGATTTTGCGGGGAGAAGTTGGGGGCTCCACCACGCCGGTCTTTTATTAGGGTAGATGCCCCATAATAGGGTATTGACCCTATTCCAGCAAGAGGGCAGCTTCGGGCGGGGATAAACCGGGGATAAGTCTGCCGCTACGTCCGCATGTGACAGTTTTATGACAGTTCAGTGACAGATCGATGACAAAGCCTGCAAAAACCAGCCCGTCGCCGTCAAAAACCAAGGACCGGATCCTGGCTGCGAGCTTGCGTCTCTTCAACGAAAACGGCTACGACGCGGTCACGACGGCGCGCATTTCCGAGGAGGTCGGCATCTCGGAAGGCAACCTCTGGTACCACTTCCGCACCAAACGCGACCTTGTGCGCGCCCATCAACTGGCGCTCTTTGTACTGATCGACAAGCGCCTCGCCATCGCCTCGACGCCCGAAACGGTGCTGGAATCCTATGTGCTTTTCAATCGCATGGTCTTCGAGGAAGTCTGGACCTATCAGTTTCTCTATCGCGACCAGGCCGAATACGGCCGCACGTCGCCCGAACTTGAAGATCGCGTTCACCGCATCTACGAAACGACGACGACCATGCTGGTGCGCTTCTTCCGCCACATGATTGCGGCGAAGCATCTCGACATGCCGGACGACGAACTGACGGCGCTTGCCGACAATGTGTGGATGGTCATTCGCTACTGGCCAAGTTTCCTGCGCGAGACGCGCCGCGTGGTGAAGCTCGACAAGGCCGCGCTCAATGCCGGCATCCGCCACCACTTCGCGCTCTTCAACACGCATCTGACGCCCGAGGCACGCGCCTTCTTCGCAAAGAAAGCCTATGCCTGAGCAGCGCCGCCCGCCGGTGCCTCTTTCTTCTTCAGCGTCACGAAAGTCGCCGTCGAACTTGCGGTCGCGATCAGCTTGCCGTCTTCCGACGTCAGCTCGCCTTCGATAAAGCCAACCGATTTGCCGCGCTTGATGACGCGACCCATGCCGAGAATGCGTCCCGGTCGTGCCGGCGTCAGCATCGAAACCTTCAGTTCCAGTGTCGGCGAAATCTGGCCCCATTCGAGATCGAGACCGACAGCGAGGCTCATGACGTCGTCGAGCATCGCCGCCACCATGCCGCCCTGAATGCCGCCCCACATGTTACAGAGCTCGGGCCCGGCATTGAACGCAACCTTGACGATGCGCGCTTCGCGGTCGGCATCGAGAATCTCAAGACCGAGATAGCGGCTTGCCGGCGCCATGCGCTTGAACACCGCCTGAATATTCGGTGGCCAGTCGTGCTTTGCTTCCGCTTGACGCTCACTCATCCGCACCCCTGACCTTTTCCGTTCCGCTCGCTTCTGCATCGAGCTGATTCACAACCGTCGAAAGTTCCCGCCCAACGGCCGCCAGCCGTCCGGCGAGCCGCGACGCGACCGCAGCCGCCATCTCCGGAAACTCGCCGATCAGCCGCTGGAACATGTCGCGGCCGATCCTGAGCGTATGAAGCGACGAAACCGCGCGCACCGTCGTCAAACGCCGCTGCGGCTCGAACAATGCCGTTTCGCCGATGAGATCGCCCGTGTCAAGTCGCAGCGCCTGCGCCGCACCGCCTTCGTCGCGCGCCAGCATCGCCGCTTCGCCATCGAGAATGAGATAGGCGCAATCGGCCTCGTCGCCCGCTTCGAAAAGCGTCGCGCCCGGCGCGTATTCGCGCCGCTCGCAGGTAAAGGCGACGACTTCGAGCCGCACCGGGTCGAGGCCCGAAAAAAGCTCGAGACGTTTCAGCAGGGCAATGGCGGGTTCGAGGCTCATGGGCCGAGCATAGCGGAGGCACGGGTCCGCGCCAAAGTCCAGATTTGCGCTTGGGCGGCCGCGCCGCTAAGAAGTGCAGACCCTGAAATGGAGCATCCGCAATGGCTTCGCCGAAATCCCCGATCGCCTGGGACTGGCCAGACCCCTTCATCCACGAAGTGACGGTCGAGCCGCAGCACATCGACGATTTTCAGCACACAAACAATGTCGTCTATCTGCAATGGATGGCAAAAACCGCATGGGAGCATTCAAAGGCGCTGGGGATCGATTTCGCCTTCTACAAGCGCCTCAATCGCGGCATGGTCGTGCGCCGCCACGAGCTTGAATATCTGGCGGCAAGCCATGAAGGCCAACGCGTTCTCGTCGCCACATGGATCACCGGAAACGACGGTCGATTGCGTTTGCGCCGCCGCTTCCAGATGGTCAATGCCGAAACCGGGACAACCTTGCTGCGCGGTCTTTCGGATTTCGTATGCATCGATATTGAAGCCGGTCGCGCGACGCGCATGCCGCCGCAATTCATCATTGCCTACAGACCGACCGCCCGCGTCGAGGGGGACTAGGACGATAACAAGGCCGCCTGGGCCGGGTCGAGATACTCTTCG
Organism: Parvibaculum sp.; assembly: GCA_030682415.1. GTDB lineage: Bacteria > Pseudomonadota > Alphaproteobacteria > Parvibaculales > Parvibaculaceae > Parvibaculum. The sequence continues at coordinate 5,762 of JAUXOE010000133.1, forward strand.
AGCCGCGTGATGCGCCCCTCCTCGACAAGACAGATCACGCAGGCCGGCATCGCAAAGTCGGTACCATCGGCAAGCACGCCGCGCACCACGTGCTGCTGCATGAAGCCTCCGGGGATGGCCACCCGCCGCAACACCTCATAGCGCCGGCCCGGCAGCTTGCGCGCCATCCATCGCAGGACTTTGAGATTTTCTTCGACTGTCTGCTCGCGCTGGCTGAAATTGTGCCAGATGCAGGCATCCGGTGCATAGATGCGCGCGATCGCCTCGGCATCGCCTGCTTCGATCGCATGAAAGAATCTTTCTGCAACAAGAAGCGCATCACCGTCCATGCTCGCCCTCATTTGCAGCCCGCACCGTCGTCAGGGAACCAGCCGGTAGCCGCCCGTTTCCGTCACCAGGATTTCGGCATTCGACGGATCTTTTTCGATCTTCTGACGCAGCCGGTAGATATGCGTCTCCAGCGTGTGTGTCGTGACGCCGGAATTGTAGCCCCAGACTTCGGCCAGCAACACATCGCGCCCGACAACCTTGGCGCCGGCGCGATAGAGATATTTGAGGATCGATGTTTCCTTTTCGGTCAACCGAACCTTCTTTTCCTGCTCATCGATCAGCAGCTTGGCGCTCGGACGAAACGAATAGGGCCCGATCTTGAAGATCGCATCCTCGCTCTGCTCATGGCTGCGCAAATGGGCGCGAATGCGCGCCAGCAACACGCCAAAGCGGAACGGCTTGGTCACATAATCGTTCGCACCGGCGTCGAGACCGAGGATCGTGTCGGAATCCGCATCGGCGCCCGTCAACATGATGATCGGCGCCTTGACACCCGCCTTGCGCATCAGCCGGCAGGCCTCGCGCCCGTCCATCTCGGGCAACCCGACATCGAGCAGCACCAGATCGACATGCCCGGTGCGAACGTGGTCAAGCGCCACCGCCGCTGTCGGCGCGGTCGAGCAGTAAAACTCCTCGTGGAGATCGAGCTGTTCGACAAGCGCCGTCCGCAGCGCGTCATCGTCGTCGACAACGAGAATTTTTTTGATCGCGCTCATGCAGCCTTCATTGAGAATAACCAAAGCGCTCGATATGCGCTTCGAGGATCGGCATGACGGGGCGCATATGCTCTTCGTATCGCCGCCAGCGATCAGCCGCACTGGAATAGATGGGCTGCGTCACCTGCGAATAGGAAGGCGTCTTGATCGTCCCGCGCGCCAGCGCATGCGCGGCCGGATCGCTGACGGCCTCGTGCCACGGCAAGCCAAGAAATTCGAGGGCCGGCTCGACCTCGCCCCGCAAATCGGCAATGAGGCTTTCATAGCGCACCTCATGCACCTTGAGCGGCAACAGCGCCCTGTACTTCTGCCAGAGCGTCATGACGCGCTCATAAAGTCTGGCCGACCCCTCCAGGGTCAGGAAATTCAGCATGGAGGCATTGGGCACAAAGTCCTGCATGAAACAGGAAAGCACGCAGTCGGCCGGATGGCGCAACGCAAAGATGATCCGGGCCTCCGGAAATACGCGATGAATGAGACCGGCTTGCGCGATGTCCAGCGGCATCTTGTTGACCACCGTTTTGCCTTCAAGGTCGGCGCCGTGCTTTCGCAGCGCCGACCAGTAGACATCTCTCGCCGCGGCGCGCGCTTGTTCGCTCATTGTGGCCAGCGACAATGGATAACCGGCAATCGACTTCTTGACCTGCGCCAGGAAGGGTTGTTCCTCGAAAACCTGAACCTGCGGATGCGCATCGAGAATCTGATCCAGCAGAGTCGTTCCGGATCGGGGAAAGCCGACAAGAAAGACCGGGGCGTCTGCATGGCCGGGCTCGACATCGATAGGCGGCAAGGGCTGCCAACTTGCCGCAAAATCCTCTGTATAGACGCCGATCAGCTTGTCGAGGTCATCGACAAAACGATGCTTGTCGGCACGCTCCAGTTCCGGCAGGCGCTTCGTGCAATCGTTCATCTTGGTGAAATAGTCGAAGGCGGCGTCGACATCGTTCATGGCGTCGCAGAGCTGCGCCAGTTCCGAATAGATCAGCCGCGCCTCGGATTCCGGACAGGAGGTCAGGTTCACTCTTTCGAGCCGTTGGCGCAGCTCGCCCAGTATGGTCTTGTCGCCTTTTCGAAGACGGCGCGACGCCTTGGACCATGTTCGCAATGCCCCGCCATTCAGCGGCGCGACAGCCAGTGCCTTTTCCGCCCAGGACACCGCTTCGTCAAGCGTACCGAGGCGTTCATGTGTGGTCGCAATGATTGCCAGCAGTGGCGGCGGCGGTGTCCCTTCGACATTGTCGAGTACCGCATGACAATAGTCGAGCGCATCGCGAAAACGCCCGGCATCCGTCGCCGCGGCGGCCGCGCGCATATAGCCGCCGGCATCTTTCGGGTTCAGCGCGATCAGCCGGTTGAACTCGGCGATCGCTTCGTCATACTGCGCGGTTTCCTTGTAGAGCTGCCCCCGATTGAGGAAAATATCGCCATAGTGCGGGTCGAGCGCTTCGGCACGACGATAGGCGATGAGCGCTTCGTCGGTCTTGCCCTGCTCGCGTTGCGCATTGCCGAGATTGACCCAGACATTCACATGCCTCGGCATCAGGCCAGCGGCAGCGGCGATCAGCTTCTCTGCCGCGGCGGCATCGCCCTTGCCAAGCGCCACAAGGCCGAGCAGATGGAGCGCATCGGGATTTTGCGGCTCGACTTTCAGTACATGCGCTGCTGCCTGACCGGCATGGTCGAGGCGGCCGGCCGCAAGATGGGCGCCGCCCAGTTGCAACAGGCGAATGATGTCGCCGGCCGCCGGCGGTGGCGCCTGGCGATTCTGTGGCGCGTTGGCAGCACCGGGCCGGAAGCCGCCGCCTTGCGCACCCCCAGGGAGGCCGACCGTCGGCTTCGGTCCACCAAAGGCCGATGGCGGCAGGCCGACGGTCGGCGGGCCGCTTTGCGGCTTGAAGAGGGGGCCTTTTGCCGGCCCCGGAAAAGGAGGTTTCTTCGCCATACCCGTCATTCCCGATACGCAGAACGCCCCCGACACCGGCGGCGCGGGCCGGAGTTTGCCATAGCGCGGCCCGGCAACCAACGCGAACATGGCAGATCCGGTCGGCAATTTCTGCCGGTCCAAGTCCTCCGGCCGTGCGATTCTCGGCGCCGAAATGGCCGCTTTCCGGACCTTTCAGCCTGGCCCGCCATTTGCGTCGGATGCGGGTATGATCGACGCTCTCGCCCATCCCCAGCCGCTTACAGCCGGCAAGCACAACATGGCTTCCGCCGCCTTTGCCGAGCTGCGCGCTGCGCGTCGCGAGGGCCGCGCGCCGGACGGGGCGGAGTTGAGCTTCAACGACCTGATCGACACGCTGAACCCGCTCCAGCACATCCCGGTCGTGTCCGAGATCTATCGCGGCCTGACCGGCGACGCGATCAGCCCGCAAGCCCGCGTCGCCGGTGGCGCGCTTTATGGCGGCCCGATCGGCCTTGTCGTTTCGGTGGCCAGCCTCGCCATCGCCGGCGGCACGGGCGAGCAGGGCATTGGCGACCAGTTCTATGCCGCCCTGTTCAACCCGAAAACGCCGACCGGAGAGGCCCCGGCGCAGATTGCGCATGCCGCACCCGCCACTGGCGCGAATATGCCGGTCGCGCTGCGTGCCGATGCTGCCGCCGGACAAACGGCATCAACCGTCCCGGACAAGTCCGCCGCATTGCCTGTGGGGGGTGGTTCGACCATGCCGCAGCTGAGCTCGGAGGCATTCGCCGCTTTGATCGGTTCGTTCGACAATCCCGAGGCGATCGAAAAAGGACTGACAGCCGTCGCACCGCGCATGAGCCTCGACATGGAAGGTGCGGATGACGAGGACGACACCGCCGCCGCGCCTGGCGATATACTGAGCGCGATGAATCAGGCGCTCGACAAGTATGACGCCCTGAAACACATACGTTAAGGCGCTCTGGCCAGACAGATGGCCACCGCCTAACCTGACATCATGATGGCGTCTTCCACCGGCAATCTCGATATTGACGTGACCGCAAGACCGGGTGATTCGCTCGGCCGCCTGATGTTCGGCGACCTCGATTTTCCCTGCGCGCTGGGACGTGCCGGTTTGGTGACCGGCAAACGCGAAGGCGATGGCGGGACGCCAATCGGCCTCTTTCCGCTCCGCGATCTGCGATACCGGCCGGACCGGTTGTCCGCGCCGGCAAGCGCCTTTCCAACACGCCAGATCGCAGCCGACGATGGCTGGTGCGACGCGCCGGACGATCCCGCCTACAACCGTCCGGTCCGCCTGCCCTACCCGGCCAGCGCCGAAGCCATGTGGCGCGACGACCATCTCTACGACCTCGTCGTCGTGCTGGGCCACAATGACGACCCGCCGCGACCCGGTGCCGGCAGCGCGATCTTCTTTCATCTGGCGAATGAAAAGAATGGTGTGCTGCAGCCAACCGAGGGCTGCGTCGCCTTGCGGCTTGCCGACATGCTGCAGGTGTTGGCACGCTGCACATCGCAAACCCGGATGCGGATCGACTGCCTCTAGCCGCGCGCACCGAACAGCGCGCTGCCGACGCGCACATGCGTTGCGCCGAAGGCGATGGCCTTTTCGAAATCGCCGCTCATCCCCATCGAGAGTTTCGCCAGACCATTGCGGCGTCCGAGTTTCTCGAGCAGCGCAAAATGCAGAGCGGGCTCCTCGTCAAGCGGTGGAATGCACATCAGGCCCTCAATGGAAAGCGCCCAGTCGTCGCGGCACCGGACCAGAAACCCGTCGGTATCGGCCGGCGCGATACCCGCCTTTTGCGGCTCCTCGCCCGTATTGACCTGCACGAAAAGACGCGGCAGTCGCAGCCCCCGATCGCGCGCCTTGACCAGCGCCAGCGCCAGTTTCTCGCGGTCGAGCGTATGAAAGACATCGAAGAGCCCGAGCGCATCGTCGAGCTTGTTGGTCTGCAAGGGCCCGATCAGATGCAGTTCGAGATCGGGAAACCGCGCCTTCAGCGCCGGCCATTTGGCGGCGGCTTCCTGAACGCGATTTTCGCCGAAAATGCGCTGACCCGCCTCGATCAGCGGCACGATCTCATCCACGCCAAATGTCTTCGAAACGGCAACGAGCGTGACATCCCCCGTCGCACGTCCGGCCTCGCCAGCAGCCTTGCCGATACGCGCGCGAACGCCGGCAAGGCGGGCCGCGGGA
>JAUXOE010000134.1 GCA_030682415.1 Parvibaculum sp.
TGAGCTGGATGCCCGACAAGGACCCCGTGGCGGGGGACCGGAAATCCTGCGACGCACTCGACCTTGTGATCGTGCCGCGCGCCCGCGACATCGGCGGCGCGGGGGGCGCCTTCGAGGTCAGGCGCGCGCTGCCGCACGGCAAGCGGCAAATGGTCGGACCCTTCATCTTTTTCGACCAGATGGGCCCGGCGGCGCATGGCCCCGGGCAGGGTATGGATGTGCGCCCGCATCCGCATATCGGCCTTGCGACCATCACCTATCTTTTCAAGGGCGCGATCATGCATCGCGACAGCGAAGGCAACGCGCTTGAAATCCTGCCCGGCGCCATGAACCTGATGACAGCGGGAAGCGGCATCGCCCATTCCGAACGCACGCCCGACGCGGCGCGCGCCACCGGCCAGAAGGTGAGCGGCATCCAGAGCTGGATCGCGTTGCCGAAGGCGCATGAGGAAACGGCACCGGGCTTCCAGCATTTCAGTGCCGCGCGCCTGCCCGTGGTCGAGGATCGCGGCGTCACCGCGCGCGTCATCGCCGGAAATGTCTTTGGCGCGGCATCGCCCGTCAAAACCTTTTCCGACTGGTTCTATGTCGATGTGACGATGCCGGCCAACGCGGCAATCCCGCTCGATGCAGCCTACGAGGAGCGCGCGATCTATGTGGTCGAGGGCAGCATCGACATCGCCGGCGATGTTTTCGAGGGTCCGCGCCTGCTGATCTTCCGGCCTGGCGATGCCATCACCGTGACGGCGGTGACGCCGGCAAAGCTGATGCTGCTCGGCGGCGAGGCAATGGACGGGCCGCGCCTCATCTGGTGGAACTTCGTCTCGTCGAGCAAGGACCGCCTCGAACAGGCGAAAGAAGACTGGGCGCAAGGCCGCTTCAAGCCCGTACCCGGCGAATCCGAATTCATTCCGCTGCCGGAGAGGTGATATGGCGAGCCGCGTTCACCTGACAAGCAAGGCCGGCCTCTTTCAGGAGATGGAAGCGCGTCAGCACCGGATGACGGCCGACGAGCCGGAAAGCAATCACGGCACCGACAAGGGCCCCGCCCCCTATGAATTGCTGCTCGCAGCGCTGGCGGCCTGCACCTCGGCGACCCTGCGCCTTTACGCCGACCGCAAGGGATGGGCCCTGGGCGCGATCACGGCGGACCTGAAATTCAGCCGCGACCGCGACGGAAACGAAACGATCGAGCGCATAATCTCCTTCGGCGAGAAGCTCGACGAGGAGCAGATGGCGCGGATTCGGGACATCGTCGCGAAGACGCCGGTCACGAAAACGTTAAAACGCGGCACACCCATCGCGACCCGTTTCGTCTAGAATGCCGCCCATGGAAAAACACATCGCTACCCGTCGCGCCGCAACGCTGTTCTCGATGCTGGCCGCGTTCGCTTTCATCGCCGTTCCAGCCTTTGCGCAAGTCTCGCCCGAGGTCGAAGCCTTGGCGGCAAAGATCAAGGCCGACCAATTCAGAATCATCATCAATTGCGAGCGCTGCAACCTCGCCGGCGCCAATTTTGATGGGCAGTTCCTGCGTCTCGCGGCACTCGAAGGCGCGAACATGACTGGCGCGACCTTCCGCAACGCCGACCTGACCGGCATCCACCTGACCCGCGCAAAGCTCGCCGGCGCCGATTTCAGCGGCGCCAATATGGCCGGCGCCGTGCTGACAAATGCCGATCTTCGCGGTGCGAACCTCTCCGACTCAAGGCTCGATGCGGTGCGTGTGCACGGTGCAGACTTCACCGGCGCCAATCTCCAGCGCGCCAATCTGCGGATGATTGAGTATGTCAAACGCCTGACTTTCGCGGACGCCGATGCGCGCGATGCGGTTTTTCGTCATGCTTTTCTGGGAGGCGTCGACTTCACCGGCACCGACCTGCGCGGCGCCGATTTCACGCGCGCCACCGGCCTCACAAATGCGCAACTGGCCCGCGCCTGCGGCGACGAACGCACAATATTGCCGCCCGGCCTCTCAATTCCACGTTGCGGCGGGAGCTAGGCGGCGCGCCCTATGCGGCCAGCGGACGATAATCGAGACGTTCGGGCAATCGTTCCGAACGCACGATGAAAGTTGCGCCGCGCAAAATCATGTTGATCGTTCCGTCAGGCCCCAGGATCGGCATCTCAACCGCTTCGGTAGTCAGCCAGTGTTGTTTGTACCAGTCAAGCCGGGCGCGGCGGCGGTAGGGTCGGACCTCAGTGGCAACGGCGCGAAGTCCCTCGAATATGTCGGTGGCGGCATCCCCATAGAGTTCGGCATCGACCCAGCGGTCCGTCACATCGCGGCCCATGCGCTCGGTGAGCTCCGTGCCGACAAGCCGATGGCGAAATCCCATCGGCTCCCAAAACACATCGATCAGATTGACGATCGGCATCAAGGCAAAGAGTTCCGTCGGGTCGAAGTCGGCACGCGTCGGCGCAAGGCGATCACCTTTTTTCGTGCGCCAGATATCGTAGAGTTCGGTCAGACGGTCGTCCCAGAAGAGTTCGTCCATCGGCTTCCCTTTTCGTGTCGCCGTGTCAACGCGTTCAATGCAGCGGCAGCGGCGCGGTGACATAGTGATCGGGCGGCGGATTCTTCGGTGACGAGTAGCTGACGCCCCGCATGATCATGTTGACCTGGCCGTCCTCATCGACGAGCGGCAGCTCCATCGATTCCATCGTCAGCCAGGATTTCGAATGCCAGGTCATCGGCGAACGGCGACGGTAAGGCCGGGCCTCGCGCGCCACCTGCAGCAACGAGGCGAAGATGCGGTCCGCCGCTTTCCCGTAGAGGTCGGCATCAACCCAGCACCCGGTCGCGTCGCGGCCCAGATGTTCGACGATCTCGGTACCAACGAGACGATGACGAAAGCCGAGCGGCTCCCACCGAACATCGAGAAAATTGACGATCGGCAGAAATGGCTTGATTTCCGCCGGGTTGAAATCGGCCCGTGTCGGCGCCAGCCGCCGGCCCTTCTTTTCAAGCCAATGCTCATACAGCCCGTCAAGACGCCTGTCCCAGAACAGCTCCACCGTCACGCTTACCCCCCGATCCCGGTACGCGGGAAATCAGAATACCCTTGTATAAGTCTTGGACAGCTATGGTTAAGGGAGAGTTACCGGATACGCTCGGGTTCGCCCGGGACAGGCCGGACCGAAATGGAAATTGTGACCGGGCATGCCTGGGAGGGCGTTTTGGACGAGAAAATCGACGAACTGACCGGGCGTATCCGCTCATTGGAACTCGAACTCGAGGCGGAAATCACACGCCAGGGTGCCGCGCTTCGATTCGGCCTCGAACGCGGACGCGCCGTCTTCGAGGAAGAAATCCTGCGCCGCCATCGTGAGCTCCGAACGCGCCTGCTCCGCTACATTCTCAACGCCAAGCCGCTCACCATCCTTACGGCACCGGTCATCTATTCGCTGATCGTGCCGCTGGTGCTGCTCGACATTTGCGTCAGCATCTATCACGCCGTCTGCTTTCCGGCTTATGGCATCGAGAAGGTAAAGCGCAGCGATTACCTTGTCTTCGACCGCGGCCACCTCGCCTATCTGAACGCGCTCGAAAAGCTGAACTGCGCCTATTGCTCTTATGCGAACGGGCTTATTGCCTATGTGCGCGAGATCGCGGGCCGCACCGAAGCCTATTGGTGCCCGATCAAGCACGCGAAGAAGGCGGCAGGCGCGCATGAGCACTACCTCAACTTCGTCGCGTTCGGCGATGCGGAAGCCTATCGCCGGAAGATCGCCGCTCTGGAGGAGTCCGCACTGGGGAACTAGGCAGCGATGGGCAATCTCATGCGGCGCGCGCACCCCGATGCGCCGCAGGACGGGGCGCGGAACGAATACCCTGTTTCATTCTGAAAAAAATAGAGTAGCGTAAAAGACCGGTTGGGGAATCGACGATGAAACATTTGATCACACTGGTCTGCCTTTGCGTCCTCCTTGCGGGATGCACCACGACAGCAGCTCCCGCAAAGCCCGAAGAAATCAAACGTATTTCGAGAATCGGCATCGCCTCCATAGTCGGTGACCGGATCGAATACATGCGGATCGGCATCACCGCTTTCACCAACTCGACAACCTCTGGCGACACATCTGGCTGGGGTATCGACGAATTCGTTCTTGGCGAACTCGAAACACAGCTGCCGTCATCCTACAACACTGTGCGCGTAAACATGGACCGCAGCGCCTATGAGGCGAGCACCGCCAAAACCGTTCACATTCAAGAAAATATCCGCGAAGCGATAACTCCGGGCAACGAAGACGTGGATGCCTATCTCGTTCTCGTTCCTACCTATTCGCACGATTTCATCAGCGGCTCCTACAACAGAATGCACGGTCTCGGCATTTTCAGACGCCAGGGATATGGCATACGCGTTTACGCGATCTGCGATCTCATACTCCTGGATGCGCAAAGCTTCGAACTTCTCGGCGGTGCGCAGCTGGCTTTCGACGGTAACAAGCCCGACCTGAGGGACGTCGTTACAGGGCGAAACCTTCGCAGCGTCGTGCTGGCCGAACGCAGGACGGTGACAAGTCTCTCTGCGGCGGCAAACTGGGACGAGTTCACACCGGAGCAACACGAGCAAATCCGGACGTCGATAACGTCGCTTCTGCGTGACGCGCTGGATTATCCGATCCGCGCCATCGGCCTGCACAAATAAAAGGGCGACGCACAAGGTGCGCCACCCTTTCCGGTTTCAGAAAATCGAACCACTCAGAAGCTAAGCGACTTCACCTGCACGACATGCGGCAGGGCCTGGATTTCCGTCAGCACCGAGGCCGGCACATCCGCATCGACCTCGACGAGACAGATCGCGTCGCCGCCGGCCTTTTCGCGGCCGAGGTTGAAGTTGGCGATGTTGATGCCCGCCTTGCCGAGCAGCGAGCCGAGCGCTCCGATGAAGCCGGGTTTGTCCTGGTTGGTCACATAAAGCATATGATGGCCCAGCGCGGCCTCCATGTTGACGCCCTTGATCTGGATGAGGCGCGGCATACCACCCGAGAACACGGTGCCCGCGACCGAACGTTCCTGACGCTCCGTCTTCACGCTGATCTTGATATAGGTTTCGTAGGCGCCCTGCTGCTCGCGCTTCACTTCCGTGACCTTGATGTCGCGGTCTTTCGCGATGACCGGCGCCGAGACCATGTTGACGTCTTCGAGCTGCGGCTTGAGCAAACCGGTCAGCGCCGCATTGGTGAGGACGCGTGTGTTCATCTCGGCGACATCGCCCGCATATTCAATGGTGACGGCCGAAATGCCCGTCTCCGTGAGCTGGCCCGCGAAAGAGCCAAGCTGCAGCGCGAGCGTGAGATAGGGCGTCAGCTTCGGCGCTTCCTCGGCCGACACCGCCGGCACGTTGATCGAATTGCTGATCGCACCGGTAAGCAGATAATCAGCCATCTGCTCGGCAACCTGAAGTGCAACGTTCTCCTGCGCTTCATTGGTTGAAGCACCGAGATGCGGCGTGCAAATGATCTGCTCCATGCCGAAAAGCGGGTTGGATTTTGCGGGCTCTTCCTCAAACACGTCGAGCGCCGCACCGGCGACATGGCCGCTCTCGATCGCCGATTTGAGATCCGCTTCGACGATCAGGCCGCCGCGCGCGCAATTGACGATGCGAACGCCCTTCTTGCACTTGGCAAGGGTTTCGGCGTTGAGAATGTTGCGTGTCTTGTCGGTCAGGGGCGTGTGCAGCGTGATGAAGTCGGCACGCTTCAGAAGCTCGTCGAGCTCAACTTTCTCGACACCGAGATCGCTGGCGCGCTCGGGCGTCAGGAACGGATCGAAGGCGACGACCTTCATGCGAAGGCCAAGCGCGCGGTCGGCGACGATGGAGCCGATATTGCCGCACCCGATGATGCCGAGCGTCTTGGCGGTGACTTCGACGCCCATGAATTTCGATTTTTCCCACTTGCCTGCATGGGTGGAGGTGTTCGCCTGCGGAATGTCGCGCGCCAGCGCGAACATCATCGCAATCGCATGTTCGGCTGTCGTGATCGAATTGCCGAAGGGCGTGTTCATGACGATGACGCCGGCGGCGGTGGCGGCCGGAAGATCGACATTGTCGACGCCGATGCCGGCGCGGCCGACGACCTTCAGCTTCTTGGCCGCAGCGAGCACCGGCGGTGTCACCTTGGTCGCCGAGCGGATCGCGAGGCCGTCATAGTCGCCGATGATCTTGATCAGTTCGTCGCGATCGAGGCCGGTCTTGACGTCAACTTCGACGCCGCGATCCTTGAAAATCTGCACGGCAGCGGGAGAAAGCTGGTCGGAAATCAGAACCTTGGGCATGAATGCCTCCTGGTTGAATGGCCGTCCGGCCCGCGAGCATGGCTCGCCGGACCGGCAGCTCAATGAAAGAAATTGCTCAGGCCGCCGCCTTCAGCGACGCCTTGGCTTGCGCATAGGCCCAGTCGAGCCAGGGCATCAGCGCGCGCATGTCGGAGACTTCAATCGTCGCGCCCGCCCAGATGCGAAGGCCGGCTGGCGCATCGCGATAGCCGGCAATGTCGTTGGCGACGCCCTCCTTGTCGAGCAGGTCGGCGATCTTCTTGGCAAAGGCAACCTGATCGTCGTCGCTCAGCGCGGTCACCTTCGGATCGACGATCTTGAGGCAGACGGACGTATTGGAACGGGTGGCGACATCCTCGGCGAGAAACTCCGCCCAGGGTGTGCGGTTGACCCAGTCGGCGATGACCGCCGCATTGGCATCGGCGCGGCCCATCAGCGACTTGAGGCCGTCGATCGACTCCGACCAGTTGAGCGCATCGAGATAGTCCTCGACGCAGATCATGGACGGCGTGTTGATCGTCTCACCCTTGAAGATGCCTTCAATGAGCTTGCCGCCCTTGGTCATACGGAAAATCTTCGGCATCGGCCAAGCGGGCGTGTAGCTCTCGAGACGCTCGACGGCACGTGGGCTGAGGATCAGCATGCCGTGCGCCGCTTCGCCGCCCAGCACCTTCTGCCAGGAATAGGTGACAACATCGAGCTTCGGCCATGCGAGGTCCTGCGCGAAGGCAGCGGACGTTGCATCGCAAATCGTGAGGCCCTTGCGGTCGGCGGGAATCCAGTCGGCATTCGGCACGCGAACACCGGAGGTGGTGCCGTTCCAGGTAAAGACGACGTCGTTGTCAAAATTGACCTGTGTAAGGTCGGGCAGCTTGCCGTAGTCGGCCTTCAGCGTGCGCGCGTCCTTCAGCTTGAGCTGTTTGACGACGTCGGAGACCCAGCCTTCGCCAAAGCTCTCCCAGGCGAGGAGGTCGACGCCGCGCGCACCCAGCAGCGACCAGAGCGCCATTTCGACGGCGCCGGTATCGGAGGCGGGCACGATGCCGATGCGATAGTCGGCGGGCACACCGAGAATCGCACGCGTCTTTTCGATCGCGTCGACCAGACGGGCCTTGCCCGGCTTGGAGCGATGGCTCCGGCCGACGAGGGATTTTTCAAGATTCTGGATGGTCCATCCGGGGCGCTTGGCGCAGGGGCCGGAGGAGAAGTGCGGATTGGCCGGACGCACAGCCGGACGCTCAATGGCGGTCATTTGCAACCTACCCTTTCAGATAGCTGCCCCTCGGTGGGGAGGGGTGTCCCGCCGCCGCGTATAGGCTTGTCCCGACGCGAAGTCAAATGACGGCCGGGTCGGGATGCTGCGGCCGAAAATCGCGGCAGACCCCTGAAAAACGCACAGCATCCTGCAATTGACAGCCAAGGCCATGCCCGCGAAGAGTGAAACGGCTATCCCTTTCCGTCTTGAGGATGCACGCCTTGCCCGCCCACCGCCTGTCTCACTGGCTGCTTCTGACCTGCCTCGTGATCCTTTGGGGCTCGGCCTTCGCCTTCGCCAAGATCGCGGTCGAGACCGTGGCGCCTGAATGGACCATGGCCGGGCGGCTTTTGACCGGCGCGGCGCTGCTGCTGCCCTGCCTGCTCTTTGCCAGCGGCCGCTTGCCGCGAGACGGCCGCGCCTGGGGCTGGCTCATTGCGCTGGCACTTGTCGGCAACATTGCTCCCTTCTTCACGATCAGCTGGGGCCAGCAGCACGTCTCCTCAGCGCTGGCAGGTATCCTGATCGGCTCCACGCCGCTGGCGACGCTGTTGATCGCACGTGTTTTCGTACCCGGCGAATTCATCACGCCGTTCCGGCTCGCGGGCTTCATCGTCGGCTTTGCCGGCCTTGCGATCGTGGTCGGGCCGGGCGCGCTGCTTGACGTCGTGACGGCGTCGGGCGGCGATGTGCGCCTCGCGCAGGCGGCTGTTCTGGCCGGCGCGTTCTTCTTTGCCTGCAACAATGTGATGGCCCGCCTCGCGCCCGACATGCCGCTGCTGGCGAAATCCTCCGGCGTGATGCTGGCCGGCGCCCTGATGGGCACAGCGATCGCGGGCACGATGACACCGCCCACCGCGTTGCTGGAGGCGAGCGCCGCATCGCTGCTCGGCGTTGCGGGGCTCGGCATCTTCTCGACCGGCCTTGCGGCTATCGTCTTCTTCCGCCTGATCGACCATGCCGGGCCGACATTCGTGTCGTTGACGAACTATCTGGTGCCGGTCTTCGCGGCCCTGACCGGCTACCTCGTTTTCGGCGAGGAACTTCGCCTTGGCGTGCTCGGCGGATTTACGCTGATCCTCGCCGGCATCGCCTTGAGCGAGTGGCGGCACAACAACGGCCGCTAGACCATGAACGCCGCCGCGACGCTTGCGACCATCAGCAGCGACGCGGCAAGAGCAGTCATGCGCATGACGCGTTCGCTGCGCACATAGGTTCGAATCGCATCGCCGCCGAGACCCCAGAGAGATGTCGCCAGCATCATCGCGGCCATCGAGACGGCACCCAGCGCCGCTGCCTGGGGCGCGTAAGGCGCGGCCGGCGAGACAAAGGCAGTGAAGACCATCACATTCTGCACATAGGCTTTCGGATTGACGGGATGGAGTAGAAACCCAACCCAGAAGGATGGCGCGGCCTCAAGCGCCGCCCCGCCGAATCCAGCCCGCGCAAGCTTCCAGCCAAGCCAGCAGATATAAGCGAAGCCGAGAAACTTGAGCGCGAGAAAGAACTGCGGAGCGGCGACGAACAGTGCGCCGAGACCGAGTGCACCCGCACCAATGACGAAAAATCCGCCTGCCCAGATGCCCAGAAGGTAAGGCAGCGCACGGTCGAGGCCGACCGACGCGCCGACGGAGAGAAGACTGAGATTGGCCGGACCCGGCGTGAAACTCATGGTCGCGATGAAGAGCGCGCCGAACAGCAGAGCTTCAGTGAGCATGACTGGACCGCCATGAGAGGAAATGGATCAGAAGGAGATTTCGGCCTTCATGTAGTCGGCGCAGCGGCCACGAATGATGACGCGCTCGCCGGCATCCGTGCAGCGCAGCGTGCCGCCCCGCGCCGACACCTGTCGTGCGACAAGATCGCTCTTGCCGAGCTTCTTCGACCAGTAGGGAACCAGCGTGCAATGCACCGAACCTGTTACCGGGTCTTCGTCAATACCATGCGCGGGCGCGAAGACGCGCGAAACGAAATCGAAACCAGAGCCATCATCGCCCGGTGCTGTAACGATCAGCAGCAGATCGAGCGGCGTCAGCAGCCGCTTCAGGGCGCCGATGTCGGGCGCGAGCGCCTTCACCTCGGCGGCGCTGTCGAATACGGCGAGGAGGAAGGTGGACTTCGCCCAGACGCGCGGGCTCGCGCCGAGCGCGGCGGCGATTTCCGCCGGCGCCGGATAGGGCTTTGCCGGGTTGGCAGGAAAGTTCATCGCGAGCAGGTCCCCCTCGCGCGCAATGGTGAGCCGGCCGCTCTTGGTCTCGAAATGGATTTCGGGCGCCGCATGACCGAGATGCGTGAACAGCACATGCGCCGAGGCGAGCGTCGCGTGGCCGCAAAGCGGCACCTCGACCGCCGGCGTGAACCAGCGCAGGCGGTAACCTTCGCCCTCCGGCACGAAGAACGCGGTCTCAGCGAGATTGTTCTCGGCCGCGATAGCCTGCATGACGGCATCCTCCGGCCAGCTATCGAGCGGCACGACAGCCGCCGGGTTGCCTTCGAAAACGCGATCCGCGAACGCGTCGACTTGATAGAGAACTGCTTTCATCGTCGTTGTTCCGTATTGTATGGATACAATTTTGAGGATTTCGAACAGAAATCTTGCTAACTGGCTCAAAAATATTGATATTGTGACCGTTCATGCAAGATGATCTATGCCAGATATGGATTCAATGAGTTTATTGTACCCATGACAATTTTGCTTTTCGATCCGGCTGACATCGCCGCCCGCCCCGGCCCCCGCTACAAGGCCATCGCCGACGCACTGAGCGAAGCCGTGAAGCTGGGGAGGGCCGCGCCCGGCGCCAAGCTGCCGCCGCTGCGCGACCTTGCCTATGCGCTGGGCGTGACAGTCGGCACCGTGTCGCGGGCCTATGCGCTGGCCGCGAGCCGCGGCGAGGTGACGGGCGAAGTCGGACGCGGCACCTATGTGCGCGAGCGCAATGCGCAAAGCGGTGCGCCGGCAGGCGTCGGCTCGGCGATGTTTCACGCCATACCCGACGCGATGCAGGCGGCGATGAAGGCGGCGCTGCCCGCGCCTGTCGGCCAGGCGGAAATTCTCGGCGTGGCGATGCGGCGCCTGCTCGATGCGCTGCCGGACATGCCCGG
>JAUXOE010000145.1 GCA_030682415.1 Parvibaculum sp.
AGATGAGTACAACAAGGCGATCGACGCGAATATGACAGTGTTCGAGACGGGCTTGCCGAGACGGATGGACGAGACGGCGACCGCGCCGCCACCGGCCTCCGAAAAAAAATCCCGCAAGGAAGCGGCACGCGCCAAGGCGCGACGCGGCGGCCTCGACGAAAGACTTGTCGGCCCCCGCCCCAAACACCGCAAACAGCACCGCACGCTTTTCCTTTCCGACATTCATCTGGGCACGCCCGGCT
This sequence comes from Parvibaculum sp., assembly GCA_030682415.1. GTDB lineage: Bacteria > Pseudomonadota > Alphaproteobacteria > Parvibaculales > Parvibaculaceae > Parvibaculum. Next base: position 243 of record JAUXOE010000145.1, read on the forward strand.
GCAAGGCCGAGCTGCTGCTCGACTTCCTGCGCCACAACGACGCCGAAACTTTCTATCTGGTCGGCGACATCGTCGATGGCTGGCGCATCAAACGCTCCTGGTACTGGAACGCCGCACACAACGCCGTGGTGCAGGAATTCCTGCGCAAGGCGCGCAAGGGCGCGACGATCATTTATGTGCCCGGCAATCACGACGAGGCGCTGCGCGACTATACCGGTCTCAATTTCGGCGGCATCGACGTGACGGCCGAGGCGATCCACGAAACGGCCGACGGCCGGCGCTTCCTGGTACTGCATGGCGACCAGTTCGACAGCGTGGTGAAATATGCCAAATGGCTCGCCCATCTCGGCGACCGCGCCTATGGCCTGGCACTGACGCTCAACAACTGGCTGCACGAGATCCGCCGCTTCTTCGGCCTCTCCTACTGGTCGCTCTCGTCCTATCTGAAGAACCGCGTCAAGAACGCGGTCGAATATATTTCGAGCTACGAACAGGCCGTCGCCCGCGAAGCGCGCGAACGCGGTGTCGACGGCGTCATCTGCGGTCACATCCACCATGCCGAAATGCGCGACATGGACGGCGTGCTCTACTGCAATGACGGCGACTGGGTCGAAAGCTGCACGGCGCTATCCGAAGACGAGCACGGCGCGATGTCGCTGATCGTCTGGCAGAAATTCTCCTGGGAAACCGAACTCGCCAATGGCGAGACGGAACCCCATGACGAAGACGCCGAAGCCGAGCCTGTGTTGAGCGCCGCCTGATGCCCCACAGCACCGTGCTCGCGCCCCTCGCCCCACTCGCACCGAGAAAGAAGCGCCGCGTCGCAAGGCTGTTGAGCCGGCTGCGCGGCAAGCCGCTGCCGACCGATGTCGGCCGCTTTTCGGAGCCCTTGCGTATCGTCATCGTCTCGGACGCCGCGCCGCCACAGGTCAATGGCGTGGTGCGCACGCTGCAGCAGCTGACGCAACATCTGAAGGGCATGGGCCATGAAGTGACCTTCATCACGCCCGACATGTTCACGACCGTGCCGCTGCCGACCTATCGTGAAATCCGGCTGGCGCTGTTTCCGGGCGCCAAGATCGCGCGGATCATCCGCGCGGCCAATCCCAACGCCATCCATATCGCCACCGAAGGGCCGCTCGGCCTCGCGGCGCGACGCTTCTGCCTGCGCAAGGGGATTCCCTTCTCGACCTCGTTCCACACGCGCTTTGCCGAGTATCTGAACGCCCGCACCGGCATTCCGTTGTCATGGGGCTATGCCTTCCTGCGCCGCTTCCATGCGAAATCGGCAAGCCTGATGGTGGCGACGCCGTCGCTGCAGACGGAGCTGCGGACACGCGGCTTCGGCGAACCGGTGATCTGGTCGCGCGGCGTCGATGTCGAACGCTACAAACCGAGGCCCGACCTGCAGGACAGGCATCCAGACGGCCTTGCGCGGCCAGTCTGGCTCAATGTCGGCCGCGTCGCGGTCGAGAAAAACATCGAGGCCTTTCTCGAACTCGACCTGCCGGGCACAAAAGTGATCGTCGGCGAAGGCCCGCGCCTCGAGCATTTGAAGAAGCGCTATCCGGAGGCGCATTTCACCGGCCCGCTGTTTGGCGAAGAACTTGCGGCGGCCTATGCGGCAGCCGATGTGTTCGTCTTTCCGAGCAAGACCGACACATTCGGCCTGGTGCTGATCGAGACGATGGCGGCCGGAACGCCGGTGGCCGGCTATCCGGTGCAGGGCCCGGCCGATGTGCTGGCCTTCACGCCTGACGGCCCTAAAGCCGGCGCGCTGGACGAGGACCTGAAAACCGCCTGCATCAAGGCGCTGCACCTCAACCGCGACGATGCGCGCGCCTATGCGATGAATTTCTCCTGGGATGCTTGCGCGAAGCAGTTCATCGCCAACCTCGCACTGGAAGAGATGCCGGTGGAAGAGACCGTGGAAGAGCGCGCCGCGATCGAAGTGGTGGGGTAGGCACCTGTTTCGTCATTGCGAGGAGCAGCGCGACGAAGCAATCCAGCAGCCACAAATTCCGAGCTTGCCGCTTCTGGATTGCTTCGCTTCGCTCGCAATGACGAAGTAAAAAATTCGCGCGCGCGAGGGTAAAAAAAGCACCCGAAAAGATATCCCCAATTGTCAGCGCAACGCTCGATCCCCATATAGGGACCATCTCCAGGAATGCGCCCGCGCCCCTACTCCAGCCCCGTCGGCAACCCGTCGATGCTGACGCGGTTCTTTTCCTGCCAGTAGTCGGCGATGCCGGCCTCGCCTTTCGCTTCGGCCCAGCGGACAAGCGAGGGGCGCTCATCCTTGTAGTCGTAGAGCGGCACGCCGAAGCCGCAGCTTGTCTGCACCAGCTCGACATCGAGGACGACGATCTGACGTGCGCCGGCGGGCTCGTTGCCCTCGAAGAAACTTTCGAGATAGCGCGCATAGTCGCCCGTGCCCTTGCGCGCGACGCGACCGCGGCCGTAAAGCCTGAGGATCATCGGCGGACCGTCAAAGGCGCAGAACATGATGGTCATGCGGCCATCGGCCTTCAGATGCGCCGCCGCCTCGTTGCCGCTGCCGGTGTGATCGAGATAGCAGACCTCGTTGTCGCCGGTGACGCGGAAACCGTCGAGCCCCTTGGGCGAGAGGTTGATGCGGCTGTCCGCCGTGGCACTGGCAGTGAAGAAGATGTGCTGGCGCTCGATAAAGGCCTTGAACGCGGGCGAGATGCTCGGGAACTGCTTGGCCATTTTCTTTCCTCTCTTCCGCTCAATCGCCGTCGATGACGGCGCGGGAATTGGTGTCGGGGATCGTCGAATAATAGGCCGCCGCCGCGACCAGCACGAATGCCAGAAAACCGAAGGCGGCGCGGTAGGTGTGATCGAAGCCGAAATCCATGCGCAGCATCTGGCCGATCAGCACGCCCGACAATGCGCTGAGCACGAAGACGCCGGCCATGTTGCCGAAATTGAGAATGGTGATGCCGCGCCCGGCAAGGCGATCCGGAAAGATCAGCCTTCCATGCGCAAGCAAGAGCGGCGTGTAGCCGGCATTGAGACCGAAAATCACGAAGAGCGCGGTGACGAGCCAGAGCGGCGGCGCATCGAGCGCGGCGAGGAGCGCGAGGATCGCCGCCGACAAGGCGGCGCCGGCCATGATCGGTTTCTTGATGCTGCCGAAGACGCGCTCGGCATAGCCCCAGACGAGGAGGCCGACGACCTGGCCGGCCGTCAGCAGCAACAGCACATTGCCGCGCCCCGTGAGGTCGAGGCCGTGGACGTCGGCCAGATAGGGCGAGGCCCAGAGCGTCTGCACGGCGGCAAAAACCGCATAGCCGGTCGAGATCATCACGAAGAGCGGCGGCACCGCCGGATGGCGGACGACCTCGCCGAGCCCGCGAAGGCTCTGGCCCAGCGTTTCACGCGGGCCCGTCGCCACCGGATGGCCCGCCGGCGCATCGCGCACGATGACGCCCATGATGACCGCGAGGACGCCGGTGAAGACGGCGGCGAGAACGAAGCTGGCGCGCCAGCCGATCGCCTCCACCGCGAAGGCGAGCGGCGCGGTCGCCATCAGCGCGCCGAGCGTGCCGATCGAAATCTGCAACCCCGTCAGCGCCGCGAACCGGTCGGCCGGGAACCAGCGGCGATAGATCATCAAGGGGCCCATCAGCATGACGGAGCAACCGATGCCCATCAGAATGCGGGCGACGGTGAGGCCCATGCGGCCTTCCGCCATGGCAAAGACCAGGCAGCCGAGAACGGCGACGCCGACCGAACCGATCATGGTCAGGCGCGCGCCATAGCGGTCGAGCAGGATGCCGACCGGGATCTGCATCAGCGCAAAGGAGAGGAAGAAGGCGCCCGAAAGAATGCCGAGCTCTTCGGGCTTCAGTCCGAGATCGGCCGTCAGATTGGGCGCGATGACGCCCGTCGAGGAGCGCAGGAACTGGCTCACCGTGTAGACGAGACAAAGAATGGCAACCAGCGCCACGACATAGAGGCGGGAGGCGCGCGGGGCGGACATTGGGCGGCTCTCCCTGAAGGCCGGAGCAGGCCCCGGCGCGGTTGTAATGGCGCCAAGTGCTAGCACGGCCCGACCGGGCGCTGTCAAACCGCCGAAAAAGCAAGGCAACCCGCCCTTTTTCGCACATGCGAAGCAAGCCTTGTGGCGACCCCCCTCCCCGTTATATAAGGCGGCACATTTCGGCCGCCCCCGCACGCTTTGGTTTCGTGCGGCAGGCCGCCTTTTTACCCGGCGGTTACATGTCCATTCGGAATATCGCGATCATCGCCCATGTTGACCATGGGAAGACGACGCTGGTCGATCAGTTGCTTCGCCAGTCCGGCACCTTCCGCGACAACCAGCAGGTTGCCGAACGGGTGATGGATTCAAACGACATCGAAAAAGAGCGCGGCATCACCATTCTGGCCAAATGCACCAGCGTCGACTGGGAGCAGGATGGCGTGCATACCCGCATCAACATCATCGACACGCCGGGCCATGCCGATTTCGGCGGCGAGGTGGAACGCATCCTCTCGATGGTCGACGGTGTGGTGCTGCTGGTGGACGCGGCCGAAGGCCCGCTGCCGCAAACCAAGTTCGTGACCTCGAAGGCGCTGGCGCTGGGCCTGCGCCCCATCGTGCTGATCAACAAGGTCGACCGCCCCGATGCGCGCGCCGACGAAGTGCATATCGAGGCCTTCGATCTTTTTGCAGCCCTTGGTGCGACCGACGAACAGCTCGACTTCCCGACCATCTTCGCCTCCGCCAAGGAAGGCTGGGCGACCGAAGACCTGAACGCGCCCGACGCCAAGACGCACGGCATGGCGCCGCTCTTTGCCAAGGTCCTGACCCATTTCCACGCCCCCGAAGCGCTGACCGACGGCTCGCAGCAAGAACCCTTCGCGATGCTGGTGACGACCATCGAAAGCGATCCCTATCTCGGCCGCATCCTGACCGGCCGCATCGAAAAGGGCATCGTGAAGCCCAACCTGCCGGTGCAGGTGTTGCGCAAGCCCAAGGGCGGCGAAGCGGCGACCGTCGAAAAGGGCCGCATCACCCGCGTGATGGCGTTCCGCGGCATCCAGCGCATTCCGGTCGACGAGGCGAAAGCCGGCGACATCGTCGCCATTGCCGGTCTGCAGGAAGGCACCGTCGCCGATACGATCTGCGATCCGGTCGTCACCGACGCCATCGACGCGCTGCCGATCGATCCGCCGACGCTGTCGATCACCGTTTCGATCAACGACAGCCCGCTGGCCGGCCGCGAAGGCACCAAGGTGCAGTCGCGCGTCATCCGCGAGCGGCTGATGAAGGAAGCCGAAAGCAATGTCGCGATCCGCGTGTCGGACAGCGAAAACCGCGACGCCTTCGAAGTGGCAGGACGCGGCGAATTGCAGCTCGGCGTGCTGATCGAGAACATGCGCCGCGAAGGCTTCGAGGTTTCGATTTCCAGGCCGCGCGTGCTTTACCGCGAGGACGACAAGGGCAATCGCCTCGAGCCGATCGAGGAAGCGACCATCGACGTCGACGACGAATATACCGGCGTCGTGATCGAGAAGGTTTCGAACCGCAAGGGCGAGATGATCGACATGCGCCCGACCGGCGCCGGCAAGACCCGCATCATCTTCCATTGCCCGTCGCGCGGGCTGATCGGCTATCACGGCGAATTCCTGACCGACACCCGCGGCACCGGCGTGATGAACCGCATGTTCCACGCCTATGAGCCCTATCGCGGCGAAATCGAAGGCCGGCGCAACGGCGTGCTGATCTCCAACGGCGCCGGCGACGCCGTGCCTTACGCGCTCTGGTATATCGAGGAGCGCGGTACGCTCTTCGTCCAGCCGGGCGTCAAGGTCTATGAGGGCATGATCATCGGCGAGAACGCCCGCCCCGACGACCTGATCGTCAATCCGCTGAAAGCAAAGCAGCTGACCAACATCCGCACCACCTCGAAGGACGAGGCGGTGCGTTTGACGCCGCCGCGGCCGCTGACGCTCGAACAGGCGATCGCCTATATCGAGGCCGACGAGCTGGTGGAAGTGACGCCGAAGTCGATCCGCCTGCGCAAGCGCTGGCTCGACCCGAACGAACGCAAGAAGTTCGCCCGGGCGGGGTAATCCCGCCCGATTTGCCTCCTTCCAGCGCCGGTGCCACTCTTCCCTGAAAGAAACATCGGGAGGCGAAGATGGCAGGCAATGCCGAATGGCTGGCGCAAGTGACGGAAGCGGCGCTCGAACCGGCGCTGCCGATCATCGACCCGCATCATCATCTCTGGGATCATCCGGGCTCGCGCTACGAGCTTGACGAGCTGATGGCTGACGTGGGCCAAGGCCACAATATCCGCGCCACGGTTTTCGTCGAATGCAAGGCGATGTATCGCGCCGAAGGCCCGGAAAACCTGAAGCCGGTCGGCGAGACCGAATATGTAAACGGCATCGCCGCCAAATCGGCGAGCGGCGGCTTTGGCCGGACGCGCGCGGCGGCGGGGATCGTCGGCTTTGCCGATCTGCGGCTCGGCGGCAAGGTGGACGACGTACTGGAAGCCCATCTCGCCCGCGCGCCCGAGCGCTTTCGCGGCATCCGCCATGCCTCGGCCTTCGATCCGAGCCCCGATGTGCGCGCCTCTCACACGCTGCCCCCGAAGGGTTTGCTCGGCCTTGAGAGTTTCCGCGAGGGCTTCGCGCGCCTGAAGAAATACGGCCTCAGCTTCGACGCCTGGCACTATCATCACCAGATCCCGGAACTGACGGCACTGGCCCGCGCCCATCCGGAAACCACGATCATCTTCGATCATTTCGGCGGACCGATCGGCATCGGCCCCTATGAAGGCAAGCGCGCCGAAATTTTCGCGCAATGGAAGAAGGATGTGGCGGACCTTGCCGCCTGCCCGAATGTCGTCGCCAAGATCGGCGGCATCAACATGGCCGTCAACGGCTTCGGCTGGCACAAGCGCGCCAAGCCGCCGACCTCGGACGAGTTGGTGGCCGCGACGCGCGACTGGTATCTGCATGCGATCGATGTCTTCGGTCCCGAACGCTGCATGTTCGAAAGCAACTTCCCGGTCGACAAGCTTTCCTGTTCCTACGGCGTCTTGTGGAACGCCTTCAAGAAGATCGCCGGCGGCATGAGCGCCGCCGAAAAGGCCTGGCTGTTCCATGACACGGCGGCGCGGGTTTACCGACTGGACTAGCGCCGAGGCCCGCTCCATGATGCGGGCCTTCCAACCCGGGGCCCTTCATGCTTTCTCCGCAGCAAATCGACGAACTCGCCGCCTTCGTCCTCGAACTGGGCGACGCCGCCGCGGCGGTGACGCTGCCGCATTTCCGCTCGGGCCTGAGCGTGGACAACAAGCGCGGCAACTTCGCCTTCGATCCCGTCACGGCGGCCGACCGCGACGCCGAGACGGCAATCCGCCGCCTGATCGGCGAACGCTATCCCGATCACGGCGTGCTGGGCGAGGAGCATGACGATCATGACGGCACCAGCGGCCTGACCTGGGTGATCGACCCGATCGACGGCACGCGCTCGTTCATCGCCGGCGTGCCCTTGTGGGGAACGCTGATCGCCCTCAATGACGGCACGCGGCCGGTGATCGGGCTGATGGAACAGCCCTATATCGGCGAGAAGTTTCTGGGCCGGCCGGGCGGCAGCGTCCTGATCGGCCCGCGGGGCACGACGCCGCTGAAGACCAGCGCCTGCACCAAGCTCGAAGACGCGCTGCTCGGCAACACCGATCCCGGCATGTTCCGCCGCGACGACGAGAAAGCGGCCTTCCGCGAACTGACCTCGAAAGTGAAACTGCGGCGCTTCGGCGGCGATTGCTATTTCTATTGCCTGCTGGCGGCCGGCACGCTCGACCTCGTGGTCGAAAGCTCGCTCCAGCCCTATGACATCCAGGCGCTGATGCCGATCATCGAGAATGCCGGCGGCGTCGTGACCGACTGGAAGGGCGGCGATGCGCAACAGGGCGGACAGGTGGTGGCGGCCGCAAACGCCGAACTGCACGC
>JAUXOE010000158.1 GCA_030682415.1 Parvibaculum sp.
GCATCGTCGAGATCGCGCGACAATCCGGCGGCAAGGCTGGTCAGTTCCTGCAATTCGCGCCGCACCTGTTTACGCTCGATCGACCGCGAAATCGCGGCATGCGCTTCGGCGCCCAGCAGGCAGGCGATGAGCCCGCCCAGCGCCGCCAGCTTCGGATCGAAACCGAAAATCTCGATCGCCGCGAAAGCAAGCCCGATCGACGGCAGCACATAAAGCAGCGTGGCGGCGGAATGTTTGATCGACAGCGGCATGGAAAGTCCCCCGTTCCCCCGGAAAACCCGAAGATTCACTCGATCTTCATCCTATGCCCGAGCCCTTGAGAAACGGTTAACCACGCCCCCCTCACCCTTCCCACCGACACGGCTTCGCCGCATCGGCGGGCCCCCCCTCTCCCCAGCGGGGAGAGGGGTGAGAGGACACAAGAAAAGGTCCAGTGGACCTTTTCGTCCTCGAACGCGGGCGCAAGCCCGCGGAAGGGTGAGGGGGCCTTGTGGCGCACTCGGCGTCGCCAATCGCCCTCACCGCATCCTTGCCTGCCGCGCCAAACTCCCCCAATGCGCCGCCATCGGCGCCGAGGGCCGGAAGGCCGGGTTTTCGGGCACGCGCAGCACTTTTTCAAGCCAGCGCCCCTCGGCCCGGTCGGCCTCGCGCCAGATCGCCGCTGAAAGCGCCCCGGCCTCCGCCGCGCTCCCGCCCCGCGCAAGCAGCGCCTCGACCCGGGCGACGAACGAGGCCTCCAGCCGGTCGCGCTCGCCGGCAAAAGCCGCCAGCCTTTCGGGATAATTCCTGAGCACCGCCCGGTGCAGGCGCTCGTGGCGCCACCAGCGCGTCCGCGCATCGAACACGTCACCCGGCGCCGGGCCGAAATCGGGCAGCCCCGCGCCCGTCCAACCCGGCCCGAAAAACACCGGCTTGAAAATCCCGGTATCGGGCGCCGCCGTCGCGGTCAGCCAGTGCACCGCCCTCCTTTGAGCGGATTTGCCGTTCCCGAGTTCGGCCACCCAGGACGCCGTCGTCTGCCCGAAGCGCCGCACCGGGCCATAAGTCGCATGCGCCGACACCGCGCCGCCGAGAATCCCGTCCGGCCGCCAGTCGGGCCGCCGCGCCGCCTGCGCCCCGTGATCGCGCAGAAAGCCCATCATCTCGGTGGCCTGGATCCCGCCCGCCTTCGCGCCCAGCAGCGCGCTGGTCCGGCACCAGCGCTGATGCCCGCTGGCCAGCGCCGAACGCTTGCGATTGGCGAAGACCTCGGCGAAGTCGAACGCCTGACCTTCGGGCGCCAGCCCATGCGCCTGCGCCAGCCGTTCCGCGCCGTCGCTCAACCGTTCGAAATCGCTCCCGATCGTGTAGCTGTTGGAGATGCTGCGTTTGGCCGCAACGCGCTCCACCGCCCAGTCGCGCCCCACCGTTTCGAGCACGAAGGCGTCGCCCGCCGCATCGGCGATGATGAACGAGTTGTGATATTCGAAGCGGCCCTTATGGGCGCAATTGCCGCCTTGCCCGAATTCGCCGAGCAGCGCCGTGATGACATCGACCGCTTCTTCCGCGCTCGCGCCGCGTTCAAGCCCGAGGCGCAACAGATCCATGCCGATCAGCGCCGGCTCCGCCTGCGGCGCGATCTTGGCATGCACCGCCTCGTTGCCGATGACGACACCATGTTCATTGGCGCCCATTTCCGCGCCCCACATCCAGAACGGCCGCGACAGCAACACGCCATGCGTGTGGGCAACCTGCGGGATCGAAATGTAAGTGCAACGGAGCGCCGCCCCCGCCGCATGTTCGGCCGCCGGCACGAACAGCGGATATTGGGCCTCATTGGCCTCGCGGTCGGAATTCTTGGCAAACAAGAGCGCGCCGCTCGCCGTCGTCTGCCCCCGCGCCACCAGCGTATCGCACATGAATTCGCTCTCCCTCGCCGTCACTCGCGCCCATGCTATAATGCCCGCCAGTGAAAAGGCGAGGAGCCCCCCGAAATGTCCGCTCATGATTTCGAATTCCTGACCGTCACCGGCGAGGCGCTGCCGCTGTCGCGTTTCGCCGGCAAGCCGGTGCTGATCGTCAACACCGCGAGCCGTTGCGGCTTCACCCCGCAATATCGCGATCTTCAGGGTCTGTGGGAGCGCTACCGCGCCCGCGGCCTCACCGTCATCGGCGTGCCGTCCAACGATTTCGGCGCCCAGGAGCCCGGCACCGAGGAAGAGATCGTCGAATTTTGCGAGGTCAATTATGCGGTCTCCTTCCCGCTGACCGCCAAGCAGCAGGTCGTCGGCGCCGAGGCCCATCCCTTCTATCTCTGGATTTCCGAGACCGCCGGCGAGGATGCGCGCCCGCGCTGGAACTTTCACAAATATCTGATCGGGCCTTCGGGCGAGCTGGTCGAGATCTATCCGAGCAAGGTGGGTCCGCTCGACGCCGGCCTCGTCGCCGAAATCGAAAAGCTCTTGCCGTGAGTGGCTACGGCCCCATCGCCGTCGAGCTGGCGCGCTACAACCAGTGGCAGAACGAAAAGCTTTACGAAATCGTCGCCGGTCTCGCGCCGGAAGAGATTGCGCGCCCCCGCGGCATGTTCTTCGGCGACATTCTGGCCACCCTCGATCACATGCTGATGGTCGAAACGCATCTCCTGGCCTATATCGATGCCGGCGCGATGCCGGCATCCTTCGATCCCGGCCGCCGCATCGAAACCGAATTCGAAAATCTCCGCGCCGCCCGCATCGGCATGGATGCCCGCCTGCGCATGAAATGCGAGGAGGCCGAACCGCAATGGTTCGACGAGGTCATCGTCATGCCGTCCGGCCGCGCGCTGCCGCGCGGTTTCTGGTGGGCGCAGCTCTTCAACCACGCCACCCATCACCGCTCCCAGGTGACCTCCGAACTGACCCATATGGGCCTCGACTATGGCAGCACCGACATGCCCTACAACCCGCTGACGCAATTCCCGGCACCGTGACGCTTTGCAATTGTCTCTCTGCACCAACCAAAACCGGAAGTGTCACCCCGGCGAAAGCCTGCGGTATTCGCGCACCTTGCGTGTGACAGGCCCCTTTCTTCCCACCCTCCCCTTGGGGGAGGGTCGACAATTTGTGAGCGTGAGCGAACAAATTTCGGGGCGGGGTCGCGGCGGTGGCGGCATCGTAAAACGACAGGAGATGCACTGACGCGCTTCAGCGCCCCCGCCCCGAAAAATTCTTCGAATTTTTCGACCCGCCCCCCGGGGGCGGGTGGGAAGACACGGGAGAATCCTTCCCGCCTCACCAAAAACAAAAAAAGGCCCGGCGTCTCCGCCGGGCCTTCCTTGTACAGACGAAAACGAAATCAGCTGGTCGTCAGCGGCGACAGGCGGATTTCGACGCGGCGGTTCTGTTCGCGTCCGGCCGCCGTGTTGTTGTCGGCGATCGGCTGCGTCAGCCCGGCGCCGACAATGTAGAAGCGCCGCCCGTCGAGCCCCTGGCCGATCAGATAGCTGGCAACGCTCTGCGCCCGGCGCTGCGACAGCTCCATGTTGTAGGCCGCCGAACCGGTCGAATCCGTATGACCGGTCACGTCGACCAGCGTCTTGTCATATTCCTTCAGCACCACCGCGACCGAATTGAGCACTTCGAAGAAGCGTGAATTGATATCCGACGAATCGGTGGCGAAGGTGACATTGCCCGGCATGTTGAGGATGATGTCGTTGCCGACACGCGTCACGCTGACGCCCGAGGCGCGCAACCGCTGCGTCAGTTCCTTTTCCTGCTGGTCCATGTAATAGCCGATGCCGCCGCCGGCAAGCGCGCCGACACCG
>JAUXOE010000166.1 GCA_030682415.1 Parvibaculum sp.
ACTCGACCTTGTAGCCGAGTAACGCGGCGGTGGCAGGGTTCGTGCCATGCGCCGATTCCGGCACCAGCACACTGCTGCGCGCTTCGTCCTCGCCGCGCGCGATCAGCGCCGCGCGGATGGCCATCATGCCGCAAAGTTCACCATGTGCGCCTGCTTTGGGCGACAAGGCGACGGCCGGCATGCCGGTCAGTTCCTTCAGCCAATGGGCGAGTGTGTCCATCAACTCCAAGGCGCCCTGTACGGTTTTCATCGGCTGCAATGGATGGATGTCGCCAATGCCCGGAAGGCGCGCCATCTTCTCATTCAGGCGCGGATTGTGCTTCATCGTGCAGGAGCCAAGTGGATAGAGCCCGGCGTCGATCGAATAGTTCTTGGCCGAGAGGCGTACGTAGTGGCGCACGATCTCGGGCTCCGAAACGCTCGGCAAGCCAATCCGGCCTTGGCGCTCGAACCCGCCAAGGCGTGCCGTGAAGGGTGCCGGCTCATCAAGATCGACGCCGCACGCCCCCGGATTGTCGAGTTCAAAAACAAGCGCTTCCTCAAGCTGCAGCGCGCGATTGCCTGTGAAGGTTTCGCGCGCCGCACTGCCGCCGACAGCGATAGAAGTCGGTCTTCCCTGCTTGTTCATTCCAGACATCACAGCACCTCCACAAGCGCAGCGGCAAAAGCGGCACGGTCGGCATCGGTATTGACCTCGGTGGAGGCAACAATCAGCAGGTCGTCAAAACCCGCACCCGGCAGCAGACGCGAGACCGGCACGCCGCCGAGAACACCCTTGCCGGCCAGCGCGTCGACCACATCGGCTGCCGATCCGGGCAGGCGCATCGTGAATTCGTTGAAGAATGCCCGATTGAGGATTTCGACGCCCGCCACTTTCGACAGCCGCTCGGCCAGGTCGACAGCCGCCGCATGGTTGATCCGCGCCAGGCGCTTGTAGCCTTCCTCGCCAAGCAGCGACATGTGAATGGTGAAGGCGAGGCAGCAAAGGCCTGAATTGGTGCAAATGTTGGAAGTCGCCTTTTCCCGGCGGATATGCTGCTCCCGCGTCGACAGCGTCAGAACGAAGCCGCGCTTGCCGTCAGCGTCGACCGTCTCGCCGCAGAGGCGGCCCGGCATCTGGCGCACGAATTTCTGCCGCGTGGCAAAGAGGCCGACATAGGGCCCGCCGAAATTCAAGCCGTTGCCAATCGATTGACCTTCGCCGACGACGATATCGGCCCCCATATCGCCTGGCGGCGTCACCGCGCCCAACGAAACGATCTCCGGCACCACGGCGATCAGCAATGCGCCTTTGGCATGTGCCGCTTCGGCGATGGGGCGCAGATCGATCAGTTCGCCGAAAAACCCCGGCGACTGAACGACGACGCAACTTGTGTCGTCGGCGATATGAGCGGCGATGTCTTCCGGTCTACCGGGAAGCGCCGGCGGCATGACGTCAAGTTCATAGTCGGCAAAGTCCGACAGATTTTTTACAACTTCCGCATATTGCGGGTGCAATGTTCCCGACAGCACCGCCTTTTTGCGCTTGGTGACACGATGCGCCATCAGCACAGCCTCGCCGCAGCCGGTGGAGCCGTCATACATCGAGGCATTGGCGACATCCATACCGGTGATCATCGCCACCTGAGTCTGGAATTCGAACAGGTACTGCAGCGTGCCTTGTGTAATCTCAGGCTGATAGGGCGTGTAGGAGGTCAGGAACTCCGATCGCTGGATCAGATGGTCGACGGACGCCGGCACATGATGCCGATAGGCGCCGGCGCCGACAAAGAACGGGACAGAACCGGCCGAAACGTTTCTTGCCGCCATTTTCGACAACGCCCGATCGACTTCCATTTCGCCTTGCCGGCGCGGCAGGTCGACGAGGCCTGCAAGGCGGGCGCGCTCCGGCACGTCGCGGAACAGCTCATCGACGCTCTTTGCACCGATAACGCCGAGCATCTCGCTGCGATCAGTCTCGGTCAGGGGCAGATAACGCATGATCGCAACGTCCTTTTCGGCGGGGTTGTACGGGATGACTTGTCGTGACGCGGCGCGCCTGATCAGTGCAGGCCTTCAACGAATTCCTTGTAAGCGTTCTCGTCCATCAGCTTCTCAAATTCGGCCGGGTCCGACATACGCAGCTTTACAAACCAGCCGTCTCCCATCGCGTCTTCGTTGACGCCAGCCGGCGTCGCCTCGATGTCGCTGTTGACGTCGATTACTTCGCCGCTTACCGGCGTGTAGACCTCGCTCGCAGCCTTGACGCTCTCGACCACGGCCGCTTCGTCGCCGGCTTCGATGGTCTTGCCGATCTCCGGCAGTTCCACATAGACGACATCACCGAGCTGTTCCTGTGCATAGTCGGTGATTCCGATGGTGGCGATGTCGCCATCCACCCGGACCCATTCGTGCTGATCGGTAAAACGAATATCGCTCATTTGACGTCCCCTGATTCCTTGCTGAAGACTGCGTTCAATTGCCCCGGTAGAAACGCTTTTCGACAAACGGCATGGCCGCGACACGGGCCGCCCGCCCCTTGCCACGCACCAGCAGTTCGACGGCTGTGCCGGGCTTTGCCGCGCCCGTGTCGACATAGCCCATGGCGATGGGGCCACCCACACTCGGGCCGTAGCCACCGCTGGTCACAATGCCGATCCGATTGCTGCCGGCGAAAATTTCCGTGCCTTCACGCGCCGGCGCCTTGTCTTCCGGCAACAGGCCGACGCGCTTGCGCGGCGCGCCATTCGAGATTTGACCGAGAATGATCTTTGCGCCGGGAAAGTTCGCCTCTGCGCGGCGGCGTTTGCCGATCGCCCAACCAAGCGCGGCTTCAATCGGCGTCGTCGTTTCGTCGATGTCGTGGCCATAGAGGCAAAGCCCCGCCTCGAGACGCAGCGAATCGCGGGCGCCGAGTCCGATAGGCTTCGCTTCCGGTTCGGCCAGCAGCTTTTTTGTCAGCGCCGCGGCATCCTTTGCCGGTATCGAAATCTCATAGCCGTCTTCGCCCGTATAGCCCGAGCGGCTGACCATGCAGGGAACGCCGGCAACGCTCAGGTCGCGTGCGGTCATGAAGCTCTGCGTCGCGGCTTCCGATGCGAAACGCGCGAACACTTCCGCGGCCTTCGGACCTTGCAGCGCGATCAATGCACGATCTTCGAGGCGTTCCAGCGCGACGCCCGAGGGAAGATTGGCGGCGATGTGAGCGAAGTCGGCGTCCGTGCAGGCGGCGTTGACGACGAGGAAGAGAACACCATCGGTCAGCGTTCGCGTCACCATCAGGTCGTCGCGGATGCCGCCCTTGTCGTTCAGCAACAATGTGTAGCGGATGGCGCCGGGCGCGAGATCCCGAATGTCACCCGGCGTCAGCGCCTCGACGGCACGCGCGGTCGTTTCGTGATCCGGCCCTGTAAGGAAAGCCTGCCCCATATGCGACACGTCGAACAGACCTGCCGCCCCACGCGTATGCAGGTGCTCGGCCAAAACGCCATCCGGGTATTGGACCGGCATGTCGTAGCCGGCAAACGGAACCATCTTCGCGCCCAATTCGACATGGAGCGCGTGGAGCGGTGTCGTTTTCAGTTTGTCCGAGGCAACGGCAGGTTCCGACATAGCGCTTCCAGGCTCGTCCCTTGGACGAATACGAATCGAAATGGGTCGCTACATCGGCGAATCGCTTCGCCTGCAGCGCCCCACTCTGTCGCGGTACCTGAGAGATTTCGCGGCGGTCAGTAGATGCCGGTCCGCTTACGCCCGTCGGTGAGTCCGGCATATCGGCCGCCGGCCTGCTTTCCAGAGATTCATCCCCCTGCGGTCCTTTTTGCCTGAGAGTTTCCGGGGCGGTTGCTCCTTCGGCGCCGGAGCTCGTCGAGGCTCCGATCTCTTCCGCAGAGTTCATCTGAGTTGAGTGATTTCGATCATATGGACCACCCGGCGAGAGTCAATCGCGAGACGGAATCGAATCGACCGAACGCAGCCAAAAATGTGGAGAAATGGTGATTCGTGCGCCTGTGGTCACATTTACCGAATGGGCGTGAACGCCGATCGGCGATTGTATTCGAGTTGCTCTGCCGAAAGCTGGAAGCCGACCAGGACCTGGTAGATGCGGCCATCGGCGGTGCCGCCATAGGGCAAGACTGTTCCATCGACTGTCTTGACGAAACGGGCCTGGCGCTGGCCGGCCGGGAAATTCACTGGAATCTGATAGACCTGTTTCTTGTCCAATGTGTCGAAGCGCCGTGTGACGGCAACAAAGACGTTGAAGGTCAGATCGCGCGTCGTTGCGGCGGGTCCAAGTTCGGCCACGCCATCAAAGGCAAGATCGACGGTGATGGTCGCGTCGCTGGTGTTGTAGGTGCATTTCGACACGACTCGGCCGATTTCGGCGCGCGCCACGATGTCCGTCAGATCGGTCCCGGCGCCCCTGAGCAGCGTCATGTGGTCGGCTTCATTGAGCACGCCGACCTGTGGACAAGGCAGTTGCGCGGTGCCGCCTTCCTTGTCGCTGCTGCCGAAGGGATTGAGCGAGGAGCAACCACTGAGCGCCAGCGCCGCGACGAACAACAGGGAAGGTCTGCTAAGTCGTTGCAGCGCAATCGAAAACGGCATCTGATTTCACTCTGTTGTGGCTGGCGCGAGCGGCAGGAGACCGTTCGGCGGCTTTCTTGACTTTCCCGGACGGGGCCCCTCTATTACCGACGAACGGGCACCCGAAAGCCTTGCATTTCATAAGGTTAGGCAAGACAGGCGGGGCGCTCCCGACGGCGCGGAAACTCTATCGGAGCGGTCCCGAAGTCACAAGACGGCACAGCGCGGCACACCAAAAACACCCCCTCTGTCACAAATCTGTCATAAAACTGTCACATGACTCTCCCAAACTCGAAACCGCCCCTCACGCTGCTGCTCGCAAGTCCGCGCGGATTTTGCGCCGGCGTCGACCGCGCCATCCAGATCGTCGAAATGGCGATCGAAAAATTCGGCGCGCCGGTCTATGTGCGACATGAAATCGTGCACAACCGCTTCGTGGTCGAGAGCCTGGAACGCAAGGGCGCGATTTTCGTCGAGGAACTGGAGGAGGTGCCGGCGGGCGCCAAGGTGATTTTTTCGGCACATGGCGTGCCGAAAGCGGTGCCGGCCGAAGCGCAGGCGCGCGAGCTCTATTATCTCGACGCCACCTGCCCGCTCGTCTCGAAGGTGCATGTCGAAGCCGAGCGGCTCCACGAGCGCGGCCTCGAAATCCTGCTGATCGGCCATGCCGGGCACCCGGAAGTGATCGGCACGATGGGGCAGTTGCCGGAGGGCGCGGTGAGGCTCATCGAAACGGCGGCCGACGCCGAAGCGTTTGAGCCCAAGGATCCGGCGAAGCTCGCCTTTGTGACGCAGACGACGCTGTCGGTCGACGACACGGCCGCGATCGTGGCGGTGCTCCGGCGGCGCTTCCCCGAAATCGCCGGGCCGCACAAGGAAGACATCTGCTATGCGACGACCAACCGGCAGGAGGCGGTGAAGGCGATTGCGCCGCGCGCCGAGGCGATGCTGGTGATCGGGGCGCCCAACTCGTCGAACTCGATGCGGCTTGTCGAAGTCGCCGAGCGGGCGGGCTGCGCCTATGCGGCACTGGTGCAGCGCGCCGCCGACATCGACTGGGCGGCGCTGGGCACGCCCGCGACTGTCGGCCTGACGGCGGGGGCCAGCGCGCCGGAAGTGCTGGTCGACGAGGTGATCGAAGCTTTCCGCCAGCGCTTCGAGGTGACGGTTGAGGATATTCCGGTGCGCCGCGAATCGGTACAGTTCAAGCTGCCGCGCGCGCTGGCGGTCTGACCGGGGGTTTCATGGCCGTCTATACCGAAGTGCCCGACGAGGAACTCGAAATCTTCCTCGCCGCCTACGACATCGGCTCGCTGCTCTCCTACAAGGGCATCGCCGAGGGCGTCGAGAATTCCAACTACATGC
>JAUXOE010000174.1 GCA_030682415.1 Parvibaculum sp.
CGTCATCGGATGGTCGTCGGCATTGAGCCTGACATCGAAAAGTTCGCCCATGCGGGCCTCGATGGGGGCCGGCAATTTGCGGGTGACGATGACGAGCGGCTTTTTGGCGGGCATGCGGGGGGACTCCGGTAGCGAACAGCCTTTATTAGCAGGTTTTATCGCTTCCGTTGGCGGATTTTCTGGCAAAATCGGCTGAGTCGCGGGGCCGGGGCAGACGCACCGCGAAGGACGGAACGACAGATGCGGGTGTTGCAATCGACAGGCGGAAGAGGCGCGGCGCTGCTGCTGGCGGCGATGGCGGCGCTATGGGCGGCGCCGGGAGGCGCCTCCGAGCGCGTGGCGGCGCTGCCGACGGCGCAGGCCGAGAGCGCCGGCGAACGCGGCCGCGTGACCGGCCTGCCGCTGCCGCGCTATGTCAGCCTGAAAGCGGCGCGCGCCAATGTGCGGCGCGGACCGGGCACCGATTTTCCGATCGACTGGATCTACACCAAACGCGGCGTGCCGCTGGAGGTGACGGCGGAATCGGATCACTGGCGGCGCATTCGCGACCATGAGGGCGATGGCGGCTGGATCTGGCACACGCTGCTCGACGGCACGCGCAGCGCCATCGTGGTCGGCGATGCGCCGGAGGATGCGGAGGCGCCGGTGGCGCTGCACGCAAAGCCCGAAGCGGACGCCGATATCGTCGCCTATCTGGAACCCGGCCTGGTGACGACACTGCGCGGCTGCAAGGCCGGCTGGTGCCGGATCGAGGTGCAGAACCGCAGCGGCTGGACGCCGCAGACGGCCTTGTGGGGCGTCTATCCGGGCGAGGAGTTCGACTGAGGCCTTGCGGCGTCAGGCAAAATCCCTGGCCAGGGCTTCGCGGGTCGCCGGCGCGAGCATGGCCATGTGGTGATAGTTCTCATGCGCGACGACGGCCATGACCTGGACTTTCGGGTCGCGGAATCTGGCGATCTGTTCGGGCGTGAAGCGGAAATGCACGAAGTGAACGGATGAGGTCTTGCCGTCGGCCTTGGTGCGCTCGACGTCGAGTTCGGCCTCGCCGATGATGTGTTCGCCGCCGACATCGATGTAGAGATGCTTCTCGACCCAGGTGATGGAACGCAGGAACTTGTCGCGGCGAACCGGATCCTCGATCTCGAACATGATCGTGGCGACCAGCTCGTTGCCCTGCGGGATCAGCGGATTGTAGGCGCGGAGTTCGTCTTCGAGCTGTTCGGCGCCGCCCTTTTCGATGTGCAGCATTTCATGGATCTGCTGGAACATCGTCTCGTAATTCTCGAAATAGAAAGTCGCGTGCGGGCCGACCGAAACGCGGCGGTCCTTCTTCATGGCCATGGCGGCGGCGCGGCGCGCCTTGCGCTCCGCCGCGTAAGTCTCGTAGGGCAGAATGTCGGCCGGGGTGATTTCTTTTTTCATCGCCATCATCTTTCAGTGCCTTTCGAAGAGTTTTCCCCTCTTCATCGACATAATTCTCAGATCAATCCCCAGGCGCGCGCCATGATCTCGACCGGATGCTGCGGTGCCGGCTGCTGCGGCTCGCCCAGCGCTTCGATCTCCTGGACCAGATGCTTGGCCGCCAGCGGGCAGTCCGACGTCACATATTTGTTGCCGGTCTTCGCGACGTTGCGCGACGCGGTCTTGCCGACCTTCATCGCCACGTCGAAAGTCTCCTTCATCACGCCGAAGGTTCCTCCGTGGCCAGAACAACGCTCGACGATATCGAGCTTGATATCGGGAATGTAGCGCATCATCTCGGCCGATTTGGCGCCCATGTTCTGGGCGCGCGCATGGCAGGCAAGATGCGCGGTGACGCCGCCCTCGACCGGCTTCAGACCCGGCGCGAGACCTTCCTTCCTGGCGATGTCGACGATGTATTCGTCGATGTCGAAAGTGGCGGCGGCGAGTTTTTTGACGTCCTCATTGTCCGGCAGGATCAGCGGCCATTCGAACTTGAACATCAGCCCGCAGGAGGCGGTCAGCGCGATGATGTCGTAGCCCTTGTCGATCCATGCGCCCATTTCGCGCGCGACTTTTTCAGCCTGGGCAGCGACCTTTTCGATATTGCCCTGTTCGAGGAAGGGCATGCCGCAACAGCCGGGATAGGCGACGGTGGTTTCGACGCCGTTATGCGCCAGCACCAGACGCGCGGCCTCGCCGACGCCCGGATTGTTGTAATTGACGAAACAGGTGGCGAAGATCGCCGCCTTGCGGCCTTTGGCCGGCGCCTCTTTCGGCGCGGCGGCGCCGGCGGCGTCCTGCGCCCTGGCGCGCATGGTGACGGTTTTTCCGTGAAACTTTGGCAGTTCGGCGCGGGCGTCGATGCCGGTGAGTGCCTGCAGCGCCGGCCGCGTCAGCGCGTTGCCGCGCTTCGAGCCCCAATTGGCGATGGCGGCGACGGGGGCCGCCAGCTTGCCGTTGCGATCGGTCTCGGCCAGCTGACCGGGCACGAAGGGATAGGACCCCTTCTGCTTTGCCTCGGCCGCGCGGTAGCGCAGCATCAGATGCGGGAAATCGAGATTGAACTCGTGCGGCGGCACGTAGGGGCATTTGGTCATGAAGCACATGTCGCACAGCGTGCAGGCATCCACGACCGGTTTGAAATCCTTGGCGTCGACTGAGTCCAGTTCGCCGGTGGTCGAATTGTCGATCAGATCG
>JAUXOE010000197.1 GCA_030682415.1 Parvibaculum sp.
GGTTTCCTCGACAAGGTCGCCGAGAATCTCGACAAGGCGTTGGCGAAGCAGGCGTGATCTGCAGACGTTGAAACTGCCGCTCTCGGTTGCTGGGGTGAAGTCGCAGTATGAGCTGAATACATTTGGCAAAGCCCTGCCATAGATGTTGATGGCGTCAATGCCTGAAAAGATCGGCACGCGCACGACCATGTCCCATGTCACCGCGAAATCGCGCCGATGGATTTCCGCAGCGAACCATCACCTTGCGGAGCAAAAATCCTCAGCGTAGGCTTCGACCCGGCACAGACGAACCGGACCATTCAGCGAAAGCCAAACCCGAATGTCCACCGGAAGACCCCATAGTGGAAAGACCGGGTGGCTTTTCAGGCTGCGCCATTTTTTCTTCATTTTCGCCTACCTCTGGCTGCTCCTCAGCGTTTACACGCTGCACAATACACTCGTCCTGTCGGACTGGAGCCTTCTTGCCCATTTGGGCGCGGCTACATTGAAGGCGCTGGTCTTCGCGAAATTCATCCTGATCGGCGAGCACCTGAAACTCGGGTCGCGCGCTGAGCACCTGCCGCTGATCTGGCCGATCCTCATCAAGTCTGCCCTTTTCTCGCTCGTCCTCATCGGCTTCAACCTCGCCGAGGAAGCCCTTCTCCATTGGCTCCGCCCCCATGAAGCCGCCAGCGGCGACGGCATGGACCTCGGCAGCCTGCCGGCGATCCTCTCTCTCACCGTCATGATCTTCGTCGCCCTCATCCCCTTCTTCGGCATCAGGGAACTCGGCCGCATCATCGGCGAAGACGGAATGTTCGACCTTTTTTTCCGCAAAGGCCCCCGAGGCGCCAACACCCTCGGTCCAGGCGCGGACTGACACCGGATCGCAAGATCGCTCTTGCGAGTTCGCGCGTCCAAAGTCAGACTCGCCTCGAAATCCGGCTTGACAAAAGCACAATCGGCCGGATCGGGGGAAATGCACAAAATGTTATCGGCAAAACAGCAGGAAATGGTGGCGCTCTTCGAGCGCCATGTCGGTGCAGAACTGGAAGGCGATCTCGACGTCACGATGGCGACGATGAGCAACGATCCCTACCTCAACCACGTGCCGACCATGCAAGGCGGCAACGGACAGGAAGGCGTCCGCGCCTTCTACCGCGATCATCTCGTCGGCAAGTTCTTTCCGCCCGATGTCGAGATGATCGGCGTGTCGCGCACGGTCGGCGAAGAGCGGATCGTCGATGAAATCTACATCAGCTTCACGCATACGACCGTCATCGACTGGCTGTTGCCGAACGTCGCGCCGACGGACAAGCCCGTCGAAATGGTCGTCGCCGTCATCGTCGGCTTCGAAGGCGACAGGATTTCCTACGAGCACATCTATTGGGATCAGGCTGGCGTGCTGATGCAGGTCGGTCTGCTCGACCCCAAAGGCCTCCCCGTCACCGGCGCGGAAAGCGCTCGAAGGGTCCTCGCCCGCAAAGCAGACTAGGCCCGCACGCGCCCAAACCCTGAACCTGTCACCCCGTGTCGGGATCCAAGAGCCGCGCACTCAGCACAAGCCGCCCTGGGTCCCACGGTCAAGGTCCTTGGGATGCCTCGGAGTTATTGTGATGCACGAATGAACATTCATCGTCGTCCCGGGACTTGATCCTGGGACCCGCCTCTTCAGAAAACAAACGAGACTTAAGCTGCCACCGCCTCCAGCGCCGCCTTCACCGCCGCAAGCGCCGCCTCGGCCTTGTCACCATCGGGACCGCCCGCCTGCGCCATGTCCGGACGGCCACCGCCCCCAGCGCCGCCCATTGCCGCCGAACCGGCTTTCACCAGATCGACCGCGTTGAACCTCGCCGTCAGGTCCGCCGTGACGCCGACAGCGACAGCGCCTTTGCCGTCTTCACTGACGGCGACGAACGCAACAACACCCGAGCCGATCTGCTTCTTCGCCTCGTCCACAAGCCCGCGCAGATCCTTCGGATTCACACCATCTAGCTTGCGCGCGACAAGTTTCACCCCGCCGATTTCCTGCACCTGCGCATCGGCGGACGGGCCGCTGCCACCGCCCATCGCAAGTTTCTTCTTCGCTTCTGTCAGTTCGCGCTCAAGCCGCTTGCGCTCTTCCATCAGCGAGACGACGCGCGCAGGCAGATCTTCCGGCGCAATCTTCAACACCCCGGCAGCTTCCCTGGCAATGCGTTCCTGTTCGACCAGATAACGTCGCGCGCCCTCGCCGGTCAGCGCCTCGATACGACGGACGCCCGAGGCAACCGCACTCTCGCTGACAATCTTGAAAATCGCGATGTCACCAACGCGGCGCACATGCGTGCCGCCGCAAAGCTCGACCGAATAGATGCCATTGTCGTTGGCATCGTCGAGCCCCATCGCCAGCACGCGCACTTCCGCGCCATATTTTTCGCCGAACAGCGCCAGCGCGCCGGCCTCGATAGCCTCCTCCGGCGTCATCAGCCGTGTCGAAACTTCGGCATTCTGGCGGATGACGCGATTGACGATGGTCTCGACTTCGGCAACCTCGGCGGCCGCCATCGGCTTCGGATGCGAGAAGTCGAAGCGCAGCCGGTCCGGTCCCACCATCGAACCCTTTTGGGTGACATGCGGCCCGAGTACACGGCGCAACGCCTCGTGCACAAGATGCGTCGCCGAATGATTGGCGCGCGTCGCGTTGCGCAATGCCTCGTCCACTTTCATCTCGACGATGTCGCCGGTCTTGAGCTTGCCGCGCATGAGCGTGCCGATATGCACATGCATGTCGCCGAGCTTCTTCACCGTGTCCGATACTGGAAACTCCGCACCGCCGGGCGTGAACAATACGCCGCTGTCACCCACTTGCCCACCCGACTCGGCATAGAACGGTGTCTGGTTGGCGATGATGGCCGCTTCGGTCCCCGCCGCAATCTCATCGACCGGCCGGCCATCAACAATGATCGCCACGATCTTGCCTTCGGCATTTTCGGTTTCATAGCCGAGAAATTCCGTCGCGCCATGCTGCTCGCGCAATTCGAACCAGACGGCCTCGGTCGCCTTTTCGCCCGAGCCCGACCATGCGGCGCGCGCGTCCTGGCGTTGTTTGGCCATCGCGGCATCGAAGCCCGTCTGGTCGACGCTCATGCCGCGCGAGCGAAGCGCGTCCTGCGTCAGATCAAGCGGAAAACCGTAAGTGTCGTAGAGCTTGAAGGCGACGTCGCCGGGGAGCACACCTTTGCCCTGCTGCTTCTCGATTTCCTCGTCGAGAAGCTTCAGCCCGCGCGTCAGCGTTTCGCGGAACCGCGTTTCCTCGAGCTTCAACGTTTCGGTGACCAGCGGTTCGGCGCGGCGCAGCTCGGGATAGGCGTCGCCCATCTGCCTGACCAGCGCCGGCACCAGCCGCCACATCAAGGGTTCGGCGACGCCGACAAGCTGCGCATGGCGCATGGCGCGCCGCATGATCCGCCGCAGCACATAGCCGCGGCCTTCGTTGGATGGCATCACACCGTCGGCAAGCAGGAACGAGCTCGCCCGCAAATGGTCCGCGATGACTCGGTGGCTGACCGCATGCGGTCCGTCGGGATCGGATTTCGAGGCCTCGGCGGAGGCAACGATGAGCGCCCGCATCAGGTCGGTCGCGTAGTTGTCATGCGTACCCTGCAGCACGGCGGCGACGCGCTCGAGCCCCATGCCTGTGTCGATCGACGGCTTGGGCAGGTTGAGACGCGTCCCGTCGGCCTGCTGCTCATACTGCATGAACACCAGATTCCAGATCTCGATGAAGCGGTCCCCATCCTGATCGGGGCTGCCGGGCGGCCCGCCGGGAATCTTGTCGCCATGATCGAAAAAGATTTCCGAGCACGGCCCGCATGGCCCCGTGTCGCCCATCGACCAGAAATTATCGGCCGTCGGAATGCGGATGATCCGGCTTTCGGGCAGGCCCGCGATCTTGCGCCAGAGCCCAAAGGCTTCGTCGTCGTCGGCATAGACGGTCGCGATCAGGCGCTCTGTCGACAGTCCGAATTCCTTGGTCACCAGCGTCCAGGCAAATTCGATCGCCTCGGCCTTGAAATAATCGCCAAAGGAGAAATTGCCGAGCATTTCGAAGAAGGTGTGATGCCGGGCCGTGTAGCCGACATTGTCGAGATCGTTGTGCTTGCCGCCGGCACGCACGCATTTCTGGGCCGAGGCGGCGCGGACATAGGGGCGTTTTTCCTGCCCGGTGAAGACGTTCTTGAACGGCACCATGCCGGCATTGGTGAACAACAGCGTCGGGTCATTGTTGGGCACAAGCGGCCCCGAGGCCACGACCTCATGGCCCTGTGCACGGAAAAACTCCAGATACTTCGCTCTGATCTCGTTGAGGCCGGCCATGGTTTCGTCTGTCTCGCAATCGGGTCGGGGACACAGGAGCGCGGTGCGGCCATGGCCGCACATCCGCCCGTTTATCCCCGATTATCCGGAAAAATACGGCGCCCCAGCTTTTACCTGTCGCCCCGCCGACTGTCCAGAAAGGGGCGGAAAAGGGCCCGCCAGACATGACAACGGCGCCGGAGGGTACCCGGCGCCGCTTTGGCTCATCATCAGGAAATCTGAAATACAGGACTCAAGCGCTGGCTTCGAGCTCGCCGTCGTCATCCTCGGCTTCGGGACCCACTTCCATGATCTTGGCGGCGATCAGACCGGCATTCTGGCGGATGGAGGCCTCGATTTCGGCGGCCATGTCGGGATTGTCCCTGAGGAACTGCTTGGCATTCTCGCGTCCCTGACCGATGCGCTGGCTGTTGTAGGAGAACCAGGAGCCGGACTTCTCGACAATGCCGGCCTTGGCGCCGAGATCGACCAGTTCGCCCATCTTCGAGATGCCTTCGCCATACATGATGTCGAATTCAACCTGCTTGAAGGGTGGCGCGACCTTGTTCTTGACCACCTTGACGCGGGTCTGGTTGCCGACCACCTCGTCACGCTCCTTGATTGCGCCGATGCGACGGATATCGAGACGGACGGAAGCATAGAATTTCAGCGCATTGCCACCGGTGGTGGTTTCGGGGCTGCCGAACATCACGCCGATCTTCATGCGGATCTGGTTGATGAAGATGACCATCGTGTTCGATTTGGAGATCGATGCCGTGAGCTTGCGGAGCGCCTGGCTCATCAACCGCGCCTGCAGGCCGGGCAACGAGTCGCCCATCTCCCCTTCGAGTTCGGCCTTGGGCGTCAGCGCCGCGACCGAATCGATCACCAGCACATCGACGGCACTGGAACGCACCAGCGTGTCGGCGATCTCGAGCGCCTGCTCGCCAGTGTCAGGCTGGGAAATCAGAAGTTCATCGAGTTGCACGCCGAGCTTGCGCGCATAAATGGGGTCGAGCGCGTGTTCGGCATCGACAAAGGCGCAGACGCCGCCCTTCTTCTGGGCTTCGGCGATGGTCTGCAGCGCCAGCGTGGTCTTGCCGGATGATTCCGGGCCGTAGATTTCGATGACCCGGCCGCGCGGCAATCCGCCGATCCCGAGCGCAATGTCGAGGCCGAGCGAACCGGTCGAAATCGATTCGATCTCGACGATCTGCTCGTTCTTGCCGAGCCGCATGATGGAGCCCTTGCCGAACGACCGCTCGATCTGGCTCAACGCGGCGTCCAGCGCCTTTTTCTTGTCGCTATCGTCTTTCACGAGGCTCACAACATTCTTTGACATGACCGGTTTCCCCTTATTCCATTGCCCGTCGAGTCGTGCAATGCGGTTAATGTACCGGTTTTGTTCTCTATCGCAACATAAATTTCAAGTTATTGATTTTATTGAAAAATAGGACCTTAGTTCGCGCGACGTTCTTGTTTTTTCTCGATGGTGGAGGCCGGAGCCGTGACACCGGTGCTGCTGCGCGCCATACGGGTACCCGGCGCGACGCCCGCCACCGGCCGCGCAACGACACCACGCGGCTTTGCATCCCACGCATGGGTCCAGTCATGGATGACGGCGCCCTCCGCCTCCAGGATCGGCCGCATCTCGTGGAAGGCGCGGCCGATGCGATAGAACGGGATGCGCGGGAAGAGATGATGGATCAGGTGATAGGTCTGGTACATGTCGAGCACGGTCACCAGCCGGTGAATGGCACGCGGCAGCAGGAAGACGCCGGAGTCCTTGTAGCGCTCCTGCGACAGATGCGGGCGGTGCGGCAGATAGTTGAAGACAAGCCCGATCAGTGCGACGTTGAGGAAGGTTGGGAAAATCCACAGCATCAGGATTTCCCATCCGAAGCCGTAGACGAAAGCGACGGCGACGATCGTCCATGCGGTCAGGTGATGCGCGCCGGCAATGAAATAGGGCCGCCGCTGCGCCTTGTCCTTCCACATCCCCATCCGCGTCATCATCCAGACGTAATGCGGCGTCTGCGTGAAGAAACGGAAGACCAATGCCAGCGGATTGCGCGAGGCGCACCATGTATCGGGATCGCGTTCGAAATCATTGGTATAGCGGTGATGCACGAGATGCATCACGTCGTAACCGCGATAGGGAATGAGCGTGGCGATGCCACCGATCCAGGCCAGCAGGTCGTTCAGCCATTTATAGCGCCGATCGTCGCCCGAGATCGCATCGTGAATGCCATCATGAACGGCCATGAACTGCATCAGCAGCAGGTAGCCGTTGACCAGCATCGAAACCCAATAGGGCCATAATCCGGCAAGCGCCGCCGCCGTCGAGACGGCAAGCCCGACAAGCGAGCCGAGCGACACGAAGACCGTCGGCCAGGCGACATGCCCCATATGCCGCCGCGCCACGGCGAGCGCGGCGTGATGGTTCTCCGCGCTGGTGCGGGCAGGCCGGGAGCTGTCCGGCCGGAGATCGCCGAGATCGGCTGAAATATTGACAGACATGGAGTGAACCGCTTCGCCCCGTCGTTTCATACCGGCACAGGATACATGGTCCCGAAGGGTGAAACCAGCATTCGCTGGGCCGCAGATCGCACCACAGTTAATGCCCGTCAGCTTTTCAGCTGCCGTCCGCCGGGCGGGGGGCGCAGCGGAAGCGCCGTCAGAAGTGCCTCAACGCTGGCGGCGGCCGGGCGCCCGGCGGTGTCGATAAGAATGCGCTCGCTCCGCCACGGCTGGTAATCGCGGCGAACTACCTCGCTCCATGTAGGCTGATAGAACCCCGCAATATCGCTTGTCCGCGCCTCCACGCGGCGGCGATGCTCCGCCTCGTCGGAGCAGACGATCTCGACATCCATGGCATCGCACCCGGCCCGGACCGCGACGATGCGCCACGCCGCCCGCGTCTCCTCGACGGGATTTACCGAGTCCGCCACGACGATGCGCCCCAACTTCAGATTGTCTTCGGCCAGCGCAAAAGCCGCCGCATAACCCGCGTCGTCGACCGGGTCGATCCGTAAACTCGAATTCTTCAACGCCTGCTCGATCGTGTCGATGCGCAAGTAAGTCGCACCAATACGCCGCGCGAGTTCGTGCGCAATGGTTGATTTTCCAGTGCCGGGCAGTCCCGAGAATACGATGAGCACAGACATGGCTCCGAAAGGCGGCGCGCCGCTCACTTCGCGTTCATTACTTCCTTGACGGCTGCAGCAAGCTGCTTCAGCGAGAAGGGCTTGGGCAGGAAATGGAATTCCTGCCCGGGGTCTAGGCTCTTGGCGAAAGCGTCTTCCGCATAGCCCGACACGAAGATGATCGGCGTACCCGGCAGCTTGTGCTTCAGCTCCTTGGCCATAGTCGGGCCGTCCATGTTGGGCATCACGACATCAGACACCACGAGATCGATCCGGCCTTCATAGGCATCAACGACTGCAAGCGCCGCCTCGCCGCTCTCGGCCTGCAGCACGTCGTAGCCTCGGGTCGCCAGCGCCCGCGCCGCGAAAGTGCGCACAGCGTCCTCGTCCTCCACCAGCAGGATCGTGCCCTTGCCGGTGAGGTCCGACGGTTCCGGAGGGGCCGCGGCGAGCGATGCCTCTTCCTGCCGGCGGTCGGCCGCCGTTTCGGTATAGCGCGGCAGGTAGATGCGGAATGTCGTGCCCTTGCCGACTGTCGAATACGGGAAGATGAAACCGCCCGTCTGCTTGACGATGCCGTATACGGTCGAAAGGCCAAGGCCGGTTCCCTTGGAGGGATCCTTGGTCGTGTAGAAGGGCTCGAAAATCTTGCCGAGGTTTTCCTTGGGAATACCGTGACCGGTATCGGCAACCTCGATCAGCACATACTCGCCATGCGGCATCAGCGCGTGATCGAGCGCGCGGCTGTCGGCCTCCGAGACATTGGCTGTGCGGATCGTGAGGCGGCCGCCTTCGTCCGGCATCGCATCGCGTGCATTGACGGCGAGATTGATGACGACCTGTTCAAGCTGGTTCTGATCGACCTTGACGAGACCGAGATCGCGACCATGCACGATCTTGAGTTCGACCTTCTCGGTGAGCAAGCGCGCCAGCAGGTTTTGCAGCTCGGCCAGCGCATCGGTCAACGAGAGCACTTTGGGCCGGAGCGTTTGGCGCCGAGAGAAGGCCAGCAACTGACGCGTCAGATTGGCAGCACGATTGGCGTTCTGCTTGATCTGCACAACATCGGCAAACGAAGGATCGCCAGCCTGGTGCCGCGCCAGAAGGAGATCGCAAAAGCCGATAATCGCCGTCAGCAGGTTGTTGAAGTCGTGCGCGACGCCGCCCGCAAGCTGACCGACAGCCTGCATCTTCTGCGACTGCGCAAATTGCATCTCCAGCGACTTCTGTTCGGTTGCATCGATCAGATAAACGACCAGCGACGCGCCCTCGCCCGCGTCGACACGCGCGGCATAGAGCTGACCGACCCGCTCTGCATTTCGAACGAGGCGGATATCGATGGCAGCACCGGACAGCTGGCCCGCCCGCGCACGGGCCAGAAGTTCGTCCACGGCAGGACGGTCGTCTTCTGCCACAAGGTCGGCGAGCCTGGTGCCGCGCTCCACGCCCTCACCCACATAGCCGACAAAGGCGCTGTTGGCGTTGTCGATCCGGCCATTCTGATCGACCGTTGCAATGCCGATCGGCGCGTTGTTGAAGAAGCGTGCAAAGCGCATCTCGGCATCGCGCGCGGTCACCTCGGCCTTGTCGCCTGTCGTCCGATTGAGCACCAGCGCAAAGATACGCGCCGGCCGGCCTTCAATGCCGTCAAGCCGGCTCCGCATGATGCGAACCGGTACCGCGCGGCCTTCCGGCCCCTTGAGGTCAAGATCGAGCGGCGACATCTCACCGTCCGATCCGCTCTCGTCCTCGGCCAGCGCCGGCGCCTCGCCGAGCGCCAGATCGGAAAGCGCCAGTCCGCGTTCCGTCACCCGTGCCGGTTCGATCGCAAGCCAATTGCCGAGCGTCGGATTGAGATAGACAATGCGGCCACTCACGGCGTCGGCGGCAAAAAAGCCGACAGGCGCATTTTCAAGATAGGAAAGCGAGCGCATATGTGTGCGCTCGGCGGCTTCTGCCCTGTCGCGTTCCGCCGTCAGGTCACGGAACAGCCACACGGCGCCGCCTTCCGCACCGCTCAGCGGGCGCACCACAACCTTGAAGAGGCGCTCAATTCCTCCCGGCGTCTCAATGCGTATATCTTCATCTGCCGCAAAGCCGGTTCGTGCTGCCTGCGCAAGACGGAAAGCAATCTCGGCCGCATCGCCTCGCCCCGCCAGAAGACGCTCCAGCGGCACCGGCCGGTCGAGATCGAACCCGCCCGCCAACATCCGGTAGGCCTCGTTGGCGAACAGCACGGCCCCACGCCGGTCGGTCGCATAACAGGGGTCGGGAAGCACATTGAGCGCGTCGGCGGCGGCCGCCGGCGAACGGCTCAGAGTGTCGGCGTTATTGCCGGAAAAACTGTAGAGAACAGCGATCGCGATCACGAACAGGCCAAGCGCGGTCAGCGCGCCCGTCACGCCGAACGCATGGACACCCACCGTATCCAGCAATGTCGTGACGGCGCCGATCGCAACGCCGCCAATGACGATCCAGCGCCGCGCCGGCATCGACCGGACAACGCCGCCGTCAGGCGACCGCGGACCGTCCGACCTGTCGTCTATTGTGTCGGCATAATCGGCCGGCGTTTCGGCCATTCCCAACTCCCGGTGCTATCTGTCGGTGTGCTTGGCGCCGCGCTGGCCCGAATCACTTCCGGCCGCGTCCACCGGCCATCTTAGCCTTAAGCCGCATCACATAGCCAATCACCTCGGCGACGGCCTTGTAGTGCTCCGGCTCGATCTCATGGTCGATCTCGACGGTCGCATAAAGCGCGCGCGCGAGCGGCGGATTCTCGATGATCGCCACGTCGTGCTCCCGGCCGACCTCGCGAATGCGCAAAGCGACCGCATCGACACCTTTGGCGACGCAGGTCGGGGCCCCCATCCCCTGCTCGTATTTGAGCGCCACGGCATAGTGGGTCGGATTGGTGATGATGACGGTGGCGGTCGGTACAGCAGCCATCATGCGCTTGCGGCCGCGCTCGACGCGGATCTGACGCAGCTTGGCCTTGACTGTCGGGTCGCCTTCCATCTGCTTGTATTCGTCCTTGACCTCCTGAATGGTCATGCGCTGCTTCTTCATCCATTGCAGCCGCTCGAAGAGGTAGTCGAGCGCCGCCACGACGGTCATGACGGCGATCACGCCGGCGAACATCTTCAACGCCAGTTCGCGCACCAGCGGCAGCAGCTGGGCAATTTCCCAGGTCATCATCAGCACAAGCCGGTCGCGCTCCGGCCAGACGATCATGGTAGCAACGACACCGACGACGCTGAGCTTGACGATGCCCTTGGCAAGGTTCATCAAGCTTTTCGCTCCGAAGAGACGTTTCATCCCTTCTTTCGGCGAGATCTTCGACAGTTTGGGTTTCATGCGATCGGCTGTGAAGACCGGTGCATGCTGGATGACATTCCCGATCAGCGCGGCAAGGATCAGGATCGATAGCGGCGCCAGCAGCACGCCGAACACCGTGCCGCCGACATCGAGCCAGATCTTGCGCAGGTGATCCGCATCCATCGGGATGGATTCGGGTTGCGCAATGAATACCTTGAGCGTGCCCGACAGCGACGTCGCCGTGCCCGTCGCCATCAGCGCGAGCGCCACGGCGGCGCCCAGCATTACAAACCAGGTACTGATTTCCTGGCTTTTGACGACATCGCCCTTCTTCTGGGCTTCTTCCAGTTTTCGGTGTGTTGGTTCTTCTGTTTTTTCTGAATCATCATGTTCTGACATGGCGCAACCTTTCGCCTAGCCGACAAACATGGAAATTGTCTGCTCGAATGCCTGCAGGAACCAGGTCATCATCGCACCCAGCAGCAGCATCAGCAGAACCAGCCCCAGCCCGATATTGGCGGGCATGGCAATGAAGAAAATCTGTATCTGCGGCATCAACCGCGAAAGGATGCCGATCCCGAGGTAAAAAATCAGGCCGAACACCAGAAATGGCGCCGCGAGCTGCAATCCAAGACGAAACGCAGCGGACATGATCTTGATGATCATTTGCGTGAAATCGCCGATAGGCAGTGCAGCACCCGGGCTGAAAATTTCATAACTGTCGCGCATCGCCGCAATCAGAAGATGATCGAGGCCGGTCGCAAAAATCAGCGTCACCGCGAGCAGCGACAAAAAGCTCGAGATCATCACGCCCTGCATGCCTTGCGTCGGGTCGACATTCTGCGCGAAGGCAAGACTCATCTGCAGTGCGATGATATTGCCGGCCACATGAAGTGCGCTCATGATGAGGCGAGCGGCACTGCCGATGAACAGACCGACAAGAATTTCGTGAACCACCATGAAAGCAAGCGCCGGAACCGTTTCCGGCAGCTCTCCGAAGGTTCCTGAAACAAGCGGCATCATGATGAGCGACAGCAACAGCGCCATGATCAGGCGCGCCTGCGCAGGAATGGTCGCCTCGCCAAGCGCCGGCATCAGCATCAGCATCGCCGCAACACGCGCGAATACGAGCAGGAAGACGAAGGCGGTTTGTGGCAGAAAATCGATGGTGATCATGATGGCGGTCCCGGCGCGCTCAGCCCGAGACGATCTTTTGCGCGATGATGCTCATGAACCCGCCAAGCGACGAGCCCATGAACGGCAGCGCAACCAGAAACGTAACGAAAATGGCGAGAATCTTGGGCACGAAAACCAACGTCATTTCCTGCACTTGCGTCAGCGCCTGCAGCAATGCAATCGCGAGACCGACCGCCAGCGCGATGATCATCATCGGCGCAGCCAGTAGCAGCAGTAGATAGATCGACTGCCGCGAGAGATCGAGAATTTCCAGTCCGCTCATTGTCTGATTACGCCCCTGTCCACCCCAGTCGCACCCGATTGTCAGATCGGCATACGCATGATTTCCTGATAAGCCGTAATCACCTTGTCGCGGACTGCCACGACTGTCTGCAAGGTCGCCTCCGCCTCGGCAACGGCCGTCACAACATCGACGAGGTTGCTTTCGCGGCCGGCTGTCACCGCGGCGATCTTCTGTTCGCCGCCCTTCGCCGTCTCGACGGCCTCGTCAAGCGCCTGTTTCAGAATCTCGCCGAAACCACCGCCGTTCTCCTTGAGCTCGCCTGCCGGACCCGTTGGCGCGCCGGCGCCGATACCGGCTGCGCGGGCATAGGCGTCGAGGGCGAAAGATGCCGGTATGCTCATGCGCGTCTAGCTCCCCTACTTCCTCAGAATTTCGATCGTCTGCGAGATCATCCGCCGCGACGCCTGGATAAGATTGAGATTGGCCTCATAACTGCGCTGGGCTTCGCGCATATCCATCGACTCGACCATGCCATTGACGTTCGGCATCTTGACATACCCGTTATCGTCGGCGCCTGGGTGACCGGGCATGTACTTGAGTTTGAATTCCGATTGATCGAACACCGGCCGACCGAGTGACACGACATGCGTGCCGATTTCGCGATCGAGCTTCTGCTGAAAAGTCGGAATTCGACGCTGATAGGGATCGCCGCCGGGTATACGAGCGGCGGAGTCCGTGTTGGCGATGTTCTCGGCGATGATACGCATGCGCCCGCTCTGGGCTTTCAGCCCGGAAGCCGCAACCATCATCGACTTGATAAG
>JAUXOE010000238.1 GCA_030682415.1 Parvibaculum sp.
GCGAGCGCTTCAACATCGGTTCGCCCAACCAGCTCGGCGAAATCCTCTTCGACAAGCAGGGTCTCGACGGCGGCAGGAAGACCAAGACCGGCGCCTGGTCGACCGATGCCGAGATGCTGGAAGCGCTGGCCGCGCAAGGCCATGAGCTGCCTCGCGCCGTGCTCGACTGGCGCGGCCTTGCCAAACTGAAAAGCACCTACACGGACGCGCTGCCCGAATTCATCGACAAGGACACTGGTCGCATCCACACCTCCTACTCGCTGGCCGCGACCTCGACTGGTCGCCTCGCCTCGACCGAGCCGAACCTGCAGAACATTCCGGTGCGCACCGAGGACGGCCGCAAGATCAGAACCGCCTTCGTCGCGGAAAAGGGTAATCTGCTGATTTCGGCCGACTACAGCCAGATCGAACTGCGGCTGCTGGCCCATATCGCTGATATCGACGCCTTGAAAAAGGCATTTGCCGACGGCCTCGACATTCACGCCATGACGGCGTCGGAAATGTTCTCGGTGCCGCTGAAGGACATGGACCCCGGCATCCGCCGCCGTGCCAAGGCAATCAATTTCGGCATCATCTACGGCATTTCGGCCTTCGGTCTCGCCAATCAGCTCGGCATTTCGCGTCAGGAAGCGGGCGACTATATCGCGCGTTACTTCGAACGTTTCCCCGGCATCCGCGCCTATATGGACGACACCAAAGACTTTGCCCACAAGAACGGCTATGTCGAAACCATCTTCGGGCGCCGCATCCATCTGCCGCAGATCAATTCGAAAAATCCGGCTGAAAAAAGTTTCATGGAACGCGCGGCAATCAACGCACCGATCCAGGGTTCGGCCGCCGACATCATCCGCCGCGCCATGATCCGCATGCCGGACGCGCTTGCAAAGGCAAAGCTTTCGGCCCGCATGTTGCTGCAGGTCCATGACGAACTGATCTTCGAGGCACCGGAAAAGGAAGCCGAAAAGACCTGTGACGCGGTGGCGAAGATCATGTCGGGTGCCGCCGCGCCGGCGCTCACGCTTTCGGTACCGCTCGATGTCGACGCCCGCGCCGCCAAAAACTGGGACGAGGCGCATTAGCGCTCGAAGCCGTGACTACCTGCGGGCGCTCGCCGCGCCGGATTTTCGCCTTATATGACCTGTATCGATTTTGAGAAGTCGGGGGGCGTCGGATTTGTGCGACAACCGGAGAGCCAACCATGACAGGGTCGAAAAGCAGAACAGCGGAAGTCAACGAAGCGTTGAAGGAATCCTTCCCCGCCTCCGACCCGCCTGTGCTCAACACCGAAACCGCCGCGCCGGCGGCGGATGCGGCGCGTGCCGTGAAGGCGGCGGAAGAAGGGGAAGCGGAAAGAGAGGCCGAAGAGGCGGAGGTTGACGAAACGCTCGACGACAGCTTCCCGGCTTCCGACCCGCCCTCATGGACCGGCACGCATGCCGGTGACGGTCACAACCCGCCGGACAAGACGTAAAATCCGCACCATCGGATCGCGCGCCAACGAAAAAGCCCGGAGGTTTCCCTCCGGGCTTTGTTGTCTCGTATGAAGCCTGTTCTTATTCGGCGGCGCGGGCGGCGGCAGGCGCTGCGGCGCGGACATCCGGATCGACATGCGCCTCGAACTTGGCGAAATTGTCGATGAACATCTTCACCAGCTTCTGCGCCTGTGCGTCATAGGCGGCTTTGTCGGCCCAGGTCTCGCGCGGGTTGAGGATCTTGTCGTCGACGCCCGGCACGCTGATAGGCACCTCGAAGCCGAAATTCGGATCGGTGCGGAAGGCGAAATTGTTGCGCGAGCCTTCAAGCGCGGCGGCGAGCAGCGCCCGCGTCGCCTTGATCGGCATGCGCGAGCCGGTGCCGTAGACGCCGCCGGTCCAGCCGGTGTTGACGAGCCAGCACGAAACCTTGTGCTGGGCGATCAGGTCGCGCAGCAGGTTGCCGTATTCTGTCGGATGGCGCGACATGAAGGGCGCCCCGAAGCAGGTCGAGAAGGTCGCTTCCGGTTCCGTTACGCCCTTTTCGGTGCCGGCCACTTTCGCGGTGTAGCCCGACAGGAAGTGATACATCGCCTGGCTCGGCGTCAGGCGGGCGACGGGCGGCAACACCGAGAAGGCGTCGGCCGTCAGCATGATGATGTTCTTGGGGTGCGGCGCGCGGCCCGTGGCGCTGGCATTCGGAATGAACGAAAGCGGATAGGCGCCACGCGAGTTCTCGGCCAGCGCCGCGCTGTCGAGATCGAGTTCGCGGGTGTCCTCGTCCATCACCACGTTTTCGAGCACAGTGCCGAAACGCTTGGTGACGGCATAGATTTCCGGCTCGGCTTCGGCCGACAGCTTGATCATCTTGGCATAGCAGCCGCCTTCGAAGTTGAAGACGCCGTTTTCCGACCAGCCATGCTCGTCGTCGCCGATCAGCGTGCGCGTCGCAACCGCCGAGAGCGTCGTCTTGCCGGTGCCAGACAGGCCGAAGAAGATCGCTGTGTCGCCTTCCGGCCCGACATTGGACGAGCAATGCATCGGCATCACGCGCTTGGGCGGCAGCTCGTAGTTGAGCATCGAAAAGACCGACTTTTTGATTTCGCCCGCATAGGACGTCCCGCCGATCAGCACGATGCGCTTGGCGAAGTTGCAGGCGATCACGGTGCCGGTGCGTACGCCGTACTTGGCGGGATCGGCTTCGAAGCTCGGCAGGTCGATGATGGTGAATTGCGGCTCGAAATTATCGAGCTCTTCCGGCTTCGGTTCGATCAGCAGGTTCTGGATGAACAGCGAGTGCCAGGCATATTCGGTGTAAACGCGGGTGGCGAGGCGGTGGGTTTCGTCGGCGCCGCCGAAAAGGTCCTGGATGAAGAGTTCCTTGCCTTCGGCGTGTTTCAGCATGTCGGCATGGAGGAGATCGAAGGCTTCCGTCGTCATCGATTTGTTGTTGTCCCACCAGACGGTCTTTTCAGTGGAGGCATCGCGGACGATGAATTTGTCCTTGGCGGAGCGGCCGGTGTGAACGCCGGTCTTGACGACGAAGGGTCCGTTGGCGGCAACATGGCCCTCGTTCCGTTTTATCGCTTCTTCGTAGAGCGCGGCGGGGCGGTAGTTCCAGTGCGCGGCGGCGAGATTTTTGAAGCCGCTTTTGTCGGCGCCGAAACGGCTGATGATGGGCCCGGTCTGTTTCACAATTCTCTCCTCGTGATCCCGAGAGGCCCGCTGGGGCCGTCTGGCTTGTTCGCTTCCCCGCCGCCCGGTTCCGGAAAGGCTCCGCCGGACGATTATTGTCGCGCCGGCTCGGGCGCGTCTGTCATCCACCGGAAATATAGCAAACCTGAGGCCAGATGCCCCGGTCTCTCTCCAGAGGGTCGGAAATTCGGCGCCAACATACTGGCGGCCCCTCCCCGGCGCAACCGCTTTGCGAGCCGCTTGCAAAGGGTGCG
>JAUXOE010000207.1 GCA_030682415.1 Parvibaculum sp.
CGTGCTGGCGCCGGTGATGATGCGCCCGGCCTTCGAGCACGACCACCAGTCGAACTGGCACAAGCGCGTGCTCGATGTGAACGGCATTCAGCGGCATTACATGGATGTGCTGATCTGGGCCGGCCCCGCCGTCGTCTCCTATCTCCCGGCCTCGGTCGCGCCGGTCGGCCTCACCAGCGCCGGCAAACCCGTCGGCATCCAGATCATCGGCCCGCATCTTGAGGACAAGACCACCATCGCGGTCGCCGGTATGTTCGAGGAGATACTGGGCGGGTTCAAGCCGCCGAAGGGTTTCTGATCGCCCCGATACGTCATTGCGAGGAGCGTAGCGACGAAGCAACCCAGAAGGCGGCGGAGACTGAGTTTGACGCTTTCTGGGTTGCTTCGCTTCGCTCGCAATGACGAAGAAAAGCAAAGGGCGCCCGTACCCCTTTGACACGTCGCGCCTCTAGATGTCGGCTTCCAGCTTCATCGCCGCAAGGATCGCCGCCTGAACCGACACGTCCTGCGCCCTGACGGCGGCGGTCAGCGACAGCAGTTTCTGCCTTGTATCGTAGAGCTGATCGACCAGCGACATCACGACCGGCAGCATCGCCGCCTCGATATCGAGTTCGTAGCGGAGCGTACAGATCAGGCGGACGCGCGCGCATTCCGTCTCGGAAAAGACCAGCGTCCCGGCTTCTTCCCGCGCCGGCACCACAAGCTCTTCGTCGATCCAAGCATCGAGATCGCTGCGTTGCAGGGCATCGATCATCGCGATCAACTCGTCTGCGCCGGTCATGCCAACATCTCCCTGCGTGGATTCTGTTCGGCCTTCGGCTGCCAGCTTTCCAGAAAGGCAACCAGTTCGGGTTCTTCGGCCGCGGGCAGAACGACGCTCAAGGTGACCAGCTGATGGCCGCGCTGTCCGGTCTTGCGGTCGCGCACGCCCTTTTCGCGCAGCCGTAGTGTGGTGCCGCTGTTGGCCCCCTTCGGCACCGTCATCGCCACCGGTCCGCCGATCGTCGGCACCTCGATCCGCGCGCCCAGCACCGCCTCCTTCAACGTGACGGGCAGGTCCACATGGATGTTGTTGTCCTTGCGGCGAAAGAAGCGATGCGGCTCGACATGCAGTTCGACATAGGCATCCCCGGCCGGGCCGCCGCCGAAACCCGGCATGCCCTGCCCCTTCAGCCGCAGCATCTGCCGGTCCTCGGCCCCTTCGGGGATCGTCACCTGCAGCACCTTGCCGTCAGGCAGCGTGATGGTGCGCGTGGCGCCATTGACCGCCTCGAGGAAACCCACCGGCAGCGCATAACTCACATCCTGGCCGCGCGCCCGGAACGTGCCGCGGGCGCGCTGTCCGCCGCCGCCAAAGGCCTGCGCCAGAAATTCCTCCAGATCCTCGTTGCCGGCAAATCCGTCCTGCGCCGCATGCGAGGCATAGGCGGGCCCGTCGGCGAAATCGCGATAGAACCGCTGCGACGGTTGCTCCGCGCCGCTGGCGTCAATCTCGCCCGCATCGAAGCGCCGCCGCTTTTCCTTGTCCTTGAGCAGGTCGTTGGCGGCCGAGATGTCCTTGAACCTTGCTTCCGCTTCCTTGTCGCCCGGATGGAGATCGGGATGGTGCTTGCGCGCAAGTTTCTTGAACGCCTCCTTGATCTCCTTGTCGGTCGCCGATCGAGCCACGCCGAGGGTTTCGTAAGGGTCCTTCATGCACCTGATCCTGTCTATGCGCCGCCACAGTCAACCGCGCATCGTCACCCGGGGTCAACCGCCAGGGCCGCCCCCTTTGACACCCCGCCTCGCCCCTCCCATTATGCCCGCCAAGCCGCAATAAAATGACCCGAGGAGCTCGCCCATGAGCCTGTCCAACGCCGCCGTTCGCGACATCGAGACGGTGATCCATCCCTACACCAATCTCGACACGTTCCGCACCACGGGGCCGATGATCATCGAGCGCGGCGAAGGCGTCTATGTCTATGACAATGGCGGCAACAAATATATCGAGGGCCTTGCCGGTCTCTGGTGCACGTCGCTCGGCTATAACGAGCAGGAGCTGATCGACGCCGCCACCGAACAG
Organism: Parvibaculum sp.; assembly: GCA_030682415.1. GTDB lineage: Bacteria > Pseudomonadota > Alphaproteobacteria > Parvibaculales > Parvibaculaceae > Parvibaculum. The sequence continues at coordinate 2,063 of JAUXOE010000207.1, forward strand.
ATGCGCCAGATCCCCTTCACGCATGTCTTCGGCGGCAAGAGCCATGAGCGCGCGGCGGAGCTGGCCGAACGCCTGAAGGCGATCGCGCCGCATGCGGCCTCGAAAGTGCTCTTCTGCGGCTCGGGCTCGGAAGCCAACGACCAGCAGATGAAGCTCGTCTGGTATTACAACAATGCGCTGGGGCGGCCGAAGAAGAAGAAATTCATTTCGCGCACACGCGGCTATCACGGCGTCACGGTGGCGTCCGCCTCGCTGACCGGCCTCCCCGGCAATCACCGCGATTTCGACCTGCCGATTTCGGGCGTCCTCCACACCGACTGCCCGCATTACTACCGCTATGCCGAGCCCGGCGAAACGGAAGACGAATTTACGACGCGGCTGGCAAAGAACCTCGAAGAGATGATCATCCGCGAGGACCCGGACACGGTCGCCGCCTTCATTGCCGAACCGATCATGGGGGCGGGCGGCGTCGTCATTCCGCCCGCCGGCTATTTCGAGAAGATCCAGGCGGTGCTGCAGAAATACGACATCTATTTCATCGCCGATGAAGTCATTTGCGGCTTCGGCCGCACCGGCAACATGTTCGGCTCGCAGACCTTCAACATGAAGGTCGATTCCATTTCGGTCGCCAAGGCCCTGTCGTCGGCCTATTTCCCGATCGCCGCCGT
>JAUXOE010000209.1 GCA_030682415.1 Parvibaculum sp.
GCGGCGGCATGGGCGGCATGGGCGGTATGGGCGGCATGGACTTCTAAGTCCGGCACTCAAACGCCTCGGAAATGCGAAGGGCCGGTGGAAACACCGGCCCTTTTGCTTTGCGGCGGACGGCCGCTAGACTGCCGCCAACAGGCATTCAAACCGGGTGGCAGGCAGATGGACTTCTCCTTCTCCGAACAGGACGAACAGTTCCGCAGCAAGGTGCGGGACTTTTTCGAACATGAATATCCGCGTGCGATCGTCGAGAAGATGGCGCGCGGGGCCTCGCCGGCGAAGGGCGACTATCAGACATCCGAGCGCGCCATGGCGGCGAAGGGCTGGCTCGCCGTCAACTGGCCGAAGGCCGATGGCGGCACCGGCTGGACGGCAAACCAGAAGTATATTTTCGACGAGGAGCTCGAACGCGCCGGGGCGCTGAATGTCGTGCCGATGGGGCTGCTTTACGTGGGGCCCGTCATCTATACGTTCGGCACGGAGGAACAGAAGAAGCGCTTCCTGCCCGGCATTCTCGACAGCAGCATCTTCTGGGCGCAGGGCTATTCGGAACCCGGTTCGGGCTCCGATCTCGCCTCGCTGCAGGCCAGCGCCGCGCGCGAGGGCGACGGTTACATCGTCAACGGTACCAAGATCTGGACCAGCCTGGCGCAACATGCCGACTGGATTTTCTGCCTGCTGCGCACCTCCCACGAAGAAAAGAAGCAGGAGGGGATCAGCTTCCTGCTGATCGACATGAAGACGCCGGGGATCACGGTTCAACCGATCATCACCATCGACGGCAAGCATTCGCTCAACAGCGTGACGTTTGAAAATGTGCGCGTGCCGGCCGAGAACCGCATCGGCGAGGAAGGCAAGGGCTGGCATTATGCCAACTACCTGCTGGGCCATGAGCGCACCTCTTACGCGCATGTGGCCGGCAAGCGGGCGCAGCTCGCCGATATTCGCGCCGCGGCGCAGGCGCGGGGGCTGCTCGACGATGCCGCTTTCGCGCGCAAGCTCGGCGATCTTGAAACGCGGCTCGACGCGCTCGAGATCACCGTGCTCCGGACGCTCTCCTCGGTTGCCGAAGGCGGCGCGCCGGGAAACGAATCCTCGATCCTGAAAATTATCGCGACCGAGCTGGCGCAGGACATCACCGAGCTTGGCATGGAGGCTTACGGGTTCTATGCCCTTCCCGCCTTCCCCGATGCGGTGGCGCCGGACTGGACCCACAACACGGCGCTGCCGGCCGGCGCGGCGCCATCCGTCGCGCGCTATCTCGGGGCGCGGGCGCAATCGATCTATGGCGGCTCAAACGAAATCCAGAAGAACATTATCGCCAAGCGGATTTTGGGGTTGTGACGCGGGAGCGGCATATCGCGCAAGGACGGCCGGACTGAAAGCGCTTATCCTTTGCCAATGCTGCCCTTTTCGAGAGAAGAGTTCTTCGGCGTCTTCGCCGTCTACAACCCGGCGATATTTCCGGCGCAAGTGCTTGCCTATCTCCTGGGGCTGCTCGTCGTCGTCATTCTTCTCCGGCGAACGGACAGGCGTGGCGCGGTCATCGTCGGTCTCGTTCTGAGCCTGATGTGGATATGGACCGGCATTGCCTATCACTGGCTCTACTTTGCCGCCATCAACCCGCTCGCACAGGTCTTTGCCGTTCTTTTCGTCGCGCATGGCCTCCTCATCGCCGCGAGCGGGATCGGCGGACATGGGCTCAACTTCGGCGTTCGCGGCGGCATCCGCGGCTTTGCCGGCTGGACGTTCATCGTCTATGCGGCCGTCATCTATCCCGCGATCGGCTTCGCCGCAGGTCACGCCTATCCCGCCATGCCGATATTCGGCGTGACGCCTTGCCCTGTGACGATATTCACATTGGGTGTGTTGATCCTCGCGTCCCCTGCCCCCCGCTATCTTTTCGTCATCCCGGTTCTCTGGTCGCTCATTGGCGGCAGCGCGGCGCTGTTGCTCGACGTGCCGCAGGACTGGTTCCTCCTTCTGAGCGGCATAACGGCGGCGGCGCTGGTCTGGGCCGGCGGCCGGGCGCGGAACCGCATGTCCTGATGTCTTGTTCGGGCTCCATTTGACGGCCCGGTGCAATCCGACCTAGATTTGCGTCACTTCCGGTCGTACATATCCTCCGCGCGACTGGCGATATCAGATGGGTCACCATCGGGGAGCGCGGAGACTGGTCTTCAGCCGATCGCCTGGGCAGCACTTCAAGATGCTGGCCGGGCGTTTTTGTTTTCAGGCTCGAAGGAGACGACCCATGACCGCCTCACCCGAACGCGCAAGACTGGCGCAATCCGACAACGAGATTTTCCTGGCGCTGAAAGGCGAGGAGGCGCGGCAGCGCGCCGAGCTCGAACTGATCCCGTCGGAAAACTATGCCTTTCCCGAAGTGCTGACGCTGCTGGGTTCGGCCTTCACCAACAAATATTCGGAAGGCTATCCGGGCCGGCGCTACTACGGCGGGCAGGAATTCACCGACCGCATCGAAAACCTCGCCCGCGACCGCGCCAAGGCGCTCTTCCGCGCCGAACACGCCAATGTGCAGCCCTTGTCCGGCTCGCCGATGAACCAGGCCGTCTATCTGGGGCTGCTCGAGCCCGGCGACACGATCCTGGCAATGGATCTTTCGCATGGCGGGCATCTGACGCATGGGGCGCCGGTTTCGCATATGGGGCGCATCTTCAATTTCGTGCGCTACAAGACCGATCCTTCGAGCGGCGCCATCGATTTCGAAGCGCTGCGCGATGTTGCCCGCGCGACGCAGCCGAAGCTTGTGGTCTGCGGCTATTCCTCCTATCCGCGCGATTACGACTATGCCGATTTCAAGAAGGTGGCCGACGAAGTGGGCGCGCTGACCATGGCCGATGTTTCGCATATTGGCGGGCTGATCGCGGCCAATGTGATGCGCAATCCGCTCGATGCCGGCTTCGATGTGATGACGACGACGACGCACAAATCGATGCGCGGTCCGCGCGGCGGGCTCATTCTCTGTAAAGAGCAGTTCGCCAAAAAGATCGACGCCTCCGTGTTTCCGGGCTTGCAGGGCGGCCCGCACATGAACCAGGTGGCGGCGACGGCGCTGACACTGAGGCTCGCGGCCATGCCGGCGTTTCAGGATTATGCGCGGGCGGTGCTGACCAATGCGAAGGCGCTGGCCGCCGCGCTGATCGAGCGGCAGGTCAAACTCGTCACCGGCGGCACCGACAATCATCTCCTCGTCATCGACACTGTGCAGAGCTTCGGCCTCGACGGCGCCAAGGCTGAAGCGGCGCTCGACCGCGTCGGCCTGACCGTCAACAAGCAGGTGATCCCCGACGATCCCAACCCGCCGATGCGGCCCTCGGGCGTGCGGCTCGGCACGCCGGCGCCGACGACGCGCGGCATGGGGCATGCGGAAATGGAAGAGATTGCCGCGATCATCGCCGA
>JAUXOE010000211.1 GCA_030682415.1 Parvibaculum sp.
GTGATCAGGAAGAGCTGCTGCGGCAGCGTGGTGAAGGCGCCCGCATCCGCCGCCACCTGCACCTCGATCACATAGAAAATCCGGTCCCGGTCGAAGGACAGCAGCAGGAGGAACGTTCCGATCACGCCGAGCAGCGCCCAGACCAGCGTGCGCTTCGAACCAATCTTGAGATCGACCCAGCCGCCGACAAAAGCGCCGAAGGCGGCAAAGAGCGTCACCCAGATTCCGTAGACGGCCATCTCCATCGCGCCCCAGCCGAAAATCCCGGCGGCGAGAATGCCGCCGAATACGAAGATCGCCGTCATGCCGTCATAGAACAGCATGCGCGAGAACAGATAGAGCGCGACATTGCGGAAATGGCGCACGGCGCGCAGCGTCGCGACAAGGCGCTGCAATCCTTCGCGCGCCGCCTGCATGCGGCTGAGACCGCGGCTCTTCTGGTCCGGCACAAGCAGCAGCAGCGGCAACATGAAGACGGCAAACCAGAGGCCTGAGATCGGACCGATGATGCGATCCGTTTCATGCGCTTCCTTCGAGAGCCCGAATATCGGCTCGGAAGGAATGAAGGAGGCCTCAACCTCGCCCGGCAATTGCAGCAGGATCAGCACCAGCACCAGCGCGACAATCGCGGCAAGCTGGCCGACACCGATACCGATGCCCGAGAGCAAACCGATCCGCCGGTCCGACGCGATGGTCGGCAGCATGGCGTTGGCGAAGATGATCGTGAATTCCATGCCGATGGCGGCGACGACAAGCGCGATCATGACCGGGAGCAATGGCGTCCCCGGCACCGCAAACCAGAGCGCGAAGCAGCCCGCCGCACAAATCAGCGTGGTGACGACGATCCAGGGCTTGCGCGGCCCCGCCGCATCCGCCATCGCACCGAGCAGCGGGCTCAGAAGTGCAATCGAAATGCCGGCCGTCGCCTGCACATAGCCCCAATAAGCCTGACCCTCGATCGGGTTGGCGGCCAGCACCTGCGTGAAGAAGGGTGGAAACAGGAAAATGGTGATCAGCGAGAAGTAGGTCTGGTTCGCCCATTCATAGAGAACCCAGGCGCCCTGCGCGATATTGGAGGCGGGTTCGCGCCCGCCCGTATCGTGGGGCGGCGTGAGCCCCGGCACCGCGCCCTCGATCACCGCGCTCAATCCACCGCCTCCGCCCGTTCCTCCTTGACGAAGAACATGCCGACAAGGCCGATCCCGAGCAGCAGCAGGATCGAGGCAAAACCGATACGCTGGCTCTGGAACACATGCGTCGCAACGCCGACCAGCAGCGGCCCGAGAAAGGCCGTCGCCGTGCCCGACAGCGCATAGATGCCGAAAAATTCCGACATTTTCGAAACCGGCGCAATGCGCGCCAGCATCGTGCGGCTGTTGGCATAGGCGGCCGTGATGCAGATGGCAACGATCAGCACGACGATCAGATACATCAGCTCCGGCAGCGTGGCAAAGAAGGGCAGGTTCCAGACCGGCGGCGCGGTTGCCGGATCGTGCGGAATGAAGAAGAACATCTCGGTCGGCGTCATCGAGATCGCCAGCACCAGACCGACACAGGTGCCGCCGATCGAAACGATGATGGCGCGCTTCGAACCGAACCGGTCGTCGAGCCAGCCGCCGAAAATGCCACCGCCGACCGCGAAGACCGAAAGCACGATGCCGTAGACGGTCAGCGTCAGCACGTCCCACCCGAAGACGCCGGCCGCATAGACGCCGCCGAAAATCAGCACCGCGGTCTTGCCGTCATTGTAGAACATGCGCGCGACCAGATAGATCGCGATGTTGCGGTAGGACCTGAGCTTCTTCACCGTCCCGACGACCGAGCCGATGCCGCGCCGGATCGCCGTGCCGACCGGCACGCCGGCGCCCGCCACATCCGGCGTCCACAGCAGCAGCGGCAAGGCGAAGACAAGCATCCACACCGCAACGATCGGCCCCGAGATGCGGCTGTTTTCATGCGCCGCTGCATCGATGCCGAAGAGCGGCGCGTCCGGAACGAAACCCCAGTCGACGGCACCCGGCAGCACAAAGGCCCAGAGCATGAAGCAGAGGATCAGCAGCGCGCCGGCATTGCCGAGCGCGAGCCCGAGTCCGGAAAGAAAGCCGATGCGCTCATGCGGGGCAACGGCGGGCAGCATCGAATTGTGAAAGACCGCCGAGAATTCAAAAGCAACAGCGATCAGCACGATCAACACGGCAATGGTGAGGATCGACAGCCCCTCGCCGCCCGGCATCGCCCACCACAGCATGAATATCGCCGGCACCATCAGCGCGACGAAAAAAGCGATCCAGGGTTTGCGCCGTCCACCGGTATCGGCAATGGCGCCGAGCACCGGCCCCAGACAGGCGATGAAGAAACCGGCAATGCCGTTGATGTTGCCCCAGATGGCCTGGCCGCGCACCGGATCGCCGACCACGACATTCGAGAAGTAGGGCGAAAAAATATAGATGGTGATCAGGATGACATAGGGGTTGCGCGCCCATTCGAAGACGGCCCAGCTCCACTGGCCGAGCCCGTTGGCCGCATGAGCGCCGGTCGCCGACAGAAGCTGCGCGCTTGCCTGACCCGGCACCTGAACGCGTATGGGTTCGTCATCCGCTGCCGGCCGGTTTACAGAATCCAATTCTCGCCCCTCATGCCCGGCCCTTCATCGCACGGGGCCGAATTTTGTTTCCTCAAGTGGACCATGAAAGGCCGGATCGCGAAAGCGGCGGTTCAGGCGGCCACGCCGCAGCATTTCTTGTATTTCTTGCCTGAGCCGCAGCTGCAGGGATCGTTGCGGCCGATCTTTTCGACCTGGCGCGGGCGGGCGCCCATGATGCCGTCGACATAGAACCAGCGGCCATCCTGCCGGCGGAACGTGCTTGTTTCGTGGTGAAGGCGCTTGTCGCCGGCCTGCGTGTAATGGGCGACAAACTCGACGACGCCTTCCGCCTCGCCGGGCCCGCCGCCTTGCGTATGGCGGACTTCAAGGCCGGTCCACGTGCTGGCCGCCGCCCAGCCGGCCGCCCCCTTGCGGTCGAAATCCTCGCGCGTGCCCGGCAGCAGCGTCTCTTCCAGATAGTCGATATTGCCGGTGGCGAAGGCCGAATAGCGCGAACGCATCAAGGCTTCCGGCGTCGGCGGCAGCTTGGCGCCCGAAAGGTGGGGCTCGCAGCAGGCCGAAAAACCGAGACCCGAACCGCAAGGGCAGGCATCAGAACCGGAAATCATGCGGAGTTGCGCCCTTCCTGTCGAACGCGGCCAAAGAAAAAGCCGCCTTGCGGCGGCTTCGTAAATCTGGAGCGGGCGATGAGATTCGAACTCACGACCCCAACCTTGGCAAGGTTGTGCTCTACCCCTGAGCTACGCCCGCATCCGGATCAACCGGGTGCCTGAAAACAAGGCGCCCGCCTGTGAGGGCGGTTTTATCGCCTATCGTCAGAACCAATGCAAGGCCCTTGTTTTCCGCCGGAAATTCGCCCTCCGCGCGCGCTTGCGCCATCGCGGCGCCCATGCCAATCAGGAGCGATGAAGGACGACATGCCCCTGAAACTGACCACCAGCGCCGCTTTTCTCGGCTGGCTCGACGCACACGGCATCATCCACGAAACCCGGATGCACCCGGCGCTGCACACGGTGGAGGAGGCGCAGGCCCACCGCGCGGACTGGCCGGATGCGGCGCGTGCCGGGGCCTTCTGCAAGAACCTCTTCTTGAAAGACAAGAAGGGCCGCCTCTGGCTGATCGTGACGCTGGAGGAACGGGAACTGAAGCTCAACAGCCTTGCAAAACCGCTGGGCAGCGCCCGGCTCTCCTTCGGCAATGCCGAGCTGATGGGCGAGGTGCTCGGCGTCCGACCGGGTTCGGTAACGCCCTTTGCGCTGGTCAACGACCACGCGCATCGCGTCACCATTGTCCTCGACGCACCGATGCTCGAGCACCGCCGCCTCAACTACCACCCGCTCGAAAACACCGCGACCACGGCACTTTCGCGCGACGATTTCATGACCTTCCTGGCGCTCACCGGCCATCAGCCGATGATCCTCGACCTGGTGGCCGCAGCCGGTTAGCGTTTGAGCCGCGACAGCCAGAAAGCCAGCACCGGCATCAGCAACAATTCCGCGGCCAGCGAATTGACGATTTCGGGATCGAAAACGACCGACAGGTCCGGCGCCGAGAAACGGGCGACGCCGCCGACGAAAATGGCCGCGAAGACCAGCAGGATCGCTTGCCGGTATTTGACCGGGTCGGTGGCGGCAAAAACAAGGAGCAACCCGAGCCCGGCGAACAGCCCACCAAAAAAGCGCACATGATTGTCGATCAGCGCATATTGCGCCTCGTCGGTCACCGCCAGGAACGGCCGCTCGCCAAGCCAGCCCATGGTCGGAATACCCGCAAGCGCCACGTTGAGCGCCAGAAAAATGACCGCCGCGCCCGAAAGCACCAGCACGATCCTGAACAATGCAGCCGACATCGATAGCCCCCTCCTGTGTTGTCTTCGAAGGTCATATGTGAGGCCCCGGGGGTATTTCCGCCAGACCCGTCACAAAGATTTCGCCGATTTCTTGCGCCCTCCGCATGGGCCGGGCTAAACCATTGTTTCCAAACGCTGCCGCTCCACCTTATGGGGCAGGACACAAGGGCCCGGAGAGAAATGGAACCGATTATCGGACAAGGCAACGCCACCGCGAATGCGGACGGCCTGATCGTCGACACCACCACCCAGACGTTTGCCCACGACGTCATTGAAGCCTCGCGTCAGGTGCCGGTGATCGTCGATTTCTGGGCCCCCTGGTGCGGGCCCTGCAAGCAATTGACGCCGATCCTCGAAAAGGCGGTCCTCGCGGCCCGCGGCGCCGTGAAGCTGGTCAAGATGAACATCGACGACCATCCCGCCGTCGCGCAGCAATTGCGCGTCCAGTCGATCCCGGCCGTCTTCGCCTTCAAGAACGGTCAGCCGGTCGATGGCTTCATGGGTGCGATGCCCGAAAGCCAGGTCAAGGCCTTCATCGAGCGTCTGGCCGGCGGCCTCGCCCCCTCGCCCGCCGAGGAACTGATCGAAATCGCGCAGGAAGCGTTCGACGCCCGCGATCTGTCGCGCGCCGCGCAGGCCTTTGCCCAGGCCGTCCAGGAAGAGCCCGGCCACCCGGCCGCCGTCGCGGGTCTCGCGCGCTGTTACATCGAGGCCGGCGATCTCGACCGCGCGCGGCAGACACTGGCGCTGGTCAGGCCCGACGGCAAGAACGACCCCGCCTTCACCGCCGCCGAGGCAGCGCTGTCGCTGGCCGAAAAAGCGGCCGAACTCGGCGACGTCTCGGAACTCATCGAACGCATCAAGGCGAACCCGAAGGATCACCAGGCTCGTTTCGACCTGTCGCTGGCGCTGAACGCGGCCGGCGAACGGGAGCGCGCGGTGGAAGAGCTTCTGATCATCGTCGAATACGACCGCAAATGGAACGACGAAGCCGCGCGCAAGCAGCTTGTCGAATTTTTCGAAGCCTATGGACCGAAAGACGAGGCGACGCTGAGCGGGCGCCGCCGTCTTTCCTCCATTCTGTTCAGCTAGGATCAATATGGGGTATACGGATCGATACCGGACGACGGCGGACCTGCCGGGATCAATCCCGGTCTTTCCGCTTGCCGGCGCGATCCTGCTTCCGCGCGGACAATTGCCGCTCAATATTTTCGAACCGCGCTATTTGAAGATGATCGACGATGCCATTCGCGGCGAGCGTATCATCGGCATGGTCCAGCCCGATGGCGAGGAAGCGATTGCCGCCGCGCAGGTCGAAGGCCGGAAACCGCCGCTCTGCGCCACCGGTTGCGCCGGGCGCATCACTTCTTTCACCGAAACCGATGACGGGCGCTTGATCATCACGCTGACCGGGATTTGCCGCTTCCGCCTCGGCACGGAACTGCCGGCGCTGACGCCCTACCGGCAATTCGAAATCGACTGCAGCGAATTTGTGCACGACCTGATACCGGGTCATGGCGAAGACGAGGTTTCCCGCGAACGTCTGCTCGAAATCCTGAAGGAATATCTCGACACGCATGGGCTGCAGGCAGACTGGCGGGCGATCAAGCTGTCGTCGAACGAATCGCTGGTCAACGCGCTCTGCACCATCAGCCCTTACGGGCCACGCGAGAAACAGGCGCTGCTCGAAGCCCGGACACTCGAGGACCGCAACCAGATGCTGATCGCCCTGACCGAAAAGGCACTGCGCGAACTTTCGCCGGGCGATGCCACCGTGCAATAACCGGCCGACATTGGAAAGACGAGAAAGAGACATGAGCGACAACGAGGAAAATACGCGCGGCGCGCGCATGGAAGTCGACCCGAAGCTGCTCGAAATTCTGGTCTGCCCGGTGACCAAGACGACGCTGCGCTACGATCGCACGAAGCAGGAGCTGATTTCCGAGAAGGCCCGCCTCGCCTTTCCGATCCGCGACGGCATTCCGATCATGCTGGTGGACGAGGCCCGGTCGCTTGACGATGCCTGATGTCCCAAAGCCCGGCGCCGCGCCCTGGCCGACGGAAATCAAACTCAGGAAATCGGAACGCTGCCTCGACATCGCCTTCGACGACGGCGCCCACTTCCGGCTGGAGGCGGAGCTCCTGCGCGTTGAAAGCCCGTCGGCCGAGGTGCAGGGACATGGCAGCGGACAGAAGAAGACCGTGCCGGGCAAGGCGGCCGTCGCGATGACCGGCCTTGAACCGGTCGGCAACTATGCGTTGCGCATTCTCTTCGACGACGGCCACGACAGCGGCCTCTTCACCTGGGAGACGCTTTATCGCCTCGGCCGCGACCGCGAGAAGATCTGGACCGATTATCTGACGGCGCTGGAGCGCGGAGGGCTGAGCCGGGAGTGATCAGACCGCCTCGCCCTTGAGCAGACGCGGCAGGTCGCCGACGGCGCCGCCGGCATGGCGCATGAAGAAACGACGGAGCGGCGGCAACTCGTTGACGATCCCGAGCCCGAGATCGCGCGCAAGGCGCAAGGGGCCGATGTCGTTTGAAAACAAGCGGTTCAGCCCGTCCATCAGCAGCGACAGCGCCACATTGTCGAAGCGCCGCCAGCGCTGGTAGCGCTCCAGCACGTCGAGCGACCCGATATCGAGACCGAGCCGCGCCGCATCGACGACCACTTCCGCCGCCGCTGCGACATCCCGAAAACCGAGATTGAGCCCCTGCCCCGCAATCGGGTGAATGCCATGCGCCGCATCGCCGACCAGCGCGAGACGCGGGCGCACATAGTCGCGCGCCAGCTGCAGGGTGAGGGGATAGGACCAGCGCGGGCCAACCGGCGCGCATGTGCCCAGATAGTCGCCAAAGCGTGCGCGCATTTCTTCGGCAAAGGCCGCGTCGCTCAAGGCAAGGATGGCTTTCGCATCCGCCGTCTTCTCGGTCCAGACCAGCGAGGCGCGGTTGCCGACCATCGGCAGGATCGCGAAGGGTCCGCCCGGCAGGAAATATTCCTGCGCGACACCCTCATGCGGCAATTCGTGCTCGACCGTGCAAACGATACCGGTCTGGCCGTAGTCCCAGCCGACGGTCTTGATGCCCGCCGCCTCGCGCGTCGGCGAGCCACGCCCGTCGGCGGCGAAGCAAAGCCGCGCCGTGACCGTGTCGCCACTGGCCAGCGTCGCCGTGACAGCGCTGCCGTAATCGACTTTTCTGACCGCATCGGGCGCAATCAAGCGCACCAGCGGCTGCTTTTCAATCGCCTTGCCGAGCGCTGCCCGTATATGCCGGTTCTCGATCAGGTTGCCGAGCGGCTGGTCGCCGATCTCCGTGTGATCGAAATGAAGAAACAGGGGCGAGGCGCCATCGCGCACCCGTCCGTCCGACACCATGATGTCGTTGATCGGCTGCATCTGCCCTTCAAGATGCGCGGTGACACCAAGCCGCTCAAGCATCCGGCAGGAGGCAAAGGCGATCGCCGAAACGCGGCCATCGAATCCGGCAGCGGTGGCGTGGACCGGATCAAGCGCATCGACGACGGTGACGCTCAAGCCGCCTTGCGCACAGGCCAGCGCCAGCGGCAGCCCGGTCAGTCCGCCGCCGACAATCAGCACATCGCTATCGAACTCGGGTGTCATGAGAGCGAAGATCGGTCTTCGGCGGCGATATGGCAAGCGCCGGATGGACGCAGGGCCCCCGGGGCGTCTAGTCTTTCCCGAACAACAAGAAAAGGGAGAGGCCCGATGACAGGCAAGGACGCCGCGGCCGCAGATAGCGCCACGCCGATACGGACGGGCATCGGCCTGACGGCCCTCGACGAGGCCTACCGCGAGGATCTCTACCGGGTGCTCGATGAAATGCGGACCCGCGACCCGGTGCATCGCGATCGGGAACTGGGCCGAATTTTTCTGACCCGGCACGACGACGTTCGCGCCGTTCTGCGCGACAAAACCCTGCATGTCGATCCGCGCCATGCCCTGCCCGATGCCTATATCCGCCTGATCACCGGCGCCTCGGTGGAGGCCGAAAACACCTTCGAGCCCTCCATGCTCTTTTCCGATGAACCGGATCACCGGCGTCTGCGGGGACTGGTGAGCCAGGCCTTCAACCCGCGCGCCATCGAAACGATGCGCGGGCGCATCGCCGCGATCGCCGAAGAACTGCTCGATGCGATGGAAAACCATGACGAAGTCGATCTGATTGCGGCATTTGCGGGGCCGCTGCCGACCATGGTGATCGCCGAAATGTTGGGCGTACCACTCGATCGCCGCGACGATTTCAAGCGCTGGTCCGACGATGTGGTGCTCGGTTTCGATCCGGTTGCAGGTGAAGAGACGAAGGCGCGGATCCACCTCTCGGGCGAAGCCATGCGCGGCTTCTTCCGCGAGATGATCGCCCGGCGCCGCGAGGCGCTGGGCAACGACCTGATCTCCGACCTGATCCGCGCGGAAGAGGAGGGAAGCAGCCTCGACAATAACGAGATCGTCAGCATGTGCACATTGCTGCTGACGGCCGGCAATGTGACGACAACCGATCTGATCGGCAACGGCGTTCATGCGCTGATCGCACATCCGGACCAGATGACCAGGCTGCGCGACAATCCCGGTCTCATCGTCAATGCGGTCGAGGAAATGCTGCGCTACGACACGCCGGTGACGGATTCCGGCCGCCTGCCGCATCACGACATGACGATCGGCGGTTGTCCGGTCGAGGCGGGCCGGTCGCTATCGACGTCGCTGGCCGCAGCCAACCATGATCCGGCCGTCTATCCCGAGCCGCACAAGTTCGATATTGAACGGCAGGACACGCATCATCACGCCTTTGGCGGCGGCACGCGTATGTGCCTCGGCGCACCATTGGCCCGCCTCGAAGCACAGATCGGCATTGCCATGCTTGTCACCCGCTTCCCGCAGATGACGCATGGCAGCAAACCCGGCCGGCGGCGTCACCTCCCGTCATTCCGTGGATTCGAGACGCTGCCTGTACGGTTGAGATGAAAGAGGGTTTCAGGTTGAACACGCGCGTGGTGGATGAGCGGGGCGGTCATACCGAATGGCATCGGATGACCGCGCTTGACCTCGGCGGACTGTTCGAGAGCGGCAGTGCCGATCCACGCGAAGTGACCGAGGCATTCCTCGCAAGGGCGGCACTGACGGATCCCGATCACCGCATCTATGTCCGCCTGCTCGAAACGCGCGCACGCGCCGAGGCAGCGGCGGCCGCCGACCGGGCGAAGCGGGGCTTGCGCCGCCATGCGCTCGATGGCGTGCCGCTTTCCTGGAAAGACCTCTTCGATACCGTCGGCGAGGCAACCGCAGCCGGCTCGCTGCCGCTGAAAACCCGTGTGCCCACACGCGATGCCGAGGTATTGGCCCGCGCGACGCGCGCCGGCGCCGTCTGTCTCGGCAAGACGACGATGACCGAGCTTGCTTTCTCCGGCCTCGGCATCAACCCGCATTTCGGCACCCCGGCCAATGCACATGACGGAAAGATCGAGCGCGTGCCCGGCGGTTCGTCGGCAGGTGCGGGCGTCTCCGTTGCACGCGGACTGGCGGCAGGCGCCATCGGCACCGACACCGGCGGCTCGGTCCGCATACCGTCGGCCTGGAACGGCCTCGTCGGTTTGAAGACGACGGCGGGCTGCTTGCCGCTCACCGGCACGGTGCCGCTGTCGCCGACCTTCGACACGGTGGGGCCGCTGGCGAAGACCGTCGAGGATGCAGCGGCACTCCTAGCACTTCTTGAAGGAAAGCAGGCCCACGCGCTTGAACCTTTCGACCTTTCCCGCGCCGTCTTCTGGCTGCCGGGCGGCGTCGCCTGGTCGGAACTCGACGAGGGCGTCGCCACCGCGCTCGAAGCGGCGATCCGCCGCCTCGTCCATGCCGGCGCGAAAATCGTCGAACAAAAATTGCCGGCGCTCGACGAAATAGACGCCCTCACCTGGAGCCCGAAAGCGAGCCGCCTGGTTGCCGAAGCCTACGCCCAATGGGGCGACATGCTGGCGGCAAACAAACCCGACATCTATCCGCCCGTCTACGACCGCGTGATGGCGGGCGCCGCGCTCACCGCCTCCGACATCATCGCCGCCGATCTGAGACGCGCCGACATTCGCGCCCGTTATCTTGCGGCAACATCCGGCGTCGATGCCGTGCTGATGCCGGCCGTGGCAATTTCACCGCCACCCATTGCGGCGCTCGAAGCAGGCGGCGACGCCTATTTCCGCGCCAACCGCATGGCGCTCAGGAATGCGACCATCGGCAACCAGCTCGGCCTCTGCGCGATCACGCTGCCCGCCGGCTACGACGCGCTCGGCCTGCCGGTCGGGCTGATGCTGCAAAGCCATCCGTTTACGGAAGAAAAACTGCTGCGCCTCGCCCTTGCCGTCGAGCGCACGACGAACTGACGAAAAAAGCCCCGGAGATTTCTCCCCGGGGCCTTGTTGTTGCGACACGCGTATCGTCAGTTGGTCGGTTCGGCACGCGCCTTGTCTTCAAGCGCGCGCTTCTGGATATAGGAGAGGATGGCGTCGACATCATCCTCGCTGACAAGATCGGCAAAGCTCGCCATGCCGTTGGCCGAGAGAAGGCCGCCGCGCACAATATCCTGGAAGTGCTCGCGGACATTCTCGCCCATCCGCCGCAGGTCGGGCGTGACGCCGGGGCTGATTGCCAGTGCGCCGTGGCAGAGCATGCAATATTGCGTATAGGCAATCTCGCCCTGCCGCACTGTCTCCTCGTCGGCGGTCAGCGCCGGCCATTCGGGTATCGACTGGTCGAGCAATGCAAGCTGCGGCAGTGCGCCGCCGCCGCCGATCTTGAAGGCGAGCAACCGCCCCTCATTGCCATACTTCGCCGCTGCCGATGTGCGCGCATCGCCCGAGACGATGTTGACGCCCCCCCAGCCTGCCAGTACGGAGACATATTGCTCGCCGTCGACCGTATAGGTAACGGGCGCGGCGACAATGCCGGTCTGGATGTATTGCGACCAGACCCGTTCGCCGGTATCGGCCTTGTAGGCATAGAGATAGCCATCGGCGGTTCCCTGGAAGACCAGATTGCCGGCCGTTGCCAGCAAGCCGCCATTGAGCGGCGCCGGATACTCAACCTGCCAGCGCGCTTCGCCGCTCACCGGATCCCACGCCTTGAGATAACCCTTTTCCATCGGGATTTCCGGCAAGGCGGTGATCGCGTCGATATAGGCGGTCCAGTCCATGCCGGTGTTCCACCAGTTCTCCTTCGGTGTGTACGCGCCTTCGTTCTTCCACTGCTCGCTCAGCGAATAGATGCCGGCGATGTCCTGGGTCGGGATGTAAACCAGCCCGGTGCCCGGATGAAACGCCATCGGATGCCAGTTATGCGCACCATTGGCCGATGGCAGCACGAAGGCGGTCGCCGCGCCGAATTCGCCTTCGCCGGTTTCGACCGGGCGCCCTGTCTCGAGATCGACATGGCTTGCCCATGTCGTCGTCGAAAAGGGATTGGCGGAAATGAGTTCGCCGGTGTCGCGGTCGAGCACATAGAAGAAACCGTTCTTCGGCGCCTGCATGATGACATTGCGCAAGCGGCCGTCGATTTCGATCTCGGCCAGCATCAGTGGCTGTGTTGCCGTGTAGTCCCAGTTGTCGCCAGGCGTCGTCTGGTAATGCCACTTCATCCGGCCGCTATCGGCATCGAGCGCCAGGATCGACGACAGATAGAGATTGTCGCCGCCGCCAGGTGAACGAATTTCGCGCGTCCAGGGCGAGCCGTTGCCGGTGCCAACGTAAAGCGTGTTGCTCTCCGGCTCATAGACCATGGAGTCCCAGGCCGTGCCGCCGCCGCCGATCTTCCACCACTCACCGCCCTTCCATGTCGGCATCGCGGCTTCGAGCTCGGGATGTTCGACCGGCAGCGCCGGATCGCCCGGCACCGTATAGAAACGCCAGGCCTCGGCGCCCGTCTCGGTGTCATAAGCGGTGATGTAACCGCGCACGCCATATTCGGCGCCGCCATTGCCGATCACCACCTTGTCGCCGAAAACGCGCGGCGCGCCGGTGATCGTGTAAGGCGGACCGGGGATCGTGTTGACTTCCCAGACGACGGAGCCGTCCTTCGCGTCGAGCGCGAACAGCCGACCATCGAAGCTCGCCGTATAGACGCGGCCCTTCCAGACCGCGACGCCACGATTGACGACGTCGCAGCAGCCGTAGCGGCCCCATTCGCCGGGCACTTCCGGATCGAAGCGCCAGAGCTCGCTGCCGCTCTTGGCATCAACCGCGATGGCGATGCCCCAGTTGAGCGAGAGATACATGACACCATCGACTACGATGGGCGTCGCCTCGAGACCGCGCGTCGTCGCCGTGTCGAGCGACCATGCAAGCGCCAGTTCGCCGATATTGCCGTCGTTGATTTCATCGAGCGGCGAAAAACGCTGCTCATCGTAAGTGCGCCCATGGGAAAGCCAGTTGCCGGGTTCGGCATCGGCGGCCGCGATTCGCGCGCCGTCGATATCGGCAAGTCCGCGCGGCGGGGCCGCGTCCGCCGCTTCCTCGACGACCGGCGCTTCGGCCACCGGCGCTGCCGCCTCTTCAACACCGCTTGAAATCAGCTGCCAGCCGATAAAACCGGCCAACACCACGCCCGCCGCGGCGTTGACCGCCACAGGCCAATTCTTTGCCAGATCCGCCATGACCTCCCCGTCCCTGTTTCCCGGCCGCCAGCCGCCGCTTGGGCCGCGCCGATCCCCTGTTTGCGGAGTTGCACTCCACTTTTTGTGGCGAAAGCTTAGCCGATGCGCCGATGCCGCGAAACCACCCCCTTCCCCGAAAAAAGCGCCGCTAATCCAAGCTCACCATCGCCTGCGGATGACTCTGAAAAGGCAAACAGCATAAAAAATGTGCAGCTTGAAAAATATGAACAATTAATATGCAAATACTCGCCTGTGGATCGCAGCCCGCCTGACTTTCAAAAGGAATTTCTTAACAAATACAAAGGGGTAGGTCTTCCAACCCAAACGGCACGCTTCTTGAGAATAAAGCCACCAAGCACCGGAAGACCGCCCGCCGGGGAGACGGGCGGCGCGCCGCGCGCAACAAGGCCGGGGGCAGGACCCACCGGCGGCACATGGAGAGACGAATGACCGACAGAATTGAAAAAAAGGGGCTTCTCCGCCGG
>JAUXOE010000218.1 GCA_030682415.1 Parvibaculum sp.
GCCCTTGCCGGCTTTTTTCATGTGCGGCTCGCAGGCGCGGATCATCTGATAGGCGCCGACGACATTGACCTTGTAGATCCAGAGAAAATCCTCGGCGTTCAATTCGTCGAGCTTGGCGTGGTCGGCGAACTTCGTGCCGCCCGCATTGTTGACCAGCACATCGACGCGGCCCCATTTGTCGACGGCAGTCTGCACGATGCGGCGGCAATCGGCGTCTTCGCCGACATCGCCCTGACCGAGGACCGCCTCGACACCTTTCGCCTCGCAGGCGGCCAGCGTTTCCTTCGCTTCCGCTTCGCTCTTGGTGTAGTTGATCACGACATTGCAGCCCTGATCGGCCAGCCTGAGCGCGACGGCGGCGCCGAGGCCGGTGGCCGAGCCGGTGACGATGGCGACCTTGTTCTTGAGCGGCATTTTTTATCTCCCCGGTTTCACGTTGCCGCGGAGTTTAGCGAGCGTCGCCGCCCGGCCCAACCGAAGATTGTGCGAAATGCCGCGATCCGACTGGCGGTCAGCCGTCTTCGCGGCGCGGCGGCGAACGGAAGGCGGCGAGGATCAGACGGTCGGCGATGCGATCGCGGCGTGCCGGGGGTATGTCGAGTTCAATGCCGACGAGACCCTCGTCCGGATAGCGCAGGGCGCGGCCGCGGGCGAAGCCGACGCCCGGGACCTCGAGCGCCAGTTCGGCGCCCAGCGCCGGCAGCGGCGCGACCTCGACCACGGCGCCGGTTACCGACATGTCGTGGACCAGGCATTCGGCATCGACGCCGGCAAAGACCAGACGGCCCTCGAGGCGCGCGCCGATGCGGCGGAACAGGCGGCGTTCGGCGCCTTGCGCGGTGGCGGGAGGGTTTTCGGCGGGGCTGCTCATGGGGCGAGGCTAGGCGGGCAAGATTGCCAAACCGTTGCCGCCGCCCGGGGCGCTGCTACATTCGGGGTTTCACTGGGGAATTCACTGGAGATTTCACGGGCGGGGAGGGAGACATGCGGCGAATTCAGGCGGTTCTTGCGCTGCTGGCGGGCGTGTTTCTGGCGTCGGCTGCCGGCGCGGCGACGTCGCAATATTCCAGCATCGATACCAATGATTGTGTGTTCATGGTGGAAGACGAAATCACCAGCGCGGCGTGGTTTACCTGTCCGGCCTTCGGCGAGCACACCGTGACGGTGATGGAGGGCGATCTGCGCTTTTTCCTGATCATCGACGATCAGGACCGCGAGAAGATGCTTTCCGGGCAGACGCTGGCGCCGTTCAACCGGCTCGGCAAGATGCTTGAATGGCGGCTCGGCACGGACGGCAAGGCCTTTGCCACCATTGTGCGCTACCTGACGCAATATGACGGCGGCGACGGCAGGTTCAGCGACGGGCAGGTGCTGGTGGTGTCGAAGATCGGCGCCGCGGCCTGCCATGTCGCCTATGTCGATGCGCGGGCGAATGCCGACGCCAACGCGCTGGCGCGCGCGGCGGCGGACGCCCACGCCGCGTCGTTCGATTGCGCGACCGACACGGTCATGCGCCTCGGCAAGCCGGGCCGGAGCCTCGGCGAGTAGTCAGGCCGCGTGACGGTGCGGGGCGATCTTCGACAAGGTGGCCGAGAGCTTCCTGTTGGCGACATGCAGGTCGTATTTCGCCTGCATGTTCATGAACCATTGCGGATCGACATCAAAGAAGCGCCCGAGACGGAGGGCGATGCTTGCGGAAATGCCCTGCCTTCCGTTGCAGATTTCGTTCATGCGGCTGCGCGGAACGCCGATGGCCTTCGACAGGGCATAGACCGACATTTCCATCGGCTCCAGAAACTCGGTCCTCAGGATCGAACCGGGATGGGGGAGCGGAACTTTGCGGGACATGACGTCTTCCTCGAATTCAATTGTGATAGTCGACGAACTCGACATCGTGGGCATCGCCGTCGCGCCAGACGAAACAGATGCGCCACTGGCGATTGACGCGGATCGAATGCTGACCCGCCCTGTCGCCCCGGAGCTTTTCGAGCTCGTTGCCGGGCGGTACGCGCAGGTCCTCAACGCGGGTCACCGTGTCGAGCATGAAGAGTTTCGCGACGGCGCGGCGGAGAACGTCGGCAGGAATGCCCTTTGCAGGCCTCCCCTCAGCGAGCGTCGCCGTGCGCTTGTCGCGAAAGCTCCTGATCATGGCCAAGCGTACTTAAATATTGTACGTATGTCAAGCAAACGTACATATTTATAGTACGTATCGAGATACCGGTCAGGCCGGCTTTTTCGCATCCTCGGGCAGTTCGGCGAGGAAGTCGCCGATGACTTTTTCGAAATCGATGCGCTTGCCGAGGGTTGCCATCGGGCCGGCGGTGAGGCCGCCATCGACGGCGATGGTCTGGCCGGTGACGAAGGTGGATTCGTCGCTGGCGAGGAAGAGCGCGGCATTGGCGATGTCTTCCGGGAGACCCGAGCGCGGGGTCGGCTGGATTTTCGCCAGGTGCGTTTTCATCACTTCGGCGAACTGGTCGGCGACCTGGGTGCCGAGGCCCAATCCGGCGCCGAAGATCGAGGTGGCGATGCCGCCGGGGCAGATCGCATTGGAGCGGACGAAATGCGGCGCGAGCTGCAGCGCCGCGCATCGCGAGAAATGATGCACGGCGGCCTTGCAGGCCGAATAGACCAGCGGGCCGTAGCCTGCCTGCAGGCCGGCGACCGAGGCCGTCGAGATGATCGAGCCCGATTGTTGCGCCGTCATGTGCGGCACCGCATATTTGTAGCCGAGCACGACGCCTTTCAGCAGCACGCCGACAGTTTCGTCGAAGCCGGCCATGTCGATTTCGTGCAGCTCGCCGCCGACGCCGCCATAGCCGGCATTGTTGAAGAGCACATCGAGGCGGCCGAATTTCTTCACCGTGTGGGCGACGAGATTTTTCATCTCGTCTTCATGGGCGACATTGGCGCGGCAATAAGAGAAGTTCGCGCCCAGTTCGCGTTCCATTGCCTCGCCCTTGTGGTCCTGCAGGTCGGCGGCGACGACTTTCGCGCCTTCCTTCAGAAAAAGATCGACCGTGCCGCGGCCAATGCCGCTGGTGCCGCCAGTGATGATGGCGACCTTGCCGTCGAGACGTCCCATTTTCGTTGCTCCCTGTTTTCGGTTCGTTGTTCTTATCGTCTGTATTTCTGCGTTCATGTTGGCGACCACCCTCCCCCTGAGGGAGGGTCAAACGGGCGAAGCCCGTTTGGGGAGGGGTGCTCCGCTCTCGGCCAATGGCGCGCTTCCGGTTATGCGCTGAGTTTTCTCGCTTACCCCTCCCCGAAAAATTTTCGCTTCGCTGCAATTTTTCGACCCTCCCTCAGGGGGAGGGTGGGAAGAGGGGCCTCTACTTTCCTTTGAATTCCGGCTTTCGCTTTTCCATGAAGGCGGCGCGGCCTTCCTTGTAATCGTCGCTGGCAAAGCAGCGGGCGATCAGCGCTTCGCATTTTTCGTGATCGAAATTGCCGGGCGCCTTGGTGAACTCATCGACGACCTGCTTGGCGGTGGCGACCGTCAGCGGGGCGTTTTCGGCGATGGTGGCGCAGGTGTCGCGGGTGAAGGCTTCGAGCGCGTCGGGCGCGGTGACGCGGTTGACAAGGCCCATGGCCAGCGCTTCGTCGGTGGTGAAGCGGCGGGCGGTGAAGAAGATTTCCTTGGCGAAGGCCGGGCCGACGACATGGACCAGGCGGCCGGTGCCCGATGCGGCATAGGCGAGGCCGAGTTTTGCCGCCGGGATGCCGAAGCTCGAGTGGTCGGCGGCGAAGCGCAGGTCGCAGGAAAGCGCGATGCCGAGACCGCCACCGATGCAGTAGCCGTTGATCATCGCGATGGTCGGCTTCGCCGCGCCGGCGATGGCGTCGAAGGCGCGGGTGGTGGCATTTTCATAGGCTTCGATGCCCTCGGCCGAGGAACGGCTTTCGCCGAATTGCGAAATGTCGGCGCCGGCGACGAAGGCCTTGTCGCCCGCGCCCTTCAGGACGATGACGCGGATTTCGGGATCGGCGTCGAAAGCGGCGACGATTTCCGGCACCGCCTGCCACATGTCGAGACTGACGGCGTTGAGGCGTTCGGGATTGTTGAAAATCATCCAGCCGATGGCGCCGGTTTTCTCGGCGAGCATGCGCGGGGTGGGGGAGGGCATGGGGCGTCCTTGCGGAATGGCGTCAATGCCTTCCGGGATACAGGGCGCATGCGTTTCTGGCAACCGCCGCGCCTTTACACCGGCGCGACATATTCCAGTTGCGGGTCGCGGACGGGGGGCAGGCTGTCCAGAAGATCGGTGAGGAGGTCGGACTTGATGGCCGCATGGGCCGGATCGTTCCAGAGGTTGCGGAACTGGCGCGGGTCGTTCTTGTGGTCGTAGAGCTCGCCTTCCGTTCCGTCATAGATGGTGCCGGGGAGATAGGCGGTGATGGTGTAGCCGTCGCGATAGATGGTGCGCAGGCCGACGGTGGTGCCGTCGACATGTTTGCAGTCCCATTCGGTGAAGACGCGCTCGCGGCCTTGGGCGTCGCCTTCGGCATCGGTCTTCGGCATCGGCTTGCCTTGCATCCATTCAGGCACGGGCAGGCCGGCGATTTCGCAGAAGGTCGGGGCGAGATCGACCTGGCCGACCGGCTTTTCGACGGCGGCGGGCGCAACCTTCGCCGATTTCGCCGGGCGCCAGATCATCGGCAGGCGCATCAGCGCGTCGACATGATAGGGGCCTTTGAAAAGCAGGCCGAACTCGCCCTGGAATTCGCCGTGATCGGTGGTGAAGACGACATCGACATCGTCGCCCCAGCCGCGCTTTTCGACATAGGCCATGACTTTCGCGACGCCCTCGTCGATCAACTCGTTCTCGACATGGGTGAAGGCGTTGATCTCGCGCACCTGATCGGCGGTCATGTCGCAGGCGCGGAATTCGGGCGGCGCTTCGTAATTGGTGACGCGCTCGCCCTTGTACCACTCCATCCAGTGACGCGGCTTGCCGGCCAGCACTTCCTCGATCTTTTCCTTCGAGCCCGGATAGAAATCCGGCAGCGGCGTTTCGCGCCAGGGGTGGCGGTGGAGTTCCGATTGCGGCGGGTCCCAGGGATGGTGCGGATCGGGGAAGCTCATCCAGCAGAACCAGTCGTCCTGCGTGCCGATCGAGGCGAGCCAGTCGATGGTGCGGTCGGCGACCCAGTCGGTGTGGTAATGCGCGCGCGCGACCTTGTTGAAATGCACCTGGCAAGCGCCGGTGTCGCCGCCGCCGGCGGCGTTGACCTGAAACTTGTCGTTGAGGTTCTGGTAGAAGAAGTCCAGCGCTTCCGGGTCGTTCTTCTTCATCCATTCATTGTAGTGGAGGATCAGCGGCGAATGCGTGGCGAGCTCCATATGGTCGAAGCCGCGATGCGGGCCGTTCTCGCCCAGCCGCGCCATCTGGCTTTCGTAGAATTGCTGGTGGAGATCGAGGAAGGGCTCGAAATGCGCCTTGCCGATCAGCGCCGTCTTGTAGCCGCCTTTTTCGTTGAGATATTGCGCGACCGAGGGCGCGTCGACGGGGAGCGGCACACCGTTCATCCAGACGCCATGCGTCGAGACATATTGCCCGGTGATCATGGTCGAGCGGGCCGGCATGCAGACGACGTTCTGGTTGTGAGCGCGGGTGTAGTTGATGCCGGCGCTGGCCAGCGCGTCGATGGCCGGCGTGCGCGCGACCTTCTGGCCGTTGGCGCCGATGGCGTCAAAGCGCATCTGGTCGGTGGTGATGAAAAGGATTTTCCGGCCCATGGCGCCGCGCTCCCCAGATCTAATGTCCTACATTAACTTTTAGGTCAGGCGGTGGCCGGAGGCAAGTCTTCTCCCTTCAGAAAGGCGATCATCGCCGGAAGCGCGGCGCGGTCCTGCAGCATGAAGAGGTGGCCGCCTTCGTAGAAGCGCAGTTCGGCGCCCTTGATGCGCGAGGCCATTTTCTGCTGCGTTTCGGGCAGGGCGATGCCGTCATATTTGCCGGCCGCGATCAGCACCGGGCAGCGGATGTCGGCAAGCCGATCCCAGGTGTCGTGGGCGGCGCGGGCCTCGAGCTGGCGGCGCTGGCCCATGGCGTGGCCCGGTTCGTCCGCATAGGGATCGTTTGCGGCGAAGGCGACCATCTGTTCATAGGTTTTTCCGTTGGCGGCGGCCCAGGCGGCGTCGTGGCGCGTGTCGGAAATTCCGATCATGTGGCGGGCGCGGGTATCGCGGTCGAGGTGTTGCAGCGTGTGGAGCGGGTACGATGCGCCGCCCGCACCGCCGGGCGAGGTGCAGGCCAGCACCAGGCCCTCGACGACATGCGGATGACGGATCGCCAGCTCCTGCGCCACCATGCCGCCGAATGAGACGCCGACGACCAGCGCCGAGCCCCAGCCGATGGCCGCCATCAGGCCGACGGCATCCTCGGCGTATT
>JAUXOE010000219.1 GCA_030682415.1 Parvibaculum sp.
TGATCCCGCGATATGAAAACAACAGAAGTATCTGGGTCGAGGCAACGATCACCAACCTGCTCAAGGACGAAAACGTTCGAGGTTTCGTCGTCAATCTTCGCGACATCACGCAGCGCAAGCGCACGGAAACCGAACAACGAAGTCAGTTTCGCGTTCTTCAGGCGCTTGCGACCGGCCTGGCGCTCGACGAAGTCATGTCGCTGCTGGCACTCGGCGCCGAGGAAGCGAACGCCGGCGCGCGCGCCGCCGTCTTCCTGCTCGACGGCGACGAAAACCTCATCACCTGCGCCGCGCCGAACCTCCCGGCCGACTTCCCCGAATGGGTCGCCGGATTCTGGAGGGAACAGAGGACGGGCGGCTTTGGCGACATGGCGCGCGCCGGACTGAAGATCATCAACACAGATCTACAGGATGAACGCCACGGCGACGTTGCGCTCTATATGCGCAAAGCCGGGATCCATACCGTGTGGTTCCGGCCCATCATGTCACGCGACAATCGCGTCAGCGGTGCCTTCGCCATGTATTTTCCGGATTCGCGCGAGCCGGGTCAATGGGAAGACGCCTATCTGCTCGGAGCTGCGCATCTGGCAGGCATCGCCATCGAACGCCGCCGCGCCGAACAGGGCCTTAAACAGGCGACGGAGAGCGCTGAGCTCGCCAACCGCGCAAAAACAAAGTTCTTGGCCAACATGAGCCACGAACTGCGCACACCATTGAACGCGATCATCGGCTTCTCCGAAATTATGCGCGATGGCATGTTTGGTCCGCTCGGCAACGAACGTTATCGGGAATACGCAATCGACATTCACGGCAGCGGCCGGCACCTGCTCAACGTTATCGACGACATTCTCGACATCTCGAAGATCGAGGCCGGGCGCTACGTGATCGAGGAACAGGAGATCGACCTCGCCGGCGTCCTGCATTGGTCGGCCGAAATGATGCGAGCCCGGACGATGGACAAGCGCCTGACCGTGTCGCTCTTCCTGCTCGACGACATGCCGCATATTCGCGCCGACCAGCGCGCCATGCGCCAGATCATGCTGAACTTGTTGTCAAACGCGGCAAAATTTACGCCCGTCGATGGCAGGATCGATATCGCGCTCAGCCTGACGGATGCGGGCGAGCTCAGCGTCGCCGTGCGGGACACAGGGATAGGCATCCCGGCTGACAAGCTTGATGAGGTGATGGAGCCGTTCGGACAGGTCGACGACACAAATGCCCGCCAGCACGGCGGCACGGGCCTCGGTTTGCCAATCACGAAATCATTGATCGAAATGCACAATGGCAGGTTCCGCCTCGAAAGCACTGTCGGCCTCGGCACCACGGCAACGATGACGCTGCCCACGTCGCGCCTGGTCTGGACGCAGCAGAGCGAAGCCGCCACACATCAGGCGTGAGGCGGCTTCGCTTGCACTGCGAGACTATTCGGCCGCTTTCGCCGGTCGGTTCGCGCCGATATACCCAAACAGATGTCCACCGACCTTGCGCATCTGGATTTCCTCCGAACCCTCGGTGATCCGGTAGCGACGGTGATGGCGGTAAATGTGCTCGAAGGGCTTGTGCCGCGAATAGCCGATGGCGCCATGCACCTGGATCGCAAGATCAGCAGCCTGGCAAACCAGCCGGTTTGCGCGGTAGTTGCACATTGAGACCTTGTCGGAGAGATACCGGGCAACGTCGGGCTTGGACATCTGGTCCATCTCCCACGCCGTCTTGTAGATGAAGTTGCGGATCATCTCGCATTCGGTATGCGCTTCAATCAACGGAAACTGGATCGCCTGGTTGGACGCCAGCGGTTTGCCGAAAGGCTTGCGCTTTTTTGCATAGGCAACACTTTCGTCGATGCAGTACTGCGCCGCACCGACACCCGACGCCGCCTGACGAATGCGGTTTTCATGCACGAAGTGCTGCGCGAGTTCGAGACCACGTTCGGGATCGCCGAGAAATGATCCGTCCGGCACCCATACATTCGTGAACGACACGCGCGGATGGTCGGTCGGCATGTTGAACGTCCAGAGATATTCCTCGATTTTCACGCCGGGCGTGTCGACGGGCACGATGAAACAGGTGATGCCCTGCGCGTCGCCGCCCTTGCCGCTGGTCCGCGCAAACACGAAATCATGCGTCGCAACATGCATGCCCGTGTTCCACATCTTGGTGCCGTTTATCAGCCAGCCGTCGACACCGTCCCGTTTTTCGCGCTTGCCGGTCGTCTCCATCCATGTCGCGTCCGAACCGTGATCGGGTTCGGTAAGCCCGAAGGCAACCCGGACCGAGCCGTCGAGCGAGCCGGGAATGAACTTTTTCTTCTGCTCGTCCGTCCCGAAGTCGCGAAACATCAGGACCGTTGGAAAATTGCCGACAACCGACGTCTCGTTCTGAAGGTCGTTGTGGAGACCAAGACCTTTGGCGGCCAAATGATCGCGGATTACCGCCATCGCGAGATTGGTGCCGTCCTTGCCGCCATATTCCTTCGGCAGGGCGTAGCGCAGATGGCCCGCCTTGTCGGCAAGCTTGCGCATTTCGCCGAGCAGTTCTTCCCAATCGTGGCGCGGCAGACCCTGATTGTCCCAGTCGGTACGCGCATGTTCGCGGCGGTGATCGAAGAAACGCTCATTGTCGTCCCGCGCCTGCAGGGGCTTGATTTCCTTTTCGATGAAATCGTCGAGTACATGGAGATAGTCGGTAACGTCCTTGGGGATCCTGAAATCCATAGCGTCCTCCCGGGGGTGTCGCCAGCCTCTGGCGGGCCTGATGGCAAATGTCGATGGCGTCACTATAGACCGCGGTCCAGTATCGCAAAGGGTCCGCAGTCGCGCCGCAAACGGACCGCGGCTTGGACGTTGCGGAAGGCACAGGAAATTTTTCTGTTAACGAATTGTCCGCCTAAGATATTGTCGGGCCACAACATTTAGCCGTGAACGAAGACGGAAGATGGAGTGGTCGGCGATTCGGACCCGGTTCGTTCGCCCAATATTCCAGTCCTTAATGCCCGCACGGTTAATGGCGGCGTACCCTTGCCTTCACATCCTCTTGCCCCGATGGTGCGCCTCGAAACATGAGTATCCAGTCCCTCCCCGCACCCGGCCGCAATGCACGCGACGGCCTTGCCGAACGCCGCCGCATCACCGCGGTGCTGGGCCCCACCAATACCGGCAAGACCCATCTCGCCATTGAGCGGATGATGGGCCACGAGACAGGCATGATCGGCCTGCCGCTGCGCCTGCTGGCCCGCGAAGTCTATGACCGTGTTGCAAAAGCAAAGGGCGCACGCCATGTGGCGCTGATCACCGGCGAAGAGAAAATACTCCCGCCGACCGCCCGCTATTTCATTTGTACCGTCGAGGCAATGCCGCTCGACCGGCCGGTTGAGTTTCTGGCCGTTGACGAGATCCAGCTCGCCGCCGACCGGGAGCGTGGACACACCTTCACCGACCGCCTCCTCCGCGCCCGCGGTCTTTCCGAAACCATGATGCTCGGTTCCGAAACCGTCCGAGGTCTGATCCAGAAGTTGCTGCCGGAGACGCATTTCATCGTGCGGCCACGTTTTTCGGAACTGACATGGACGGGCTCGAAAAAGCTGACGCGTCTGCCGCGCCGGTCAGCCGTGGTCGCCTTCTCTGCTGATCGGGTTTACGCGATCGCCGAGTTGATCCGCCGCCAGCGCGGCGGCGCAGCCGTCGTCATGGGTGCCCTCTCGCCGCGCACGCGCAACGCTCAGGTGGCACTCTATCAATCTGGTGAGGTCGACTTTCTGGTCGCAACCGATGCAATCGGCATGGGGCTCAACATGGATGTGGACCATGTCGCCTTTGCATCAACCCAGAAGTTCGACGGCCATCAACATCGCTCCCTGCATGTGGCCGAATTGGCCCAGATCGCCGGCCGCGCCGGCCGTCATATGAACAACGGCACCTTTGGCGTGACCGGCGATACTCAGCCGCTGGACGACGATGTCGTTTCGCGTATTGAGAGCCATAGCTTCGAACCCGCGCGGTTCCTGCAGTGGCGCAATCCGCATCTCGAATTCTCAAGCCTCGCGGCACTGATCCAGAGCCTTCAGCGACCGCCCGAGCGGCCGGGGCTCGCCCGCGCACCCATCGCCGACGACCTGGAAGCGCTCACGCGCATGGCCCGCAACGCAGACGTCCAGACATCGGCAAAGTCGCCTTCAGCCATAGAGCGGCTCTGGGAGGTAGCCCAGCTTCCCGACTTCCGCAAAACACTGGCAAGCGAACACGCAGACCTTCTGACAAGACTCTATCTTTTTCTTATGGAACCTTCCGGACGCGGTGCAGCGCGCATACCCGACGACTGGATCGCGCGCCAGATTGGGCGCCTCGACCGCACAGATGGCGAGATCGACACCTTGTCCGCCCGTATCGCCCATATCCGCACATGGACCTATGTGGCGAACCGTCCGGACTGGCTTCATGATCCTTCTCATTGGCAGGAGCGCGCCCGTGCGGTAGAGGATAGGCTGTCGGATGCGCTGCACGAGCGTCTGACGCAGCGGTTCATCGACCGCCGCACCAGCGTGCTGATGAAGCGTCTGCGCCAGAACGAGGATTTAATGGCGGCTGTTAACGATGACGGCGAGGTTTTGGTGGAGGGCGAGTATGTCGGCCGCCTCCATGGATTCGTCTTTGTGCCCGACCCGAAGGCCGATGGTGAACAAGCGCGCGTGCTCCGCACGGCTGCCGATCAGGCGCTGACAAGCGAAATTGCAGATCGCGCCCAACGGCTGGCCGTAGCACCAGACGCCGACATTTCCTTGTCCGATCACGGTCAGATCGTCTGGACAGGCCATCCGGTCGCCGAACTGAAAGCGGGCGCAGAACCGCTGAAGCCGCGTCTGGAGCTGATTGCCGGTGAGGAGTTGAACGGCGCCGCACGCGAGGCGGTACAGACCCGCCTTGACGGCTGGATCGTGATGCACGTGGCAAATGTCCTGGCGCCATTGGTTGCGCTGCGCGACGCGATCGAAATCGAAGGTCTTGCGCGCGGCATCGCTTTTCGCCTGATCGAACATCTCGGCTCGATGAAGCGCGAATGGGTGGCTGAAGACATTCGCACGCTTGATCAGGCCGCGCGCGGTCAGCTGCGCAAGCATGGCGTCCGGTTCGGCGCCCATTCGATTTTCATGCCGGCCCTTCTGAAGCCGGCTCCGGCTCGTTTGCTGATGATGCTCTGGGCGCTGGCACGCAAAGGCGACACCGATGCATTTGCCGGCCTGCCC
>JAUXOE010000256.1 GCA_030682415.1 Parvibaculum sp.
CAGGCGGCTTCCGAAAGGGCGGCGTCGGCGCGGATGTCTGGGGTCGGCAGGTCGAGGGCGAGGTCGAAGACCTTGAGGCCGGCTTCGGCCTGCAAGGCGATCTGGTTCACCGCCGCGCCGCCCGCCGCAAAGAGTTCGACCCGCTTCTGCGTCCCGTCCGCCGGACCTGCATCGGGATCGGCGGCGGCGAGGCCATGCGTGGCGGCGAAGATCGCGACCAGCGGCCGCGTGACGGCGGGCTTCGGATTGGCTTGCCAGGCGGCCATCCATTCGGCGATTTCGGCCAGGCGGCCGAGCGAACCCTCCGGCACCGCGAGATCGCGCGTTCGCGCTTGCGCGGCGGCGTGCGCCGCCTCATCCGCTTGCGGCAGGCCGGCCAGCAGGTTGCGGATGTCGTCGAAAGGCAGGCCGGTGGCAGCGCGGGTCATCGGGAACTCTCGGGCCATGGGATTTCGGTTCGACCGCTCTATACTCCCTCGCGCCGCCACCCGGAACCGGAAAAGCCCACGTGACTTACTCGAAGCCGATCAAGAGCCCCTGCCTCAGCATTTGCGCCGTCGACGGCCGTGCCAATGCCTGTGTCGGCTGCGGGCGGACGCTGAAGGAGATCGCCGGCTGGTCGCGCATGAGCGACGGCGAGCGGGACGCCGTGTTGCACGCGCTGCCCGCCCGCATTGAGGCGCTGGGTCCGAAGGCGACGGCACCCAAAGAAGCGTTGGCGAAGATCAGGGATGCGTTGGGGGCGTGATGCTGAAGGAAGTGCCGTTTTACTTTGTCCGCCACGGCGAGACAGACTGGAACCTCAATCGCAAGGCGCAAGGTCAGATCGATATTCCGCTCAATGCGACCGGGATCGAACAAGCCAGAGCGGCGGCCGAAATCGTGCGCGGGCTCGGCATCCGCAGCATCTGTTCCAGTCCGTTGTCGCGCGCCTACGAGACGGCGCGACATGCCTGCGACGCGGCCGGCTGCACTATCACCCTTGTCGACGAACTGATGGAATGCAATCTCGGCGCCGATGAGGGCCGCGATGGCGGCGACTGGTTCATGGACTGGCGCGAGGGCCGCTACCTGCCCGACGGCGCCGAAGTCTATGAGGATTTTCTTTCCCGCGCGCTCCGCGGCGTCAACAAGGCGCTGGATGCGGAAGGCCCCGTGCTTGTCGTCGCGCATGGCGGCGTCTTCTGGAGCGTGCTCCGACACGCGCGGATCGATACGATCCCCTATGCGATGAACGGCCAAGTGATACGGCTCGAACCTCCGGGGCTGGCGCGTCCGGGCTGGGATGCCGAAGTGCTCGGCAGTTAAGCGCACCGAAGGCCCCGCGAAGCGAGGCTTCCGGGGTTTCGGCACGCAACAGAAAGAAGGATGCGCGGGGCGCATATTGAACTCGACCGTACATGTCTTGCATGTGACATGTGGCACATGTAAGGGCGGTCTCGTTCCCGCCCCGCGCGCTGCGATTTATGGTTCGACATCTGTCGCGTCGCGGGTAGTCCGGCGCATATCGGCCGCTACCCCGCCGGTCGTTAACCGGCCCACGTCCGTCGACCTCTTCGGCAGTGGGGTCTGGCGTCCCACACCGCAAGACTGCAGCATTCCCTCTCCACGCATTCGGCCAGTCCGGACGCGCCCTTCGGTGGAGCGAGATGAACCTAATATGGGGACGGTTTGGTGGGTGGGGATAAGTTTATTTTCAGGCGCGATGAGCGACGGCTCTCGCGCGCATTGCCTGGCAACGCGGCCATCAGAACAGCTGGGCGTATTCGACGACGTTCAACGTTTCGCGCGACTGGATTTCGTAGCCCCGTTCGCGCAACCCTTGTTCGATGCCCGGCATATGCGCCGCACCCCACGGAATGACGACAACCGGGTTCGATGGCGCCTCGTCGTCAAAAACCGCCAAAAGCTTCTTGTTTCGCTTGTCGATCACCTCGCTCCAAACCAGGACGGCTTCTTCTTCCGAGAATTGCGTGTTCAATGCGCTGAAGCGTTCGAGAGCGTCGCGTAGCGACCTTGCGCCGTAGATATCGCCGACCTCCGAGAGGTAGCGAATTGTACTGTCGGAGAACTCGCTGACATCGATATCTGCCCTGACGATATGCGTCCGTCGCTCCGGATCGGCGCCACCCTCAAGCATCCCGGTTCCGTTGCCGTAGGATTCCACCATCCACTCCATCTGAATGGCCATCTGGTCGTCGAGACCCAGGACCTCGGCAAGGCGTCCCGCCGGCCGGTCCCCCCTCAAGCGCCCCTGCGCGTCGGTAACGCCCTCAACAAGTACAACGGCACCTGGCGGTATGTTTCCAAACACGTCGCGATAAAATTGTTGTTTGCCGAGATGCATCATGCCGACGAGATGCACAGTCCTGTCGTCCTTTACGAGAACGACCTTCTGCACCTCGATGCCGGTCCAGGAGAAATGGAGATAGCCGCCTGTCTGCTGCTCAATCAGCGCCAGAAATGACGTTGCGACGACGACAGGCGCGGCGATCACAATGGTGGCCACGACCGCGCCAATCGTTGTCAGTGTCCGGCGCAACGACCGCGCCCTGACAGGCAAATCCGCGACAGAAATGTAGAGACGCCCCGTCCGGCGCCGAAGCAGAAAGACGGCAAGGACGAAGACGGCACATTGCACAAGGGTAAGCGGCACATTGACCAGCGGGTCAGTGACAGAAACGCTCAGCGGCCAGACGATCAGATTTGCCCATATGGCGCACAGTGCCAGCAGCAGAAAGACGCGCTTCGGCAATTGCGGGATGAAAAGGAGTATCGCGATCAGCAGCGGCGACAGCAGAAGCACCGCAAGGGCGACGCCAAGACGGGTTGGCCAGAGTCCATCGAAACCGGCGAGGCCTTGCAGCAGGTCGTCGACAATCGACAAGACCGAGTCGAGCCCGAAGGCAAAGAGATAGAAATTGGCGAAGAAAACCACAGCCGCCAGAAACGGGCGGCGGCGCGGTGCCGGGCTGTCTGTGATGCTGACGTTCATGTCTCCCCCATCCCGCATGAGGACAGAAGACTCGAACGACTGTCAAACTCAAATAGTTGTCAGCCCGCGTCCTTTTTCGCGCGTACGTTCAACGGATCGCGCTTCAGGATGCGGCCTTCCAGCGCTCCGAGCCAGTCGAGGCCTTCGCGCTGACGCACCACATCGCCGATGACAATGATGGCGGGGGCCTTGAAGTCCGTGCGGGCGACATCGGCGGCGGCGGTGCCGAGTGTTGTTTCGAGGACCTGCTGATCCTTCAGCGTTGCGTTGCGGACCAGTGCCACCGGCTCATCGGCGCGGCGGCCGTTTTCGATCAGCAGGTTCGCGATGGCGCCGAGATGCGAGAGCGCCATGTAGAGAACAATCACCGGCGAGCCCTTGGCAATCGACGGCCAGTCGAGATTTTCAGGGACCGCGCCGCCCGCCATGTGGCCGGTGACGAAGGTGACCGCGTGATTGGTGTCGCGATGCGTGACCGGAATGCCGGCATAGCCGAGGCCGCCGATGCCGGCCGTCACGCCCGGCACGAGGCGGAAGGGAATGCCCGCATCGACCAGCGCGAGGGCTTCCTCGCCGCCGCGGCCGAAGACGAAGGGATCGCCGCCCTTCAGGCGCAGCACGCGCTTGCCCTGGCGGGCAAGTTCAATCAATCGCGCCGAAATATCGCGCTGTTTCGGACTCGGCTTGCCGCCGCGCTTGCCGGAATATTCGAGCTTGGCGTGCGGGTTTGCGAATTGCAGAACGGTCTCGTCGACCAGCGCGTCGTAGACGACGATATCGGCCTGTTTCAGCGCATTGAGCGCATGGAGCGTCAGCAGGCCCGGATCGCCCGGTCCGGCGCCGACCAGCCACACCCAGCCCGGCTCGAAAGCCGGCAGCGCAAGACGCGCCGCCGCCTCGTCCGCCATCTGCGGCGCTGGCTTCGCCTTCCGGTCCCCGGTCAGGGATATGACTTTCCGTTCGGTCATTTTACAAGTTTTTTAAGGTATTTATATTTCAAGGCAATGCTAGCATGTAAATAAGCGTCTGTCCCGGCCGC
>JAUXOE010000240.1 GCA_030682415.1 Parvibaculum sp.
TTGTCGAGATCGAAGATCGGCGAGCCCTTCAGATGGTCGGCGCCCATGTTGGCCATGGTGTAGCGCATGGGGCAGCCCGCGAGCGGTTCGATCTTGATCACGTCGGCGCCCCAGTCGGCCAGAATGCCACCGGCGCCGGGCGCGGCGATGTAGGTGGCCATTTCGATGACCTTGAGGCCCTCAAGCATGATGTCCGATCCCCGTTTAGCTGAATTTCTTGTTGGGGCGGATCATCCATGAAAAGGCGGGGGAGTCAAAATACGGCTCAAACAGGCCCCAATCGGGTTGTCCACAGACATTAACGTAAACCGTTCATTAAACGGTTCCGCATAGGCTTGCGGATGGATTTGGGCGTCCCGGAGCGGGATCGACCGACCGTCGATGTGGAGCCCGGGGGGCCGGATGAGCGAGAAGAAGCTGACGATCGCGGATGTGGAACGGCTCCTGGCGGACCCGTCCGAGGACGCGCGCGCCGAAGTCGCCGCCAAGGTCGCAACCCATTTCAAGGATGTGGAGCTTGCGCCACGCGAACGCGAACTCGCGCACGAAATTCTCGGCTATCTGGTGCACGACGTCGCCGTCAATGTGCGCGAGGCGCTGTCGCGCTGCCTCAATGACGTGCCGGAAGCGCCGCGCAACATCGTGCTGCAACTGGCGCGCGATATCGATGCTGTCGCCATTCCCGTTCTCGAATGCTCGCCGGTGCTGACCGACGAAGACCTGGTGGGCCTCGTCTATTACGGCAGTCCGGCCAAGCAATGCGCCATTGCCGGGCGGCCGCAGGTGGCGGCGCCGGTTTCCGAAGCGCTGGCGCTGAAAGGCGACCGCACGGCGGTGCTCAGGCTGATCGCCAATGCAGGCGCGATCATCAACGAGGAAGCGGCGACAATGCTGGTCGAGCGCTATGCCGATGATGCCGATGTGGCGGCGCCGCTGGTGCAGCGCAATGAATTGCCGGCGACGCTTGTCGAACGGCTGATCGCCATGGTTTCCGAGCAGATGCGCGAGTATCTGATCGAACATCACGAGATGGACGGGCGGGTTGCCGCGACGCTGGAAGAACAGGCGCGCGAGCGGACGACGACCGACGCCATCGTGCGCATGAGCGACGACGACATGCGCGCGCTGGTGACGCAACTGATCGAGAACAAGCGTCTGACCGCGACACTGATCCTGCGGTCGGCCTGTGCCGGCAATATGCGCTTTGTCGAGGCCGCCTTTGCGGAGCTGACCAGCGTGCCGCATGACCGCATCTGGCGGCTCATCCACGATGTCGGCGCGCTGGGTTTTCGCGCCGTCTATGCGCGGGCCGGGATGCCGGAAGCGCTTTATCCCTCCTTCCGCACCGTGCTCGATACGTTTCATGCCGTGCGCAGCAGCGACGGGTCGCTCGATCTGCCGCTCTTCCAGCACCATGTGCTTGAGGGCTTGCGCGAGGTCTATGAACAGGTCGAGGCCGCCGATCTCGATACGATGATCGACAAGCTGGGGCGGCTGGCCGCGCCGGCGCCGGCGGTCCGGAACCAGAACGTCGCCTGAGGGCGGCGCGGCGTTTTCCTTCGCGACAAAATACTTTAGAGACGTTCATTGTTTCACGATGAACGTCTCCAAGTCTTTGTTTTGTCGCGTTTCCGGTCGGTGAACCGGCTTCCACTTCACCTGGAAACGCTCTAGGTTGCCTGCCTCGATTTCAGCGGAGGCCGGGCGATGAGCCATCAAATCAAAGACGCTTTCATTTGCGACGCCGTCAGGACGCCGATCGGGCGCTATGGCGGGGCGCTGTCGGGCGTGCGCGCCGACAATCTGGGCGCGGTGCCGCTGATGGCATTGATGGCGCGCAATCCGGACGTCAACTGGAGCCGTGTCGACGATGTGATTTTCGGCTGCGCCAACCAGGCCGGCGAGGACAACCGCAATGTGGCGCGGATGTCGGCGCTGCTGGCGGGCCTGCCCGACGCGGTTTCCGGGACGACGATCAACCGGCTGTGCGGATCCGGCATGGATGCGGTCGGCACCGCGGCGCGGGCGATCAAATCCGGCGAGACGTCGCTTGCCATTGCCGGCGGTGTCGAAAGCATGTCGCGGGCGCCCTTCGTGATGGGCAAGGCGACGGCTGCCTTTTCGCGCGATGCGCAGATTTACGACACGACGATCGGCTGGCGTTTCGTCAATCCGCTGATGAAGCGGCAATATGGTGTCGACTCGATGCCGGAGACGGCGGAGAACGTGGCGGAAGATTTTCAAATTTCCCGCGCGGACCAGGACGCCTTTGCCTGGCGCAGCCAGCAGAAGGCCGGCAAGGCGATGGCGTCGGGACGCTTTGCTGCCGAGATCGTGCCGGTGACGATCGCTGGCCGCAAGGGCGAGACGGTGGTGTCGGAAGACGAACATCCACGCCCCGAGACAACGCTTGAAGCGCTCGGCAAGCTGCCGGCGCCGTTCCGCGAGGGCGGCTCGGTGACGGCCGGCAATGCATCGGGCGTCAATGACGGCGCCTGCGCGTTGATCATTGCCTCGGCGGAAGCGGCGGAGGCGAACGGACTGAAGCCCCGGGCACGGATCGTTGCCATGGCGACGGCCGGCGTGCCGCCGCGGATCATGGGCATCGGACCGGCGCCGGCCAGCCGCAAGGTGCTGGAAAAGGCCGGCCTGAATATCGGCGATATCGACGTGATCGAACTCAACGAGGCGTTTGCGAGCCAGGGACTTGCGGTGATGCGCGATCTCGGACTTGCCGACGATGCCGAACATGTCAATCCGAATGGCGGCGCCATAGCGCTCGGCCATCCGCTCGGCATGAGCGGGGCGCGGCTGGTGACGACGGCGATGTTCGAGCTTGAGGCGCGTGGCGGGCGCTATGCGCTGTGCACCATGTGCATCGGCGTCGGGCAGGGCATCGCGATGATCATCGAGCGAGTTTGATCTTTCGATCGGCTTTGCGTCAGAAGCCCAGCGCCAGTTGCACGAGGCTCGGGCGGGTGACGAGGCCCGAGGGCGCACGCGGGCGGCGGATGCGGCGCGGGCGCGGTGCGGGCGCCGCCGCGGCTTTTGCGGGTGCCGGCTTGCGGGCCGCCGGTCCGGGGTTGCGGGCGCGCGGTTTGCGAAGCTGCGCGACCAGATCCCGGTCGGGCGAAAGACAGACGCGGTCGATGCGCCAGGCAACGGCGCGGACTTCCTCGCCCGGTACATGGAAGTCGAGTTCCTCCCAGGACATCATGATGCCCGTGTCGCAGGGCGGCGTGACGAAGGACCGTGACGGCACGTCTTCAGGGATTTCCGGTTCCGCGATTGCGGGCTCCGCCGCTGCGGTCTGCAGCATCATCTCGTCATCCAGCGCGGCTTTGGCTGCCGTTGCCTGTTTTTCCACGGGTGCCGCTTCGGCGGGCGGCGCGTCCTCGATCGGGTTGGTCAGGAGGAGGACATCCTCGTCGGCGGCATCGTCGTCGGACGCGGCGTCACCGGCCGGGCTTTCGGTTGTCGCCTCCGGCTCGGCCAACATTTCCGGGACGGGCCGGCGTTTCGGTGCGGTCCAGCCGGTCAGTTCGGTCAGCGGAACGGGACGGCAGATATGGGCACCCTGTGCGGCGGTGAAGCCGAGCGCGGGAAGGGCGGCCAGCGTCGTTTCGTCCTCGACGCCGACGGCCGTGGCCTCAAGACCGCGCGACGCGGCCAGGGCGACGCGGCGGCCGACAAAGCCGAGACCCGCATGGCGCAGACGGCCGGCGAACTGAATGATCGCCGCGCCGCCAATCTTGATTTCGTCGAAACAGTCGCGGCTCACGACATCGTCGGGGACGATGATGGCGCCGCCGCCGTCGAGCGCGGTGCGGAAGCCGAGGCGACGCAGTTCGCGAATGATGCCGGCCGCCGCCTCGCCATGGCGGGCGAAGGCGCCTTCCGGGACTTCGAGGGTCAGCAGCGACGGATCGAGACCGCGCTCGCCGAGGATGCCGTCGAGATCGCCGGGAAGCCGCATGTCGGCAAGATCGGCGGCACCGAGATTGATCGAGAGCGGCCACTGGCAGCCGACCGCTGCCCAGTCGACCAGCGCGTCGGCGGCCGCTGCCGCGACGTAACGGGTCAGTTCGCCCGAACGTTCGCGACGTTCGAAAAAGGACAGGAAGAGGCCCGGCGGCAGCAGGCCGTAGTCCGGATGGTTCCAGCGGATATAGGCCTCGGCGCCCAGCGCCTCGCCGGTGTCCAGCGCGACCTTTGGCTGGCAGACCAGAAAAAGGTGCCGCGCTTCGAAGGCGAGGTCGATGTCGCGGTTGGTCAGGCGAAAGGAACTGCTGTACATCTTGATCCCGGACGACACGCATTCTGCGATGGGTCCAGACTGGCGGGGGGCGGGTTTACGAGCGCTTAACCGGCCGGCGGAAGCGACGAACAACGTCGCCAAACGATAAAAACAATGCTTCGAATTGGAGCAAAAGGGAGCGCGAAAATGACCAAACCGGCGACAGATGCGTTGATTCCGGCGGCGACGATCCTGCTGGTGCGCGACGGCGCGGAGGGGATCGAGGTTTTCATGGTGGTGCGGCACCATCAGATCGATTTTGCCTCGGGCGCGCTGGTTTTCCCCGGCGGCAAGGTGGATGCGCTGGACCGGGCCGAGGGCGTGCGCGGGCGCGTCGACGGCGCCGAGGGGCTCGACGACTGGGAATTCTCGATGCGGGTGGCGGCGATCCGCGAGGCGTTCGAGGAATCGGCGGTGCTGCTGGCGCGCGAGGAGCGGACGGGCAAGGTTGTGGATGCGGCGCGGCTGAAGGCGCTCGA
>JAUXOE010000264.1 GCA_030682415.1 Parvibaculum sp.
TCCCAGAAGCCGTTTAGATTAGCAATCACAATGGGTTGGCTGTGCCGGCCGAGCTGCGCCCAGGTCAGCATCTCGACCGTTTCCTCCAGCGTGCCGATGCCGCCGGGCAGGGCGACGAAGCCCTGCGAACGCTCGAACATCAGTTGTTTGCGCTCATGCATGCTGTCGGTGACGATCAGCTCGCTGACATCGTCGAGCTGCACCTCGATCTCGGTCAGGAATTTCGGAATGATTCCCGTGACTTGGCCGCCCTCGGCCAGCACCGAGCGGGCCACCGCCCCCATCAGCCCGACGCCGCCGCCGCCATAGACGAGGCGCACATCGGCCTTGGCCATCAGCCGTCCAAAGCCTTCCGCCGCCGCCATGAATCGGGGCTCGCGGCCGATGCCGGAGCCGCAATAAACGCACAGGCTTTCGAGTTTCATCTGCGTTAAGCCTTTTTCCTTGTTGAGTTATTTGATGCGGAGCATTCACATTGGTGCCGTATTTGCAAGGTAGGCGATAGACTGTGCGCAGCAGGATTGTCGCCTCATTTCGGCACGCACTCCAACGGGTAAGGAAACAGGACAATGAAACTCGGAGCGATCGTCGGTGCCTTGGTGGTGGCCCTTGCGCTTCTGGCCGCAGGCTACTGGTTCTTCCTGCGCGGCGACGGCGTACCGGCGCCATCCGATCTCGCGGTCGAGGATCAAGTCCCTGAAGATGTTGATGTTTTCGACGAAGCAGCCGACCCCGCCATCCCCACATTCGACATCGTCCGCGTCGAGCGCGACGGCGCCACGCTGGCCGCCGGCCGCGCCCTTCCCGGCGCCCGCATCCAGCTCAAGGCCAATGGCGAAGTGGTTGCCGAAACCACCGCCGATACACGCGGCGAATGGGTTGCCGTCCTTGATGAGCCGCTTCAACCTGGCACGGTCGAACTGACCCTGACCGCCGTCAATCCGGACGGCAGCACAAGGGATTCCCTGCAGGTCGTCTCGGTCGTCGTTCCCGACCAGCCCGACAAACCGGCCCTCGTCGTCCGCAGCGAGCCCGGCAAGGCAAGCATTGTGCTGCAAGGGCCGGGCGTCCCCGCCGATGCCGGCAGCCTGATCCTCGAGACCGTCGACTACGACGAAAACGGCAATCTGATCATCGCCGGCCGCGCCGATGCCGGCGCCACGGTCCGCGTCTATGTCGGCGGCGATCCCGTCGGCCAGACCACGACCGATCCCACCGGCCGCTGGGAACTGCGCCCCGATGTCGAAATCGCGCCCGGCCAATATGCTCTGCGCGTCGATCAGCTTGACGACGAGGGCCGCGTTGTCGGCCGCGTCGAGGTGCCCTTTGAACGCGGCGAGCCGCTGGCGGTCATTGCCGCGCTCAAGGACGGCAAGGTTGTCATCCAGCCGGGCAACAATCTCTGGAACATCGCCCGCCGCCTCTATGGCTCGGGCTTCCGCTACACGGTCATCTACGAGGCCAACAAGGACCAGATCCGCGATCCGGACCTGATCTATCCGGGGCAGATCTTCGCCACGCCGTCCGACACCCGCTAAACGCCTGTTGCCATTCGGGAAAAGACGCTTATCTAGAATAAAGAAAGACGCCCCGTCCGGGTTCCGGGCGGGGCGTCGTCATGGAGGCGTGCGGCTTGCCGAAGGCCGCAAAACCGGAGACCCTCGGTCCCGATGTCCAGACACTTCGCCCGCGCCGCGGAAAGCGGCCCCCCGCCGCTGGTCCCGCGCGGCCATTGGTGGACGCTCGCCTCGGTGCTGCCGCGCCTCTGGCCGGCCGGCCGGCCGGACCTGCACACCCGCGTCGTCGTGGCGATGGTCGCGCTGATTGGCGCCAAGGCTGTCACCGTCTACGTACCCTTTCTCTACAAGGAAGCAGTCGACCGCCTGTCGCCGGAAACGGCCGCCGCCGCTGCCGTCATCGTTCCCGTTGCCCTGATCGTCGCCTATGGCGTCGGCCGCATTCTGATGGTGGCACTGGCCCAGCTCCGCGACGCGGTATTCGCCAAGGTCGGGCAAAATGCGGTGCGCGAGCTTGCGGTGGAGACGTTTCGCCACCTCCACGCGCTGTCGCTGCGCTTCCATCTCGAGCGCAGAACGGGCGGTTTGTCGCGGGTTATTGAGCGCGGCACCAAGGGCATCGACTTTCTGCTGCGTTTTTCGCTGTTCAACATCGTGCCGACGATCATCGAACTTATCCTCGTCTGCATCATCCTCGCCTATGCTTTCGACGTCTGGTACGCGGTCGTTACCGCCGTGACGGTCATTGTCTACATGATTTTCACCTTCGCCGTGACCGAGTGGCGCACGCGCTTCCGCCGCCAGATGAACGACCTCGATACCGAAGCCAACACCAAGGCCGTGGACAGCTTGCTCAACTACGAAACGGTCAAATATTTCGGCAACGAAGACCACGAAGCGCGGCGCTTCGACCGCTCGATGGCGGGCTACGAGCATGCCGCGGTCAAGACCACCACGTCGCTCTCGTTGCTCAACACCGGCCAGACCTTGATCTTCACTGCCGGCCTCGCGGCGCTGATGCTGATGGCCGCCCAAGGCGTCGCCACCGGCATCCTCACCGTCGGCGCTTTCGTCATGGTCAATGCCTATCTGATCCAGCTCTATCAGCCGCTCAATCTCCTCGGCACGGTCTACCGCGAAATTCGTCAGGCGCTGATCGACATGGAGACCATGTTCGACCTGCTGCAGGTGCCACCGGAAATAAGCGATGCCGCCGATGCGCGACCGCTCGACGTCAGGGGCGGCGAACTGGTTTTCGAGAATGTCGGCTTTTTCTACGATCCGGACCGGCGCATCCTCGACGATGTTTCCTTCCGCGTGCCGGCCGGCCGCACGCTCGCGGTTGTTGGCCCGTCGGGCGCAGGAAAATCGACGATCTCGCGCATCCTCTATCGTTTCTACGACATCGCCGAAGGCAGCGTCCGCATCGACGGACAGGATATTCGCGGGGTGACGCAAGCCTCGCTGCGCGCCGCCATCGGCATGGTTCCGCAAGATACGGTGCTCTTCAACGACACCATCCGCTACAACATCCGCTATGGCCGCCCCGACGCAACAGATGCCGAAGTGGAAGAAGCGGCGCGGCTGGCCCAGATCGCCGGCTTCATCGAGCGTCTGCCGAAAGGCTACGACACGCGGGTTGGCGAGCGCGGACTGAAGCTGTCTGGCGGCGAAAAGCAGCGCGTCGCCATCGCCCGCACAATCCTCAAAAATCCGCCGATTCTGCTGCTGGACGAGGCGACTTCGGCACTCGACACCCACACCGAAAAGGAAATCCAGACGGCGCTGAAGGGCATTTCCGAAAATCGCACCACGCTGATCATTGCCCATCGCCTCTCGACGGTCATCGACGCCGACGAGATTCTGGTGCTGGAACAGGGCAGGGTGATGGAGCGCGGCCGCCACGATGACCTGCTGGCAAAAGGCGGAGTCTATGCCGCCATGTGGAACCGCCAGCGCGAGGCCGACGCTGCCCGTCAGAAGCTCGAAACCATGCCCGCAAGCGACAGGGAGCCGGAGCCGATCGTGGAACCTGCACCTGCAGAACCCCTGATTGCCGCCGATTCCGGTTACCCTTAACCCCGGCGGCCCCGCGGGCTACACTGCCCGCACCGCAACTGTTGCCCAACCAGGACAGAAAGACCGACATGGACAGCCTGACTTCGATCCTGACGCCCATCCACAAAGAAGGCCATCGCTGGGTCATCATCTTTGCCGCCGTAACGATCGTTCTGTTCCTGATCTGGAACCCGCTGGGCTGGATCGGCGTCGTTCTGACGCTCTGGTGCCTTTATTTCTTCCGCGACCCCGATCGCGTGACTCCGTCGCGTGAAGGACTGGTCATCAGCCCCGCCGATGGTGTCGTCAACATGATTACGGAGGCTTCACCGCCCGAGGAACTCGGTCTCGGCGACATGACGCGTACCCGCGTCAGCATCTTCATGAACGTGTTCAATTGCCATGTGAACCGCGCACCGGTTGCCGGCAAGGTGAAACGCGTCGCCTACCGGCCGGGTCTTTTCCTCAATGCCGATCTCGACAAGGCCAGCGACGCCAACGAGCGCAACTCGCTGGTAATTGAACGCGCCGACGGTGAGCAGGTCGTGGTGGTTCAGATCGCCGGTCTTGTTGCGCGCCGCATCGTCTGCGACGTGACCGAAGGCATCGACCTGGCGGCGGGTGAGCGCTTCGGCATCATCCGTTTTGGTAGCCGGCTTGATGTCTATCTGCCGGTGGGCGCAATTCCGCTGGTTGCCGTCGGACAGACATCGATCGGTGGCGAGACGGTTCTTGCCGATTCAATTTCCGTGGAGCCGCACCACATCTGAGTTGCGGATGAAAGCGAGTAGATAGGAATGGCCGATCCGATCCCGCCTTTCGAGCCCCGTCCGGATTCCGGTTTCCGGACCGGAGAGAGCTTGCGCATGCGCCGTGCGCGTCAATTTGCCCAACTGCCCGTGCGCACGATCATTCCCAATGCGCTGACGGTGCTGGCCCTTTGTGCAGGCCTGACGGCGATCCGCTTTGCCATCGAAGGCCGTTTCGAGATTGCGGTCGCCGCCATCATCGTTGCGTCGGTGTTCGATGCACTGGATGGGCGTGTCGCGCGCCTGCTGCAGGGGTCGACCCGTTTCGGTGCCGAACTCGACTCGCTGACCGATTTCGTCAACTTCGGCGTCGCGCCCGTGGTCGTTCTCTATCTGTGGTCGCTGGTCGAAATCGGTGGCATCGGCTGGATCGCGGTGCTGGGATTCTCAGTATGTTGTGCATTGCGGTTGGCGCGCTTCAACGTTGCACTGGAAGATCCGGACAAGCCCGCCTGGACAGGAAACTATTTTGTTGGCGTCCCGGCGCCGGCAGCGGCCGGCCTCGTGATGCTGCCGCTCTATCTGACATTTATCGGGGTCGGTTGGCTCAAGGAAGCACCGATTCTGATTGCGCTGCACGCCCTCGCCGTCGCCTTCCTGATGGTGAGCCAGATTCCGACCTTCTCGGGCAAGCGCATGGGGTTACGCATCCGTCGAGACATGGTGTTACCGATCCTGCTGCTGATCGGCTTCGGCGCCGCTGTGATTTTGAGTTATCCGTGGTGGACCTTCACCACGCTCGCCGCAGTCTATCTGTTTTCCATTCCGATCGCCATGATGCGCTATCGTCATCACAAGACGCGCACGGGAGCGCTCGATCCCAAGGCGGAAGAGACGAGCGATCTGGAGCTGGACTGAGGAAAGTATCGGCGGGACTAGCGCGTGAATTTCGCGGTTGCGTCCACGCTGCCGCCTTCGGTCTGTTCGCCGCGCGCCGCGCCGAGCCTGCGAAGAACGTTGCGCCGAAGCGTGCCGGACGCGTCGAAAATCGGTTCGATGTGGCCGGCATCGCGGTTCGGCGAGGTGTTTGTGTCGCGCATCATCTGTTCCGCCGACATTTCGGCAGCTCCGTCTGTTCGGTCGTCATTGCGTTGCATCGGCCAGTTCCGCATCTGCCCCTTGCTCGCCGCCGGCTGGTACCTGCGTCTTCGTGCTGGCCGGTTGGCGCAACGCATGAACATGCAGGAGACGTAGCAATCCGGTTTCGAGCGCGCGGCTGCGAGCAAGCCATGCATTTCCTTCGCGCATCAACATGGCCGCCGTTTCAGGCGGAAGTTTGGCGTTTTGCAGGCAATCGTGAAAATGCCGCCATCCGGCGTGAACAAGCGGCAGATATTCGGCGGTCAGGTCGTCGATCCTGTCGATTTTGTAATGTTGGGTTTCAAGTGCTTCCCGGTACTGGGCCTCCGTCCATGGAAACACGGGCGCCGCTTCGGCATTTCTCCAGACAATCATCGCGTCATCGTCGGGTTCGTCCTCAGCGAGAACAAAGTCGGTGAACATCAGAGAGCCGTTGTCGCGCAGCGCCTCGCCGATAAACGCGAACATGGTGTCCCGGTCCTCAACGGCAAACAGCGCTTCGCGCAGGAAAACAGCCGCATACTGTCCTTGTGGCTGAAAATCGTCGGCGGCGAATCCGTCCGGACGAGCGATGATGGGGGCGGTCGCCGCAACCGACGCGCGCTCGGAAAGTTCATGTCCGGCCGCGGCGAGTTCAGCATCTGTCTCAAGGCCCTTGATTGTCACGCCAAAGGCCTTGGAGACTGCGCGCATCGCGCCGCCGAGGCCGGGTGCAAGGTCGAGATAGAGGGCTCCCTTTTCGAGCGTCAGCGGGCGAACAAGTTTCAGGGCGAATTCGCTGCCGCCAGGCAGGCTGAAGCCGTCACCCCAGAGCTTCTGAATGATGTCGATGCGACCAAGCTGCGGTTCAGGCACCTCGTCCGGAACGGCCGCCGCAACGGCCGGCTTGGCAATGGCTTGTGGCTTCGGTGCGGCTGCTGTCGGGACTTTCTTCTTTTTCTTCTTCTTTTTCCGTCGTGCGATGCCCTTTGCCCGAGCAACATCGTCGGTATCCATGCCTTCCCACCAGGCAATAACCCGGAGCAGGAACTCCATCAAAAGACCGGATTCTTTCGGTCGGGCAGCTTTTGCACCGGCTTTTTCCTCGACGTCCGGGGCAGCCGCCCCTGATTGGCCGGGCCGCTTCTCGGGATGTGCAATGAGATATTTTTCGAGCGCCTGACGATGGTTGGCGCTGAGCCTGCGCATTCGCCTGAAACGCGCGATGGCATCCCCGGACATGGATTCGAGACCGGACGTGAAAGCAGCGACCGACATTGCCTGCAGCTCGTCGCTGCCGACTGTAGCCAGATTGACGAGCGTT
Source organism: Parvibaculum sp. (assembly GCA_030682415.1). GTDB lineage: Bacteria > Pseudomonadota > Alphaproteobacteria > Parvibaculales > Parvibaculaceae > Parvibaculum. The sequence continues at coordinate 6,768 of JAUXOE010000264.1, forward strand.
GTGTCGCCCATGGTCGGTCCGCCGGTTTCCCCGAGGCCGGTCCGTGCATTTGCGCGGGCCGTTCCCCCTTCGATCCTCGATCCCCGATGCCTCACGCCGGTTTCACGTCACCAGTTAAGTCGGCGCAGGGCAGCGGCTCAAACCCCATAATATTGCCCCGTAGGTTAAATCCTCGTTTCCGGCGTCTAGGCCCGATTGTTAACGTATACTGAACTCGCCACTTTTCTTTGCGCCCGAAATCGCCCAAATTGGCCTCGCGCTGATTGGGAGTTGGGTGGGGCGGCGCCGTTTCATGGCCAGAGTGATAAATCCGGTATTGAGGCTTCCGCGCGCAACGATCGCGCTGTGCCTGGGCGTTTTCCTTGTTGCGGCAGCCGGAATCACCCAGTTCGCGATCTCCTCCGATACGCGCGTGTTCTTCGCGCCGGACGGCGCGGGCATCAAGACCCTGCGGGAATTCGACGCCAGATACGGCCAGAACAACAATGTGCTGCTGGTTGTATGGGCAGGCGGGCGAAAGGTGACCGAGCCCGATGTGCTGGCGGCAATCGGTGATCTTGTCGAACGGGCCTGGCAGTTGCCCCATTCGACGCGTGTCGATGCACTGACCAACTTCCCTCATGTTTCGGCCGACGACGACAGTTTTACCGTTGCCGATCTCGTTCCCGAGCCGTCGCGCGTGACGATGGCGGAAGCGCGTGAGATTGAACGGACTGCGCTCGACGATCCAATGGTGAAAAACCGGCTTCTGGCCGAGGACGGGCGCGCGGCAGGCGTCCTGGTCAATTTCAATCTCCCGTCGGAAGCCTCGGTCGAAGTGCGCGCCATCATCGCCGCAACCCGGGCGCTTGTGGCCGCCTTTGAGGCAGATCATCCAGGTATCGAGGTCAAGATCACCGGGAATGTGGTGCTGATGGGCACATTCTCGGAAGCGGCGATGAACGACGCGATGGTGTTGATCCCGATCAGTCTGGTCGTCACCGCGATCGTCATGTTCGTGTTTGTTCGCGCCGTCTTGCCCAGCATCGCGATCCTGTCGTTGCTGGGCCTCTCCAGCGCTACAGCGATGGGGATCGCCGGCTGGTACGGCTGGGAAATCAATACGGCTACCGTCGCCTGTCCGATCATCATCATGACCGTCAACATGGCGGCCGCCGTCCGCATCGTTACCACGGCGCTCAGTGCACTCGGGCGCGGTCTATCCAAAAGCGAAGCAATTGCCGAAGCGGTAAGGATGAACCTCTGGCCCGTCACATTGACCAACGCCACTACGATGATCGGCTTCCTGGCGATGAATCTGGCCGATGCGCCGCCGTTGCGCCAGCAGGGCAACATTGTCGCCATCGGCATTGCGGTTGCCTATTGCTTCACCTTCGCATGGCTGCCGGCCGTACTTGTCTTGATGCCGTTGCGGCCGGCCGTTCAGCGGTCCGAGGCCGTGATGATCTCGCTCGGCCACTTTGTAAACCGCTACTACAAACAGCTCTTCTTTTTGTGCAGTGTGATTGTCGTTTCAAGCGCATTCTGGATCGGTAATATTCGACTGGATGACGATTTCGCACGATATTTCGATTGGCGGTTTGACTATCGTCAGGCTTCTGACTTTGCCGAAGACCGGCTGACGGGATTGAACATTGTTGAGTTCGACGTCGGCGCCGGCGAGGAAGGCGGCGTATACGATCCGGCCTACCAGCGTCATCTCGCCGATTTCGAAAGCTGGTTGCGCGCACAGGACGGTGTCGTCAGTGTGATTGCCATTCCAGACATCACCCGTCGCGTCCATGAGGCGATGAACGGCGGCGCAACGGGTGACCCAGGCGAAATTCCAGACGACCGGGACCTGATCGCCCAATACTTCCTTCTCTATGAATTGTCGCTGCCCTATGGCGCCTCGCTCAACGATCAGATCAACGTTGGCCGTTCGTCGAGCCGCGTTACGGTTATCTTGCGCCACAAAACCTCGAGTGAAATCCGTGCGCTCAATGCGGCGGCAACATCGTGGTTGTCGGCCAACGCGCCGCCGGTGATGCACAGTGCCGGTACCGGCATCAACCTTCTCTTTGCCGAATTGTCGGGAATCAACATTCGCTCAATGATGTTGAGCACGGCCGTGTCGGTTTTACTGATCGCGGTCATTGTGGGGCTCGCGCTACGGAGTGCATTTCTGGGCTTTCTCAGCATCTTTCTCAACATGCTGCCGTCATTGGTAGGCTTTGGCCTCTGGGGACTGCTCTATCAGGACATCGGCCTGGCCGCCTCCGTCGTGACCGCCATGACCATCGGCCTCGTCGTCGATGACACGATCTATTTCCTGCTGATGTACAGGCAAGCCCGCGCCCGCGGCCTCGACCCGGAACAATCGATCAACTATGTCTTCGCAACCGTCGGCGTCGCCATGCTGGTCATCACGGCTTCACTGACGCTGGGCTTCGGGACCCTCGTTTTCTCAGGCTTCGAGGTCAACCGCTCGCTCGGCGCCATGACCGCTATCGTCATCATGTCCAATCTCTTCATTGATTGGCTGATGCTGCCGCCGGTGATGCGGATCATCGAGAACAGCCGCGCCATGGCGGCGAGGCGGGCCGGCTAGTAGGTGCCGGGGCTTCTCCATACTAGATTCGCGATTATCCCTAGATTCTCCGTTATGGAATGCTTTAAAGGCATCCATTAACTAGTTGTTAATATTTGTAATTTGTTAGCCATTGTGATTCCCTAAGGCCCGGTATCTACGGATAAAGTTTCGGCGCGTAACGGGTGGGTGGGCAATGCGGACCTATGAGCAACTGACGGGTGAGCAGGGGCGGAAGATGTTTTACCGCGCGGAGCGTTTCAAACCGGAACAGCTCTTTCGCGACGCAGTCCCGGCCGTATTCTTCGACGATGAGCGGGCGACACTCAAAAACCTCAGCATGACGGGTATCGCCGTCCAGAGCGGGAGAGTCGGAGGCTGGGACAATTTGATCGGCGCCGAAATGCCTTTCGAACTCCGCCTGGGCGATGCCCGTCTTTTTGCCGGTGCTGGCCGGGTGCGCCGGATCGAACCCCACGGAATGCGAACCACGGTGGCGCTCGAATTCACCACCGGCTTTCTCGACATTCCGACGATCGTAACCGATCACGACAGTCTGGTATTGACGCAAGCGCTGGCCGATCCGGCGTTTGGCACGTCGCAGGGCATCCTGCCGGAGTTCCAGCAACTCAGCACCGAGATTCTCAATCTCTTCCGGTCCTACAAAAGTATCCTTGAAACCTTCGAGGCGCGCCTCACGGCAACCGGTGACGAACGGGAAAAGCTGCTGCTCGATGCACTGATCGCCTGCGAGGATCGGATTGTGCCGCAGTGGAAGGAACTCTGGTATCGCGGCAACGACATTCTGACGCCGGTCTGGAGCGATCCGGTGATGCTGGCGCGGCACAAACGGTATGCCGAACGCGTGCTGACGCCCGACTTCATGCCGGGGGCCGTGATGAAGCGCTGTTACGAGAAGCCGCTGGGCTATCCGGGGGACTTCCGGATCATGAACTATGTCTATGAGTGGCAGCGTGTCGGCAATACGCCCTATGAAAAGCTGCTGCATCGCATCGGCGTCGAGACCGGCGCCTGCGTCGGCACGCGATTGCGCATGACGCAGAAGCTGCTTGCGGAACGTGTTGCGGAAAACGCCGGCGACACGCCGTTGAACATCGCCAATCTCGGCTGTGGTTCGGCCTACGAAGTCTATGACTATCTGAAGATCGATCGCCTGCCGTCGCCGGTCAACTTTACGCTGATCGACCAGGACGACCGGGCGCTGAACCATGCCTACGAGCACGCTTATCCCGAAGTGGTTCGCCATGCAGGACGCGCCAAGGTTCAGTGCCTGCAGGCGTCGTTTGCTCAACTCCTGAAAGCCGGCGCTCTTTTCAAGACATTGCCGCCACAGGATGTGATTTACAGCCTCGGCCTCTATGACTACCTCTCCGCCCGCCGCGCCCGCGCACTGACGCACGACCTTTACGCACAGGTGAAGCCTGGTGGGAAGCTCATACTCGCAAACGTCAAGAAGGGTCGTGAAGCATGCGAATGGCCGCTTGAATTCGTGACCGACTGGAGCCTGGTCTACCGCACCGAGGCGGACATGCTGGCGCTGATCGACGGTCTTGATGTCGCCAATGTCACGGTTGAGGTCGACTCGACGAAGTGCATCTATCTGATGGTGGTGGACAAGCCAGCATAGTGGATCGCGAACAGATCCGTTTAGCGCGCGTGCCGGCTGACATTCTCGACGTTGGGAGCGACAAAGCGGCTCTTTGGGAACGTGGCCTTGACCGTCGTTCCCTCGCCGACGCGGCTCTCGAGTTCGACCGTTCCGCCATGCAGGCTCATGATCTTGCGGACCAGCGGTAACCCGAGGCCGGTGCCTTGCTGAGTGCGCGACATGGCATCTTCGACCTGCACGAAAGGTTCGAATATCCGCGTGATGTCGGATGCCTTGACGCCGATTCCGGTGTCCTCGACGCTGAGCACCAGGTCGCCAGCACTGTCGAGACCAAGGTCCACCCGAACCTGCCCGCCTTCAGGCGTGAACTTGAGCGCGTTTGAAGTCAGATTGATCGCCACCTGATTGAATAGTCGCGGATCGACAATCATCCACGGGAGGTCATCCCGCACGCGGAAGGTAAGATCGACTCTGAGTTCCGAGGCGCGCTGGCGGAACATGCGCATGGTTCGATTGAGCGACTCGACCGGATCGAGCGGTTCCTCTTCCAGTTGAAGCTTGCCGGCCTCCGCTTTCGAAATGTCCAGAATATCGTTGATGATACTCAACAGATGTGCGCCGCTCGAACGGATGTCGCCGGCATAGTCGACATATCTGGCCTGCCCAACGGGCCCGAACATCTGGTTTGAGATGATTTCCGAAAATCCGATGATGGCATTGAGCGGCGTCCGCAGCTCATGGCTCATGATGGCGAGGAAGTCGTTCTTTGATCGGTTTGCGGCTTCGGAGCGGCTCAGAAGACGTTCGGAGCGGCGCTGCTCAAAGCGCAGCTTTTCGTTGTAAATGAACGCTTTGCGGAGTTGATACTCCTGGATGTAGTTGACGAACACGCTGACGCCGACGCCGAAAATCAGAAACGCATTGTTGTTGATCAGGATATGGGTCGGAATCGGGTTAACGAAGAAGACGACATACTCATAGAAAATCAGCGTGATGAGCGACATGAAGCTGCAATAGTAGTAGCGGAGTCGCCAGAGGCAGTTGACATAGCTGAGGATGATCAGCACACCGGCATAGTAGAGATAGTTGCCGGGAGCGTCGGCAATTGAAATCATCGCCACGACCGCCAATCCCGGAATGCACATTGCCAGCGACAGCAAGCCCTGATGTCGATGCGAGAATCCGGGCAGATAGGAGATTGCAACAATGGCGAAAAGAAGTGGTGCGGCTAGGCCGAGACGGATGGCGGCCGCCTCGTAGACAATTTCCGGAATAATGTAGGGGTCAAACAGCGCATAGAGCGAGAAGATCACGGCGCCCATGGCGATTGAGAATCGCGTCAGGCCGATCTGTTCCTCGAAAGCGCGTGTCGCGTAGCGCTCCTCAACATCGGCATCCCTGAAATGCAGAGTAATGGGGTTGATCTGGAAGTTGGTTTGTTGTTCCTGCAAGTCGATGCGCGAATCCATTGCCGAATCGGCATCCGCCCGCATCGGGTGCTCAACGCGCCCGTCCGGTCCGGCCTTGAAGGTACTTGCGGCCTGAGTTTGAGCTTCCGCCATATGAAACCGGACGTTCCGAAAAATCCCCGCGTGCAGCCGGTAACGCTAAGGGCAAACGTATAACGCGCGGTTAAGTGGCGGTTTCCGGTAGCTTTTCGATGTAATACCGCAGGGATTTGCATGATCCGTTAACCGGTATTAACGAGGAAACGGGAGTCTCAGGCCTGCATCAGGAAGTAGACGAGCAGCAGGCTGCCAAGAGCGACCCGGTACCACCCGAAGGCTGAGAAGCCATGACGGCTGACAAAGCCGACAAACCAGCTGACGACGACCAGCGCCGACAGGAACGCCGCGACAAAGCCGATCGCCAGAACCGGAACGTGCGCTCCGTCGAGCAACGCGCGATTGCCCCACAGGTCGACGATAGTGGCACCGACAATGACGGGAATAGCGAGGAAGAAGGAAAATTCGGCCGCCGTCTTCCGCTCGACGCCAACCAGCAGCGATCCAATGATGGTTGCCCCCGCGCGCGACATTCCGGGAATGAGCGCAAGACACTGGAAAATCCCGATCTTTACGGCAGTGACAGGTGTGATCGCTTCGATCGACTCGATGCGTTGGTCAATATCCAGCCGCTCGATCACAATGATCGCGATGCCACCCACAATGAAGGCCACGCTGACCACATAGGGCGAAAACAGGACGCCGACGATAAAATCATAAAATAAAGCGCCCAGAACGACCATCGGTAGCGTGGCGATGAGTATGCTGGTTAGAAAGGACCGCGCTCCGGCGTCGCCGCTGAGCAGGCCTCGCGAAACGGACGTCAACCGCTGCCGATAGAGGGTGCATATCGCCAGAATGGCGCCGATCTGAACCGTCGTCTCGAAGACCTCGCCAGGCACGCTGTCGAAACCGATCAGTTCGCCGGCAATAATGAGATGCCCGGTTGACGAAACCGGCAGAAATTCGGTTACCCCCTCGATGATGCCGAGAAACAGGGCCTGCAGAAAACTTGTCTCTGGCATGTCGCGGGCGATCCTGCGCTGCGGGGGGACTGATTCCGTTCAAGCCTAGCATGCCAAGCGTTACATGAAGCTTATGCCAGAGAGATGAAATCTCAGAGCCCGGCAGCATCCAGCGCTTCCTTGACCCGCCTCACGGCAATGTCGAAGGCTGCGGATCGGAGGTCGAGATCGGCTGCGGCAGCGTGCGCCAGCACCTCGCGAGTTGCATTGCCAAGAAGGCGTTCGAGTTCGGCGTCGACTGTCTCCAGCGCCCATACCTGTCGTTGAAGGTTTTGCACCCATTCGAAATAGCTGACGATCACGCCACCCGCATTGGCCAGAATATCGGGAATGATGGTTATACCGCGTTCTCCGAGCGCCAGATCCGCTTGGGCGGTAACCGGCGCATTGGCACCCTCGACGATGATGCGGCATGCGAGACGAGCGACATTCCCCGCATGAATGGCGTCGCCGAGCGCGGCTGGAACCAGAAAGTCGCATGGTATCTCGAACAACGCATCCGGCTCCAGCGAATCGTGTCCTTCTGTGTCTTTGAGTGAACCCCGCGCGTGCTTCTGGTCCGACAATGCTGCAAGGTCGATCCCTCCGTCACGGTAAACGGCACTGCGCGAGTCCGAGATTGCGACAACCTTTATCCCCAATGCTGCCAGTGCCTGCGCGGCGTGAAATCCGACATTGCCAAAACCCTGAACGACCGCTGTCGAACCCTTCAGCGGCATCCGATGCTGCCTGGCATATTCGGCAATGACGATCGCGAGCCCATGCCCCGTCGCGGTGTTGCGGCCTGGCGAACCGCCAAGGGCAAGCGGCTTTCCTGTAACCGCCGCCGGCGAGTTTCCGTAGATGGCCGAATATTCGCTGTGAATCCAGCCCATCGTCTGGGCATTGGTTCCCACATCGGGTGCCATGATGTCGGCGTTTGGGCCGATCTCTCGATGAATGCGCTTGACGAACTTCCGCGTCAGAACTTCTAGTTCGCGTTGGCTCATTTCATGCGGATTGCACGCGATACCGCCCTTGCCGCCGCCGAGCGGAATATTGGCCAGCGCCGTCTTCATGGTCATCAATGCCGCGAGTTCGCGCACTTCGTGGATGTTGACATCTGGATGGTAGCGCAGTCCGCCTTTGCACGGCCCACGCACATTTTGATGCTGAACGCGGTAACCCGTGAAAATCGCAAGTTCTCCATTGTCGCGCACGATCGGAATCTCGACTTTGAGCTCGAGCGCCGCGAGCGAAAGAAGTGACTCAATCGTCGGGCTGTACCCCAAACGTTTGCAGGCCGCCCCAACGGAAATTTCGTAGGACGTTGGTGTCGCATGTGTGTTGGGCATCGAATCTCCAGGGTTTGGGGGGTGGATCGCGGCATTCCCGACATGGGGGATTCGAGAGGAAATAGTCGGCGAATTCAACTGCGGTGGGCTGTCGCAATGCGGACTTGTGGATTAACGGCCGGTTCAGGGGCCGTTCAGGTGCCGGATGAAATTCTATCGGTGTTGGCGGAAGTGGATTTCCGTCCTGGAACGGAGGCGCAACATGTTGCGACAAACTGGAAATTTGGTGAGTGCGGCCGTCGCCGCCCTGTTATGCGTCGGCATGGGTGGCGCTGCGCTGGCCGCTCCGGGCGAGCGCATGGAGCGTGACGTCTGGTTGGCAGGTCATGTGGAAGACCGATATGGTCAACGCGGCGAAATGCGCCACCGCCAGGACCATCCGGTCGAGACGCGACATCCATCGCGCACGCAAGCCGATCCGCTGTGGCAGCACCGGCAGCAGGTCCATCAACGACAGATTCAGCAGCGTCACCTGCCGGGCACAACGCGGCATGCATACCGGCCGGTTTATGTGGACCGACCCTGGTACGGATACTACGGACCACACAGCGGCACGGCGCACCGAACCGGCACGACCGTCGTCTATCGCAACACCTATCATTATGTAACCGTCCCGCAGCGGGTCTATGTGCGCCCGCAAGCCGGTTACTATGATGCGTCCTATGGCAGCCATGGATACGGCTATCGCCATTCCGCCTGTAACAGCCAGGCCGTTGGCACCGTAATCGGCGCCATCCTTGGCGGCGTGATCGGTGCCGACCAGGGCAGGGGTGCCGGGCCGGTGATTGGCGGCGCCCTGATCGGCGCCGTCCTTGGCGGCGCGCTCGGTCATGCCGTCGATGCCAGCAACTGGGCCTGTGTCGGCGATGTGCTCGAATATGCACCGAACCACCATCCGGTCTCCTGGCAAGACACCCGCTCTGGCTATGGCTACGAGGTCACGCCGGTCCGCACCTACGAACCCCATCCCGGTCGCTATTGCCGCGAGTATCAGACCGTCATCACCACCGGGGGTCGCGCCGAGGATGCATACGGTACGGCCTGCCGCCAGCCCGACGGCTCATGGGAGATCGTCAACTCCTGAGTTGAGGGGTGTCCGGTCCTGGCGGGCCGGACGGGAGCGGGCGGCGCACTCCTCGGCGCCGCCCCTCTTCTTTTTACGCCGCCAAACCGGAAAACCCTTTGCAGTGGGCGGTAGCCGCGCCATCATTGCGCCCAAGAAACGCCCCGCGGTCTGTGCGCGGCCGCAAGAAACAAGGGGGTGGAATGGTGCAGAGCGAAAAAGTCGGCGAGTTCATCACGATCGAGCGCGCCGGCCGCGTGGCCACCGTCCGATTCGATCGCGGCGATCGCGTCAATGCGCTTTCGGCCCGCCTGCTGCGCGATCTTGCCGCGACCGCGCGCCTGTTGCGCGACGATGTGACTACTAACGCCGTTATCCTGACCGGCGGCAGGGCGTTCACCGGTGGCGCCGATCTCACCGATCCCGAAATGGCGAAGCGCGCTTCGGCATCGCTTCTGGAACGGCGCGAAATGCTGCGCGCCGGCCCTGATATGTGTGACGCTTGGGAAGCACTTGACCAGGTCACGATCGTCGCCATCGAAGGATTCTGTATCGGCGGAGGTGTCGCATTGTCGGTTGCTTGCGATTTCCGCATTGCCGGACGCGGCGCACATTTCCGTCTCCCGGAAATCCCGCTCGGCATGAACATGAGCTGGCACACGCAGCCGCGTATGGTGAACCTGATAGGGCCCTCTCGCGCCAAGCAACTCACCATCTTCGGCGAACGGGTTGGCGCAGAGCAAGCCGAACAATGGGGCCTCATCGACGAAATCTGCGACGATGGCAAGGCGCTCGAGAGCGCCCGCCGCTGGGCCGAAAAGGTCGCCGCTCTGCCGCCGGTTTCGGTGCGTATGGCAAAGCGTGGCATCACGCAGGCGGCGACAGCGCTAAACGCTGCTGTGACCTTCATGGATGCCGACCAGTTTGCGCTTGCCGCCACCGGCGAAGACAGCCGCGAAGCCATTGCGGCGTTCCTTGAGAAGCGGTCGCCGAATTTCACCGGGCGCTGAGACGCCGCTATCTGAGGTACCGATGTCATACGACGATCCGAAGACCCATCGCGGCAATTGCCCCTGTTGCACGCCATATGTCTGGGGCGCCTATCCGCCGAAACGCGAACTTCTGAGCCGCCGCGGTTTTTTCAGCGCCGGCGCAGCGCTGACGGCCGGTATGTTGACGGCGCTCGGCGTCTCGCGTGCCGGCGGCGACGTGCTTGCAGGCGCTGCCGTGGCGCTCGCCTTCACCGCGCCCGCCATCGCCGGCGGGTCGACGCGGCGCAGTAGCGCCGCATCTGGCGGCACCACGATCTATCGCGGCGGCACCATCCGCACCATGAACCCGGCCCTGTCGGTCGCAGAAGCGGTCGCCGTCAAGGGTGGACGCATTCTCGCGGTCGGCGGAGAGGCGGACGTCACGTCGCGCGCGGGCAGCGGCGCCCGCATCGTCGATCTGGGCGGCAAGACAATGTTGCCCGGTTTCATCGATTGCCATGGCCACGTATCCCTGACGGCGCTTCTGATGGGCTTCCAGAACCTCGCGCCGATCCCGGCGGGCCCTGTCGGCAGCATCGCCGACATCAGGAGCGAGTTGTTGAAATATCGCGAGAAAACCGGTGGCGGGCGCGGCGGCTGGATTCTCGGCGCAAACTACGACGACTCGCTGCTGGCCGAGAAACGAGCCATCACCCGCGCCGATCTCGATGAAGTGTCGACCGAGCAGCCGGTGCTCGCCTATCACGCGTCGCTCCATGTCGTGGTCGTGAATTCATATGCGCTGAACCTGCTCGGTATCACGGCCGATACACCCGATCCAGCCGGCGGTGTTATCCGCCGCTGGCCCGGCACCAGCGAACCGAACGGCATTCTCGAGGAAGGCGCTATCTCACTCGCCCTGCCGCGCTTGCCGGAGGCGTCGAAGGATGAATTGCTCGATCTGCTTGACAAGGTGCAGGATCAATATGCCGCTTGGGGCATCACCACCGCCCAGGACGGCGCGACGCGGCGCCCCGACTACGACCTGCTGACGCTCGCGGCCGAGCGTGATCGCCTGAAAATCGACGTGATCGGCTATCCCTTCTTTACCCATATCGACGATCTGGCGCGCGGCGATGTCGAGGTACGAAAAGATTACAACGGCTTCAAGATCGGCGGCATCAAGCTGATGCTTGACGGTTCGCCGCAAGCCAAAACCGCTTGGCTCACCGAACCGTATGAAGTTGTGCCGCCGGGCTTCAAGCCGGACTATCGCGGCTATCGGATCGTCGACGATCTGACGGCAGCCAACCTTGTCGACGAGGCTTTTGCGCGTGGTTGGCAGGTTTACGCTCATTGCAACGGCGATGCGGCCGCCGACCAGTTCATTGCCGCCATCGAAAAGGCAACGGCGAAGTACGGTCTCGGTGATCGGCGCCCGACCGTCATCCACGCCCAGACTTTGCGCGAGGACCAGCTTGATCGAATGGAAAAACTCGGTGTAATGCCGTCCTACTTTGTCACGCATACATTCTATTGGGGTGATTGGCACCGCGATTCGGTGTTGGGTCCGGAACGCGCGGCTCGCATCAGTCCGGTACGTTCGACCATCGAGCGCGGCATGCGTTACACGCTGCACAATGACTCGCCGGTAGCCCCTTCCGATTGCCGCATGCTGCTCTGGTCTGCGACCAACAGGCGCACGCGCAGCGGCCAGGTATTGGGAGAAGACCAGCGCATAAGCGCCTACGATGCCTTGCGCGGCATTACCATCGATGCCGCCTGGCAGCATTTCGAGGACGACATCAAGGGGTCGATCGAAGAAGGCAAGCTGGCCGATTTTGTGATTACGGCCGAAGACCCCGAGGCGATCGATCCGTCCGCTCTGCGCGAACTCACGATCGTGGAAACGATCAAGCGGGGCGAAACCATTTACGCCGCCTGACCGGCGGAAGCGAGCGAACGCCAACCATGCAGCTCAGAATCCGCCGAGTGCCGCTCGACACGTTGCGTGAAAACGTCGCCGTTCTGGCGTCGAACTGCGCGGCGTTGCGACCCGAAGCGTTTCAGGCCTTCAAGCGGCTGGAAATCGTCCATGACGGTCACTCGATCATTGCGAGCCTTGATATCTGCCATGACCTTTCGGTCGTCGGTCCGGAGGAGATTGGCCTTGCCGAACCGGCTTTTCGGCGCATGGGCCTGCCCGAAGGCACGTCGGTCACGATCGCGCCGGCGCGCCGCCCGCAGAGTCTCGAATATGTGCGCACCAAAATCATCGGAGAAACGCTGAACGCGCATCAGATCGAGGCCATCATCCGCGACATTGTCGGCTATCGCTACTCCGACATGGAAATCGCCGCCTTCCTCGTCGCCTGCGCAGGCTTTCTGACCACCGGCGAACTTCTCGATCTCACGCGCGCCATGGCCGGCGCCGGCAATACCCTCACATGGTCGTCGCCGATGGTCGTCGACAAGCATTGCATTGGCGGCATCCCCGGAAATCGAACTTCGATGGTCGTGGTTCCGATCGTCGCCGCGCATGGGCTGACGATCCCGAAAACCTCGTCACGCGCCATCACTTCTCCGGCAGGCACCGCCGATACAATGGAAGTACTTGCCCGCGTCGATCTGAAGATTGACGAAATGCGTGCCGTCGTGGATGAGTGCAATGGCTGTCTCGTTTGGGGTGGGCACGTCAATCTTTCGCCTGCCGATGACATTCTGATCAGCGTGGAGCGGCCGCTGAATCTCGACACGCGCGAGCAGATGGTTGCGTCCATCATGTCTAAAAAAATGACCGCCGGCTCCACGCATCTCATCGTCGATATTCCGGTCGGGCCGACAGCCAAGGTCCGCGATTCACATGAAGCAATGCGTTTGCGCAAGCTCTTCGAGTATGTCGCCGATCAGGTTGGCCTGCATGTGGAGGTCGTGGTGACGGATGGATCGCAGCCGATCGGCCGCGGCATCGGGCCCATGCTCGAGGCACGCGACGTAATGGCGGTTCTTGACAACGACAGTGACGCCCCATCCGATTTGCGCGAAAAGTCGCTCCAGCTCGCCGGCCGCATCATCGAAGGAGATCCGGCCATGCGCGGCGGCGGCGGATATGCGCGTGCGCGCGATTTGCTCGAAAGCGGCGCAGCGGCAGAACGCATGCGACACATCATCCACACGCAGGGCCACGCGCCGCCCGGCCCGCCGCTGGGGCCGCTCAAGACCGATATCATGTCGCCCGCCGATGGGGTCGTCGCTTCGATCGATTGCTTCCGAATTGCGCAGCTGGCGCGCCTGGCGGGCGCACCGCTTGATCGCGGCGCAGGGCTCGATCTGCTGAAGCGGGTCGGCGACCGTGTGGAAGCCGGCGAACCGCTCTACCGGATCTATTCAGCAGGCCAATCGCATTTCGATTTCGCGATCGAGGCGGCCGAAGAGATGAACGGCTTTGCCCTGGCCGGTCTTGGCGCGGGTGGGGCTGGACGATGAGCTCCGTCATATTGCAGTCCTTCGCCCATGGGCGCGAGCACGGCGTCGCATTGGCGCGCCTGCTCGGCGTGCCCTTCGGAGATATCCGGGTTCACAAGTTTCCGGACGGCGAGTCCCGGGTAACGGTGGCCGCGCCGGCGTCGACGACAATTCTCTATTGTCCGCTCGACCGGCCCAACGAAAAGCTCGTCGAACTGGCGCTTGCGGTCGAGGCGCTCCGGCGCGGTGGGGCGGAGCGGCTCGTGCTCGTCGCGCCCTATCTGTGCTACATGCGTCAGGACAAGGTTTTTCACGAAGGCGAGGCGATCAGCCAGAAGGCGATATGCGGCTGGCTCGGCGCGCTGTTCGA
>JAUXOE010000268.1 GCA_030682415.1 Parvibaculum sp.
CGAAATCGACGGCAGCGGCCAGGCCGTTGTGTCGGTCACCGAGTTCAATCGCAGCCATCGCGACAACTACAATGTCGAGATGACGGTCGAGGACTTTTCGGGCGTTTCGTACTGCCACCAGGGCACATTGGCGCGCTGACGGCTCACTCCCGGGGCGCCCGCCGCGCATGGCCGTATTTGACGGTCGCCGAAGGATTGAAAGGCCGGTTTTCGGGCGTTTTGCCAGACCGGGCTTTCGCTGGACCCATCCGCGCGCGCGCCCTAAAGTCCGTATGGGTGCTGATTGTCCCGAGGATCGTTCCGGGAAGCGGGTGGGGGTACATTCCGATGAGCGGGATGGAAGGCAGCACGCGTCTCAGCGTGCTTCTGGTTGAAGACGACAGAACAGTCAGCATGGTTGTGAGCGAAATGCTTACAACGCTCGGACACGATGTCATCAACGTGGAGAGCGGTCTGGAGGCGCTGGATTTCCTGAAGAGCTCGGCGACCGTCGATCTTGTCCTCACCGACATGGTGATGCCGGGCGGCCTGTCAGGCGATGAGCTTATTTCGATGGTCGAGGAAGTCCGGCCGGGCACACGGCGGATCGTCATGTCGGGCTATATCCCCGCCGATCGGCGCAACAGCCTGGCGCAGCATTCCGACATCCTGTTGCTGCCCAAGCCGTTCACGATGGCGCAGCTCAAGAAAGCCCTGATCGACGCACACTGATTTTCAGGCCGCGAGGCAGCGGTCGATCCTTGTCCGCAATTCCCGAATGGTGAACGGCTTGGCGAGCACCTCGGCGGCGCCAAGCGCCTTGGCAACGTCGAGATAGAACGAGACGCCGCAGCGCTGCCAGCCCGACATGGCGATGACCGGCATATCGGGCGCCGTCCGCTTGATTTCGCGGATAAGCCCGATACCGTCGAGATCCGGCATCACGAGGTCGGTCAGAACAAGCGATACCTTCAGCTTCCTGAACTTGCGCAATCCGTCATTGCCGTTAGCCGCGCCGATCGCGCGAAAGCCCTGCGCCGTCAGCGCGGCACACAGCGTTTCGCGCATCGCCTCTTCGTCATCGATCACCAGTATCGAATGCATTTCACGAGAACTTTCCATGTTGGTCGCCTCAAGTCAGGGCTGCGAGCCAGGTTAGCGGATCGGTGTTGCCATTTGTCGATTTCACTTCAAGGTAGAGCACGACCCCTTCGCCAAGCCTGAATGCCTCGCGCAGTGCCTCTGCGTTCTGCCGCGCCGTAAATCCGATTGGCGCACCCTTCTTCACCCGTTCGCCGCGCGCCACGCGCAATTCCGCAAGACCGGCAACGATCAGGTAGTCGCCGGCGGCACGTTTCACGATGACCGTGTTGCCGTATCCGGCAAACGCGTTGGCGAAAACGATTTCGCCGTCGAGCGGGCTGTGGATCAGGCACTCGGACGGCACTGCAATGGCGACACCGGTTTGTCGGTTCGCGCCGTCGACGGCATAGTAGAGCCCCGCCGCCTTGAGACGATCCCTGTCCTGCAAAAGGAAATCCGGCGGCTGGACGCAGCCGCGCGCGGGCCGCGCCAGCGGA
This sequence comes from Parvibaculum sp., assembly GCA_030682415.1. GTDB lineage: Bacteria > Pseudomonadota > Alphaproteobacteria > Parvibaculales > Parvibaculaceae > Parvibaculum. Next base: position 1,560 of record JAUXOE010000268.1, read on the forward strand.
ATGCCTGCCCTGTGGGGCTCCGAAGGCCTGGATTCGTGTGGCGCCGGCCGCGCGGGCACCGCCAGCGGCGGCGCGCTGCGACGTCCGGTCTGCTCCGGGTCCGTTCGTCGCACAATGGCTGCTGTGGCAACCTGAAAGTCGGCACACAAATCTTTCAACTGCGCCGACGGAGCGCCGGCGCGGAGACAGTTGGCGAGATTGACAAGATCATCCGCCGCGTCGGCGGTTTGAGCCATCGCCCCGCTTGCCGTCGCCGCTCCGGCGACCAGCATCACGAGGGCGATTGCCCGCAGCGCCTTCATGACGCGATCTGCCGCCGGTCGGCGGCGGAGCCACGATCGGTGCTCATGACGCGGATCAGCGCTGTCGCCAGATCGAGCCGCGTGAAAGGCTTGTTCACGGTCACAAGCGCACCAAGCATTTCGGCGCTTTTCAATCCGTTGAAGTCAGGCAGCAGAACACTGCCCCCGGAAACGGCGATGATTGGCGTTTCCGGCGCATATTTGCGCGCCGCGCGCACCACTTCGATGCCGTCGCAATCAGGCATGAAAATATCGGTTATGACGAGGTCCCAACGAAAATTCTGCAAGGCGCCGACGGCTGTGGTGCCTTCGCGCACCGCCAGTACGTCGCAGCCTGTTTCCTCGAGGAACTCACAGATGATCTTCCGAACCTCATCGTTGTCGTCGGCTACAAGAACAGAATACATCGAAATCTCCGCACGTATTCACGAACCCCTACCCGGAACATAGCAAACGATGTGTTGACGGATCACCTGCGATTCGGTCGGTCGGCAACTCTGCATCGGTATAGCGGCACTGTACGATCGTATAGTGCGATGTACGCCGCAGCCGGCCTGTACGTTCGTATGCATACTTCTTCGGCATCGCAAATTCAGCAGCTGTTTACCGGTGCGGCCGCCTGATGCCCGGGACGAACGCCATGCCGGCGATCTGGGGTAGGCAACGGTCGAACAAGCAGGGTGACCATGATGGATTACAATGTATCTCCGGACAGAGCCTGGCCGGCTGAAGACGAACAAACATCGGAGCGCGGCTGGACCCCCCCTTCCCTGCTCGTTCTCGGACTGGTCACGCTCGCAATCGTGATGATCGGCCTGATGACGTTGTCGGTCGCGAGCGCTCCGTTCACCGATCTTCTGCCGATCACGCGGGCATCGGCGTCGGTGGCGCCGCACGCCGCACCGACCGGCAGGACGCTGGCGCAGGAACATCAGGCCGCTTTCGATATGCCGCCGGGCTACGCCATTGCCATCGTCTCCGAGGCGACGCTGACGGGCCTGCGCAGTTACATGTTGACTGGCGACAACGAATTCCGCGCCGGCTGGACAAAAACGGCGGCGCAACTACGTGGCGAAGTGAGCAGACTTCGTGATGCCTCGAGTGGTTGGTCGGACGGAAAGCGCTTGCGTCACCTCGTCCGGTTCGAAAAGCAGGTGGCCGGAATGCTCGACGAGCAGGACGTCATTGCCGCACTTGTCGGCAGCCCCAACCGGTTTCCCGGCGTGCGTCTCTACAACGAGGACGTGGCGCCGCAACTTGCACACGCAGAAGCGCTTTGTGCGACGTTGCTCGCCACTCTTCTTGAGCGCCCGACCGAGATGAACGCCGCGACGATCGACGCGCTGGCGCGGCAGCGCGCCGCGCTTCGCCGGGTTTCGGAAGACCTCACGAAATTCATCCAGCTCGGCACCTCGGTTTCCCGTAGCGACATGGCGGGTCGCGTGGTCGAAATGGAAGAGATTGCCACCGTGCTCAACGGCGAACTGCGCCACTTGCCGCCCGCCGACGCGGACGCGGCACGGCAGCTTCACGCGGCGGTCGGTGCGATGACCGGTCCGCTCGACAAGATCATGGCGCTTCGCACGGCGCCGCAATGGGATTACGCTGGGTTCGTCTTCGATGAGAAGGTTTTGCCCAGGTATCGCGACGTTCTGGCGGAGTTGAAGCAGCTTGACTGACCCCACCGGCAAATTTCCCGGCGCGCACTCGACAGGAACTCCCATGAACGGCGATCCGAATGGCTCTCTCGATTTCACACGCCGGTTTGTGCGCTCGCTCGCACACGACGCCAACAACCTGACGGGTGCGATCCTCGTTCTGTCGGAACTGCTGCTGATGGCGGATGCGGAAAGGCCCGGCCGCGTTACCGACCTGGCAAGGAAAATTCACAAGGCATGCTGGCAACTACAGATCAGGATCAACCAGCCCGTGGCGCTGGACTATCTGGCCTGGGCAGGCCGGGGACGGATCGAAGCCGCCAGGCTGCAGGAAGTAGCGCAAGATCTTCTCTCCACGCTGATGCCGAAAAAGGTATCGGCGCGCATCGAAACATCGGCTGGAGACCTGACTGTCGCGGGAACGGAACTGCTTCTGGCGATCGTGATGTTCAATCTGCTGCGCAATGCGGCCACGGCGATCGGCGACGCGGATGGCGAAGTTGTGCTGCATCTCACCGCGCATGACGACGAATCCGCCTATGACGGCGAGCTTCTCCTCCAGCGCGGAGCGTTCGAGCCGGGCCAGCGCTATCTTCGGTTGTCGGTCGAAGACAGCGGTGCCGGCTTCGCGGCCGAAACGGTCGCTTTGTCGTTCCTGCCGTTCCACACGTCGGACAAAACGGGCCGGCGGCTCGGCCTCGGGCTCTATTTTGTCGACACGTTGGTCGACGGGCTTCGCGGCGTTCTCACGGTTCGGCGCGGGGCGCGGACGGGTGTCGATGTCTTCCTGCCTCTCGCCGGGCTGCGGGAGAAGGGCGACGTTGCGCCTGATGGCGATGCCGTGCCGGCACTTCGTCACATTGCGCTTGTCACGACAGACAGCGCATGGGCCGAGCGCTTTGTTGCGCTGGCAACGCCGATGGGAGCACAGATTGCCGTATTCGGCGACCCGTCCCGCGTCGCGCTGGCGGATGGCGAGGAAAGCCGCTACTCGGCGCTGGTCATGACCGGCGCGCAATCGCTGAGCAGCGCCCTGATCGAACAGGCGCAGCAGATGCGGCTGCCGTGTCTTGCAATCGCCCCGATCGACGCGCCTGAAGTCGCGGAGCGTATCGGCGACCTTCGGCCGGTGAATCTTTTATCGCCGTCGGAAGGCTCGGCCGCCGAAGCGTTGCACCGCCTGCTCGCTCACGGCGCCATGCAGTGATATGCCCTCAATTCCCGGCGTATTGATCGACAAGTCCCGCCGCCAGCGCCATCGATACCGCCTGAACGCGGTTGCGGACGTTCAATTTTCCGAAAATGCGGCTCGTATGCATTTTGATCGTCACTTCCTGCAAGCCGAGTTGCCGGGCAATTTCCTTGTTGGTCATGCCCGATGCCAGATGCTGCAGAATTTCCATCTCACGGCTCGTAAGGACGGGAAGCGGCTTGCCCGCGGCACCGCTTCGTTCTTTCGCCGGTCGGTGTTCGGACGTCTGGCTGTTTCGTGTCGGCATGTAGGTGCCGCCGTTCAGAACCACCGAAATGGCGCTGACGATCGCCTTGCCGCTCATCGATTTCGGCACAAATCCCTGCACACCGGCAGCCATCGCTTCCTGTATGCCGATGTTGTCGATGAAGCCCGACAGGATCACCATCGGGACCGAGGGAAAGCGGTCGCGAATATCGGCAACCGAGGCAAGGCCGTTCATACCGGGCATGTCCCAGTCGAGAATGAGAATGTCGGCATTTCCGGCAGTCAGTTCCCGCAACGCCTCGTCCAGCGTTTCGACGCATGTACATTGCGCATTATCGAGCGACGCACCGATCTGGTCCGCGATTGCTTCGGAAAAAAGCGGATGATCGTCCGCCACCAACACTCTCAGCCGCTCAGCCACTGTTCCTCCGGCTACGCAAACTCGCAGAACGTCCGTCGACGCCTTCTTTATTGTGCCAATATTGGCGAACTCCGCTGGAAACACCTCTTTTTTCCAATCATGCTTCGGAAAGAGCCGGTTCACAAGCTATACAGCGAGAACAGGACGACGTTAGAACCCTTCAAAACTTCCGGTTTTCGGGTGACTTTGAATGTCGGCCGTGCCGATACTTACGCGCGACCGGCGGCGCCGCTTGGCAACTCCGCCCAGAATGGCGGGGCAGGTTTCGCGGATCGCAAGACCGGCGGGGCTGAATGAGTGTGATCGAATCCGTAAGGCGGATACTGGACGGCGAGGCGCAAGATCGGTCCTTGCGGGTTTCGCCGGCGCGTATCGCGACGATCTACGCGGCGCTCGGCTGCCTCTGGATCATCGGCTCCGACTTTCTTATCGGCTTCTATGTCGACCAGACCATTGCGGCACAAACACAATTCCAGACGCTGAAGGGCCTTCTCTTCGTTCTGACGACGACGCTGGTGTTGTACGGCCTGCTCCGCCTTTTCTACAACCGCCTCATCGAGGCCGAAGCCAGGATCGACGCAGCAAGCGACGTCTTGCGCGTCGGCGGCCATGTGGCGCGGCTCGGCGGCTGGACGATGGAGCTTCCCTCGCGCCGCATCGTCTGGTCCGACGAGATATGCACAATCCTCGGCTTCCCAGTCGGCAGTGCGCCGCAGATCGAGGAGAGCCTCTCCTTGTATTCCGAAGAGTCGGCGGCGCGCATATCCGCCGCTGTGGAGGCCTGTATCAGTGTGGGGCGGGCCTTCGACGACGAGTTCGAGATATTTGCGAAAGACGGCACGCAGCTCAACATCCGGGTCGTCGGTCAGGCGCGCCATGACGACAATGGCGACATTGTGCGGATCGACGGCGCCCTGCAGGACATCACCGAACTGCGCAAGACCGAGATGTCGCTTGCCGAAAGCCGCAAACGCTTTCGCGAACTCGCCGACGCAATGCCGCTGATCGTCTGGACCGCCAATCCGGACGGACTGGTCGATTTCACGAGCCGCGCTTTCGCCGCCTATTCGGGCCTGCCCGACGGCGACGCAGCGGGACAGCACTGGATCGAGGCTATCCACCCCGAAGACATGGATGAAGCGGTCGCGGCATGGATGTCGGTTGCATCGACCGGCGGCCCTTATGCGGCCGAGTTTCGTCTTCGCCGTCACGACGGTGTCTATCACTGGCACTTCGTCAATGCCGTGCCCGTCCGCGATGCGGATGGCGCGATCACCAAATGGTATGGCGCCGCGACCGACATTGACGACAGGAAGCTGACCGAACAGCAGCTTTCCGCGCTCGCAACGCGTCTGACCGCGACGCTCGAAAGCATCACCGACGCTTTTTACACGCTCGATATCGAGTGGCGTGTCACCTATATGAACCCCGAAGCGGAGCGCCTGATGTTGCGCTCGCGCGAAGATCTGATCGGCAAGAATATCTGGGAGGAATATCCCGAAGCGGCGCAGAGCGTTTTCTACGAAAAGTTCGCAAAAAGTTTCGCCACGCAAACCAAAACGACGTTCGAGGATTTCTATCCGCCGCTCGACAAGTGGTTCTTCGTCACCGTCTACCCCTCCCGCGAGGGGCTTGCGGTATATTTTCAGGACGTCAGCGAAAAGCGGCAAGTTGAAGCGCGCCTGCGACAGGCGCAGCGGCTGGAGTCAGTCGGCCAGCTCACCGGCGGCGTCGCCCACGATTTCAACAATCTGCTGACGGTCATTCTCGGCAATTCCGACATGCTTGCCGAAAGCCTGTCCGACAACGAGCACCTGCGATCACTGGCGGTGATGACGCGGGCGGCGGCCGAGCGCGGCGCCGACCTGACGGGCCGGCTGCTCGCTTTCTCCCGCCAGCAGGCGCTGGAACCCAAATCGGTCGATGTGTCGAGGCTGCTGGCGGGCGTCGACGGACTGCTGCGCAGGTCGTTGGGCGAGCATATCGAGATCGAAATTGTGAGCACCGGCGGTTTGTGGCCGGCCCTTGTCGATCCGGCGCAACTCGAAAGTGCGGTCCTCAACCTCGCCATCAACGCACGCGACGCAATGCCGGAAGGCGGCCGGCTGACGATCGAACTGGCGAATGTCCATCTCGATCAGTCCTATGCCCGCCAAAACACCGAAGTGATCGTGGGGCAATATGTCATGGTCGCGGTGTCCGACAGCGGCACGGGCATGGCGCCCGACGTCGTCGCGCGCGCCTTCGAACCGTTCTTCACCACCAAGGATGCCGGCAAGGGCAGCGGCCTCGGCCTCAGCATGGTTTATGGCTTCATCAAACAGTCGGGCGGCCATGTGCAGATCTATTCCGAACCCGGCCACGGCACGACGATCAAGCTCTATCTGCCGCGCGCCAATGCGGATGACGAGGCGGCGCTGCTGCCGCGTGCCCGCGCCAACCGCATACCCGGCGGCGCCGAATGCATCCTCCTGGTCGAGGACGATCAGCACGTACGCGAATATGTGCTCGAGCAACTCCAGATTCTCGGCTATCGCGTGATCGTCGCCAATAACGGGCCGCAAGCGCTCGACATGCTCAAGCAGATCGCCGATATCGACCTGCTGTTCACCGACATCGTGATGCCGGGCGGCATGAACGGCCGGCAGCTCGCCGATGCGGCCAAGGCGCTGCGGCCCGGACTCAAGGTGCTGTTCACTTCCGGCTATACCGAAAACGCCATCGTGCATCACGGTCGTCTCGACCGCGGCGTCCACCTGCTCAGCAAACCCTATCGCCGTCAGGAACTGGCCGTGAAAATCCGCAAGGTGCTCGACGGAAAGCGGGCCTGAAGGGCTGAACGATCCTTGCGGCCGTCAGATCGCGTCCCGCACCGGCAACAGATCGTCGAACTTCGGCTCGCGCTTCTCGGCCTTCGCGGTGAAGCTTTCCATCATGTCGGCCGGCTGGAACATGCCGGTCTGCCAGACGGCGATATGCTTCAAGCCGTCGGCGATCGAGTGATCGCGGGCATAGTTGATCATCTCCTTGGAGCCATGGACGGCGAGCGGCGAGCGGGCCGCGATATCGCGCGCAATGCCCATGACCGCATCCATCATTTCCGCCTGCGTCTCGAAGACCGCATTCACAAGACCGCAGGATTTCGCTTCATCGGCGAACAGGCGGCGGCCGGTATAGGCAAGTTCGCGCACCAGCCCCTGCGGCATCAGATGCGGCAGACGCGGGAAGGTGCCGACATCGGCGGTCATGCCGATATTGATCTCCTGAATGCAGAAGAAGGCATCCTTCGTGCAATAGCGCATGTCGCAGGCGGAGGCGAAATCGACGCCGCCGCCGATGCAACCGCCCTGCACGGCCATCAACACCGGCATGCGCGCCTCGTCGAGGCAACCGAAGGTCTGCTGCAGTTTCAGCACCGTCTGCATCAGATTGGCGCGCAGGCGGCCGGTCTCCTGACCTGCGGTGTCCGGTCCGGAGGTGAAGACCGAGAGGTCCATGCCGGCCGTGAAATGCTTGCCGGTCGACGAGATGACGATGACGCGGGCCAGCGCGCCCTGATCGATCTCGCGGACGATTTCCGGCAGCTCGCGCCAGAATTCGCGATTCATCGCATTCATCTTCTCGGGGCGGCTCAGAACGATGTGGGCGATCTTGTTTTCGATGCTGACATCGAAACAGGTATAGGTCTTCATCGGGTGTCCTCCGCTGCGGCTTCGTCCTTCCGCGGACCATAACACGGCGCCGGCGCCGGCCGTCGCGGCCGGCCCTGGACAGCCCGTCCTGAGAGCACGGAAAAAGCGGGGATAAGTTTTTTGTCGGCCCGCCCGGACTTGAAGTTTGACAGTTTTATGACAGTTTTGTGACAGAGGGGGGGGTCCGCGCTCTCCTGTCGCTGTCGGTGCGGCGCGTCCGGCCAAAGAAGTTGTCGCCCAAAACCCGGCAGCGTAGGGTGTTCAGCCGCCGCTCCCGCCACCAAAACCCCCAAGGAATCATGGCCCTAGTCCCCTTTGCGCTTCCTGCAACGCTCGAACCCGACCTCGCCGCCGTTCACGCCTATTGGCGGGGACTGATCCGGGGCGAGGCCAGCGACATGCCCTACTGGGACGACGTCAAGCTTTCGGACCTGCCGGCGCTCGCCGATCGCCTTACGCTCGCAACAGCTTTTGCCAAGCCGGAGCGGTTTCGCTTCGAGATTGTCGGCAAGGAAATTTCCGCTCGCTACGGCAAGGATTTCGCCGGTCGTTTTGCCGATGAGATCGACATCAATGCGCCGCTCGATTTTTTCCGCAGTCAGGCGAGTGTGACCGTCGAGAGCGGCGCGCCGACCTATTTCCGGTCGGGCGACTATGCGCGCCTTCTTCTTCCCCTCTGGGGTGACGGCCATATCAGCATGGTGCTGGCTGCCGTCGTTCGGCTCTAGCGTCAACGCGACGCCCGGCAGAAGGCGTGGGCGGTGCCGAGAGTCATTCCGGCAGCACCTGACCTGCATGAGGGGCGCCTTCGAGCGGCTTTGCTGCATGGAACTCGACAAAGAGCCGCACGGGCCCCAGCGGCTGCACGTCATGCGGCTGTTCGGGCCAGACCACGCCGGGCATCGCTGGCGTCAGCACCTGCTCTTCGGATGTATCGAGACAGCGGTACAGCAAGCGGCCTTCCAGCACATGAATGAGCGCCCATACGCCGGCCTTGGTGCGGTGCTCGCGGCGAAGCCCGGCCGGCAGACTGTCCTGATCGAAGATCGGGGTCCGCTTGTAGGCCACGAGCCCATCCGGCAATTTTCCCGGCACTAGACGGGCTTCCGAATGCCGGTGCGGTCTGCCTGCTTCGATTTGCGATGGCCGGCCAACTCGTCGGCAAAGCCGTGATTGACGTCGCGATGGTTTGCCTCGTCGGCGCGCACGGCGATCACCACATCCCGGAGCCGGGCGTCGTCCGGCAGATGCCAGTAGCGAATTGCGATTGCAGGCGCCGGCACGTTTGCATGCCGTCCGGCTTCGATCTCGGCGAGATACTGGGTGTAGCTGATGATCGCCTCTTCCTCGAAATATCCGACGACCCGGTGAGCGGTTTTCGGCGAAATCAGATAGAGCAGAAAGAAGGCATTGTAGAAAATTCCCTGCACGATCATGACGAGCAGGCGTTCGAAAGCATTGGGTTTTGCGATCTCGATAAAGGTCATCAGATGCATGCGCTCGTTCTCGGCTTCATCGAGCAATGTGCGGATCCAGCCCTCGTCGTCGCACATCCGTCGCAGGCTTCTGAGGTGGATGAGCGTTGCGCCCACCATGCCCGGCACGGCCGCCACCGTCTCGAGAACGATGGCCCGGTGGCCGTAGCGCTTGGCGAAAAATGTGTCGGCGAAAAAGCGCAGCAATTTGACGAAGCCGAGAGCGATGCGGTCCGACGGGCCGCGCGCTTCGTGGTGCATATTCAGGTCAACAGTGCCGTGGTCAGACATGGAGCCGTCCTTTCTGTCGACGAAACGAATACAATCGGCGCGCCGCCGCAGTTACAGATGCATGGACGTTTCTGGCCTGCACAGGCCCGCTGTCCTGTGCCGGGCGCGCGGCAGGCAACGTCAACACAAATGTAGGCCCCAATAATATGTATTACAAATACCTATTTGCCGAAGCGACAATGCGCCTCACATCGCTCACGAGACGTGGCTTGCCGGTTCTGAAGCGGTACCGATTGCCGGCCCTGTGCGCGAGATCGTGAAGCGGCCGTGCCGGAGCCGCGCATATGCAGGCGGGGAACAATAGATGGAGAATTCGGGTTGTCTGGCTGGGGCGGGAGGACTCGAACCTCCGAATGGCGGAATCAAAATCCGCTGCCTTACCACTTGGCTACGCCCCAGCAGGCTCGGGAAGCCTACAGGGTTGGCCTCGCGCAATGTGGCGGAACATACCGGCATCGGCGGGGCCCCGCAACCGGCGCGCCGGGCCCCGGTTGCGGCCGGGAATCGCCCTTGCGGGGCCCGGTTTTGGCGGCTATAACGCCGCCTCGAATTGGAAACGGAGTGTGGCGCAGCCTGGTAGCGCACCTCGTTCGGGACGAGGGGGTCGGAGGTTCGAATCCTCTCACTCCGACCAATGCGAAAAGATGACAGCTCCCTGTGGCCCGCGCCGGGCCGGGAGTCGTGTCTTTTTCAGACCTGCCGCGCGCGAAAATGCAGCTGAGACTGTCGGCCGTCACCTTCAGACGAGAGAGCCGACATCGTTTCATGGCGAGACATTCCCTGTTTCAGATGCTTACTATGCGGCTCCGGTTTTCGCTGTCGCGAGCGCGGGGAAGGTTGCCGGCAATAGACAATCCGCACCCGGAGACGCGAAAACCACCGCAACAAGGCTTCTATTGAGGAAACGACATGTCCGTGGTCCTTTACGACTTCACCCTCGCACCGAGCCCGCGCCGCGCGCGCATTCTTCTCGCCGAGAAAGACATCGCGCATGAGACCGTGCAGATCGACCTGATGAAGGCCGAGCAGCTTGGCGATGCCTACAAGTCGATCAATCCGTCCTGCACGGTGCCGGCGCTGAAGCTCGAAAGCGGAACCGTGCTGACCGAGAATATCGGTATCGCAGCATGGGCAGATGCGGTGAAACCCGAGCCGGCCCTGCTCGGCTCGACGCCCGAGGAAAAGGGCCTCGTGCTGTCGTGGAACGCGCGCATCGAATTCGAAGGCTTCATGCCGATCGCCGAGGTGCTGCGCAACACATCGAAGGGCATGGTCGGCCGCGCCCTGCCCGGTCCGCTCGACCTGCCGCAAATCCCCGAACTCGCGGAACGCGGCGCGCTGCGCCTGACGCGCTTCTTCGACATGCTGAATGCGCGTCTCAAGGGCCGCGACTTCATCGCCATCGACCGCTATTCCTTTGCCGACATCACGGCGCTGGTCTGCGTCGATTTCGCCAAATGGGTCAAACACGAACCGAAGCCGGAACATGCCGATCTGTTGCGCTGGCATGCCGCCGCGTCGGCGCGGCCGAGCGCCAAGGCGTGAGCCCATGCTGAAACGGCCGGTTTGACTTCACTCTCTCCCATCTTATGATGCGCCCGCTCGATGGTTCCGAGCGTTCGTCCTTTGTGGCGGATGCGAGGAGGCAAGAGGGAACAGGGTGAGGCTTCGCCTGAAGCCGATGCCCTGGCTGCCCCCGCAACTGTAAGCGGCGAGGCCGCGTTCCACCTATGTCACTGGCGCAGCGCTCTTTCGGGAGTGGCGGCCGGGAAGACGGAACGAGGCCGACGACCCGCGAGCCAGGAGACCTGCCACCGGGTTCGTCATCTGCCGAGGGCCGGGGTGCGCCAGCGGGACGGTTGTGTCCTGCCGCATCCTCGTTTGCGTCCGGACTTTTCCGTTTCCTGTTTCTCCCTTGCTCCGGCGCCATGCGGCCGGGGTTGGCCGCGCCAGAGACAGGGCACTCATCCAATGAAACTCGCAAGCCGGGCGGCGATAGCCGCTCTCGTTCTACCGGTTTTCGCCGCAAGCGCGGCGCAAGCCGACGACACGCCCGTTGCACCCGAAGTGCTGGTGACAGCCGGCGTCGAACCGCTGCCGACGAAACAGGTCGCCAGCTCCTACACGATCATCACGGCGGCGGACATCGAGACCTTTCAGTATCGCGACGTCGTCGATGCGTTGAAATCCGTTCCGGGCCTGCATGTCGTGCAGTCCGGTTCGCGCGGTTCACAGACGTCGATCTTCACGCGCGGCGCCAGCTCCAACCAGACGCTGGTAATGGTCAACGGGCTGCCGGTCAACGATCCGGCTTCGCCGGGCGGCGCCGCCAATCTCGCCAATATCCCGCTCGACAATGTCGAGCGCATCGAAGTGGTGCGCGGGCCGCAATCGGCGCTTTACGGCAGCCAGGCGATGGGCGGCGTCGTCAACATTATCACCAGGACGGGCGGCGAAAAGCCGGTCACGACGTTGCGCGTCGAAGGCGGAACGCTCGGGACGCTCAACACACATGCGAGCACCGGCGGCGCTACCGGCAATGTCGACTATTTCCTCTCGCTCTCGCGCGAAGCGACCAACGGTTCGGACGTGACGCCCGCCCGCCTTCGCGACGCGCGCGGCAAGGAGAAGGACGGCAACGAAGTCGTTTCGGCTTCCGGCCGCATCGGCGCAAAGCTTAACGAACATCTCAGCGTCTCTGCCTTCGTCCAGCACACGGATTCCGACACTGATATCGACGATGACGGCGCGACGGCAGGCTTCGTGCCGGTGTTCCAGAATTTCGACAGCACCTACCGATCGAAGCGGCTGCTCGTTTCGGGCGATGTCGCCGGCAGCTTCCTCGACAAAAAGTGGCGTCCCAAATTCTCCATCGGTATGACGCGGTACAAGTCGCAACTCGACGACAACCCCGATCCCGGCGGATCGATCTATCTCGCCGATGTCGAATACAAGGGGCAGACGGTCGTCGCGCGCTTCGAGAACGCGCTCGACATTCACCCGCAGCACCTTCTGACCTTCGGCGGCAGCTACACGCGGGACGACTATTCGTCGAATGGATTGCGCGACTTCGGTGGTTTCGTCGTCACATCGACGTCGGACGCCGATGCCGACGCCTTTGCGGTCTATGCGGCCGATCACATGAATTTCGGCGAGCGCTTCTTTGCCACGGTCAGCCTGCATCACGACATGCCGGACGATCTGAAGAACCACACCTCCTACACTGTCGCACCCGGCTACTACCATCCGGAAACCGATACGCGCCTGATCGCGAGCTACGGCACCGGCTTCAAGACGCCGTCTCTCTATCAGCGCTACGGCAACGAGTTCAGCGCCTTTCTCGGCTTCCCTGCCGGGCAATATACCGGTAACCCGAACCTCAAGCCCGAGACCAGCCGGGGCTGGGAAGTCGGGATCGAACAGGGACTTGCCGGCGGCAAGGCGCGCGCCGGCGCGACCTGGTTTGAAAGCCGGGTCAAGGACGCGATCGAAATCATCTTCGACCCGTTCACGGGCGATTCCACGGCCGCCAATCTCCGGCGTTTCGACGTCAAGGGGCTCGAAAGCTTCATCGAGATAACGCCGATCGAGCGGCTCACCGCGCGCATCGACTACACATGGATGTCGCTCGACACCAACACGGCGGCGGTCGTCGGCGCGCTCACCCGCCGGCCCCGCCACGAGATCGGCTTCACCGCGAGCTGGCAGCCCCGGGATGGCACGGTTTTCTCGACCAATGTGCAATGGGTCGACCCCGACCGCGACATTCCGCGCGACGGTTTCGGCTTCTATGTCTACCCCGCGTCCTACACGGTCGTGAACGTCGCGGCCTCGCATCGGTTGACGGAGAGCGTCCAGTTGACGGCGCGGATCAACAACCTGCTCGACAAGACCCATGAACCGGCGCACGGCCTCGAAGCGCCGGGTATCGAGGCGCTTGCCGGCATCGCGTTCTCGTTCTGAACGGCGCACAAACGGGAAAGGCGCGGGAGATATCCCGCGCCTTTTTCATTCGACAATACGCTTCAGCGCCCGGTGAAATTCGCCGTGCGTTTTTCGACGAAATGTGCGACGCCTTCCTTGAAATCCTCGCTCGAAAAGCTCTTCTGCATTTCGCTGTCGCCGATGGCGAGCGCATCATTGAAATTCTGGAACAACGCCTTCCAGATCTGCGCCTTCATCACCGCCATCGAGCGTGGCGAGACCGTCGCCGCCAGCATCTTCGCGTAGTCCATCACGTTGGCCATGAAGTTTTCCTGCGGGAAGACCTTGTTGACGAGGCCCATCTCTGCGGCGTCCGCAGCCGAGACCTTGCGCGCCGACAGCAGCAGGTCGAGCGCGTGGGCCGGGCCGACCAGATGCGGCAGCAGCCATGAAACGCCGTGCTCGGCGATCAGGCCGCGGCTGGCAAAGGCGGTGGTGAATTTCGCCTCCGACCCTGCGAAACGCATGTCGGCATAGAGCGCGACGACGAGGCCGAGGCCGGCCGCCGGGCCGTTGATCGCGGCGACGATGGGCTTCTTCACCTGCATCAAATAGCCGAAGCGGCCGCCGTAATGGGTGCTGACATCCGGGCCAAGGCCACTATTGAAGTCGAATGTCTCCTCGCGCGCAGCGGTCGCCAGTTCGCGGTCTTCCCAATTTCCGGGTTTGATCGACTGCAGCAGGTTCATGTCGGCGCCGGCGCAGAAGCCGCGGCCCGCACCCGTGATCACGATGACGCGCACCGCGTCGTCGGCGACCGCGGCGGCCATGGCGCGTTTCAGGCTTTTCTCCATCGCCGCCGTCCAGGCGTTGAGACGGTCCGGACGGTTCAGCGTCATCAGCGCGACGCGATCCTTCACTTCATAGGTCAGGTTTTCGTAACCGCTCATTCTTTCCTCCCTCGATTTCGGCGTTTGTCTTTCATGGCGATGCCGTTTGGGCCAGTATAGGCCGAAGCGCGCCGGGTTTTCGAGATGCGCAGCGGGAGGAAACCGGATGGCTGAATTCAGCGAGATTCTCTTCGAAACGCCCGAGCCGCATATCGCGCGGGTGACGCTCAACCGCCCGGCCCAGATGAACGCCTATACGACGCGACTCTGCGAGGAGCTTGTCGAGGCGATTGAAATCTATCTGCGCGACGACGAATTGCGCTGCCTGATCCTGACCGGTGCGGGCCGCGGCTTTTGTTCGGGCGGCGACATCAGCGGTGCCGACGACCATCATGCCGAGTTGATGGCCTCGCAACTTTCACATGGCCGCGAAATGCGCGACGGTATGCATCGCGTGATCCTGGCGCTTTCCCGCCTCGACAAGCCGACCATCGCGATGATCAACGGGCCGGCCGTCGCTGGCGGCCTGACGCTGGCGCTCGCCTGCGATCTCAGGATTGCCGCCGACACGGCGAAGCTCGGCGATACCTCCGGACGCTTCGGCCTGTTGCCGGACGAAGGCGGCGCCTGGCTCTTCCCGCGCTTCATGGGGCTCGACCTGGCGCTCAAGATGACCATGTTGGCCGAGGTCTACAGCGCGCTCGAGGCGGAAGACCTGGGCCTCGTCACCGAAGTCGTGCCCGCCGCCGGGCTCGAGGCCCGTGTGATGGAGCTTGCCCGCGAGTTTGCGCTCAGGGCGCCGCTCGCCGTCCGGCTCGCCAAGTCGATGATGATGCGCGGCCAGGGCATGACCCTCGAACAATCGCTGGGCGATGCCGCCCTGTCGGTGATG
This sequence comes from Parvibaculum sp., assembly GCA_030682415.1. Lineage (GTDB taxonomy): Bacteria > Pseudomonadota > Alphaproteobacteria > Parvibaculales > Parvibaculaceae > Parvibaculum. Next base: position 16,564 of record JAUXOE010000268.1, read on the forward strand.
ATTGCCAATCCGAGCGCCGATGTACGTGAGGGCGTGAAGGCCTTTTTCGACAAGCGAATGCCCAAGTTCAAGGGCAAGTAGGACCAACCCTGCGACAAGATGTACGAAAACCGGCCTTGGCGCGGCCGTGGCGGCGGCGGTAGACTGCGGCTCATGGGGATTTCGGGAACATATAAAGAGCGGGGCGCGGGCCGGATTGGCCTTGCGCATATGCTCGCTTTCCTCGCCCTCATCGCCCATATCGCCCTGCCGACGGCGCTGCAGATCGCAGGCCCGACGACGCAGGGCTTGTTCGAGACGGTCATCTGCGCCGGCGGCGAAAACAAGACCGTCTATATGGACGCCGAGGGTAACCCGGTCGAGCCGGCGCCTGCCGGCACATCGCATGATTGCAATTCCTGCCTGCATCATTGCGGCGCGATGATTGCGTCGACATTTGCCTATGCCGCGCCGGGTTGGGCCCTTCCCGCCATTGCCGCGCCGGTCGCCCGCATCATCGCGGCCATTGCCGCGATGCACATTCAGCCGCGCGCACCACCCACCGCCTGAGATCGCGATCCTCACCCGATTTTTCAGCTGTACGTTCCGGCTCTCGCTTGGCCGGACGTGTCTGTTCAGGCAGTTCTCATGTCTTTTTCACACCTTTTCGGCGCCACGGCGCTCGCATTGTTCGCGGCCGTCTCGCCCGCCCTTGCCGACGGTTTCGATCCCGTCACCGGCTATCCGATAATCGACATCTATCCCACTGACGTCGCGGGTGATGTCAATCCGCTTTCGGGTCTTCCTGCCCAAGCGCAACGGCCGGGCACGCTGACCGTGCCGGGTGTCACCGAGACGCAACGCGAGATGTCGCGCATTCCCGGTGCGGTTACCCTGGTGCCGACGACAAAATACGTCGATACCTATGCGCACAATCTTGAAGACGTGATGGATTTCGCACCCGGCGTCCATGCGCGCAAACGTTTCGGCGCCGAGGTGCGGCTTTCCATTCGTGGCTCCGGGCTCAGCCGTAATTTCCACATGCGCGGCCTCGATATCCTGCAGGACGGCGTGCCTTTCAACCTCGCCGATGGCGCAGCCGATTTTCAGGAAATCGATCCGCTGATCGCGCAGCACATGGAAATCTACAAGGGCGGCAATGGCCTGCGCTTTGGTTCCGCGACGCTGGGCGGCGCCATCAACATCGTCACACCGACCGCGTGGACGGCGCCGGCCGCCAATCTCGTCCGCGTCGAAGGCGGCAGCCATGGCTCGATCCGGCTTCATGCGCTGGCAGCGCGCGTCTACGGCGCGACCGATGTTTTCGCGGCGATGACCGGTAACCAGGTCGACGGGTTTCGGCAGCAGGAAGAAGAACAGAGCATTCGTTTCTCGGCCAATCTCGGCCACCGCTTCAACGACCGCGCCGAGACGCGCTTCTATGTGATTTCCAATACGGTCGACCAGGAAATTCCCGGAACGCTGACGCTGCAGCAGGCGCGCGAAACGCCGGAAATGGCCAACCCCGGCAACGTCGCCGGCAACTATCAGCGCAATGTCCGTTCAATCCGCGTCGCCAACAAGACGGCACTCGATCTTGGCGACGGCGCGAAGCTCGAATTCGGCGGCTATGGCGGCTACAAGCGACTCTACCATCCGATCTTCCGCGTTCTCGATCAGCGTGGGCCGGTTGCCGGTCTGTTTGCGCGCTATCGCAACGAGGGCAAGCTTGCGGGCCACCGCAATGTGCTGACGCTCGGGAGCGATGTGTCATGGGGCGAAGTCGAGGCCAAACAATATGCCAATCTGGCGGGCTCGCGCGGCGCACTGCTTGCCAGCGGCACCCAGAATTCGACCAATCTGCGTATCTACGTCGAAAACCAGTTCTATGTGACACCGACGGTCGCGCTTGTCGGCGGTGCGCAGGGCATCCATTCGACACGGAAGTTCACCAATCATCTGGTGCCGGCGCAGAGCGACGACGCGACCTTCAGTTCGATCAGCCCCAAGGCGGGCGTCTTGTGGGATATCGCCGGCCATGCGCAGGCCTTTGCCAATGTCAGCCGCAGCTACGAGCCGCCGACTTTCTCGGAACTGGTGCAGGGCGGCGTCTTCCAGTTCGTGCCGCTCGACCCACAGCGCGGCGTCACCGTCGAAATCGGCACGCGCGGCACGGCGAAAGCGGTTGCCTGGGACCTGACCCTTTATCGGGCCTGGGTCGAGGGCGAGTTGATCAACTTCACCGTCGGCGGCGGCATTCCGGCCGCGACCTTCAATGCCGGCGATACGACCCATCAAGGCATCGAGGCCTCGCTGACGATCGACATGGCGGCGGCCACGGGTTTCACGCTCGCGCCGGGGGCGCGGCTGCTTCTCGAACAAGCCTATACCTATAGCGACTTCTTCTTCGACGGCGATCCGGTCTATGGCTCGAACAAACTTGCCGGCATGCCGCCCCATGTCTATGTAGCGGCCTTGCGCTACCGCGCGGGCGCCGGCTGGGACATTGCGCCGAAGCTCGAATGGGTGCCCGATGGCGGTTATGTCGATTACGCCAACCGATTGAAGGCGCCGGGCTACGCGACGCTCGGTTTCGATGGCGGCGTCGATATCGCGCCGGGTGTCCGTGCGTTCTTCGATGTGCGCAACCTGACCGACAAGCGCTACGTCTCGACCTACAGCACCATCACCGATGCCGCGCTCGTTCCCACCAATGTCTTCTATCCGGGTGAGGGGCGCAGCTTCTTCGCCGGACTGAAGGTCGCCTTCTAGGAGAAACGAATATGAGGAAAACCGCATTGGCATTCGGGCTGGCGGTCTCGTTTGCTGCCCCCGCCTTCGCTCACGTCACGCTCGACAAGAGCGAGGCGGTCGCCGGCAGCTACTACAAGGCAACATTCCGCGTGCCGCATGGTTGCGACGGGGCGGCGACGACGCGCATTTCGATCCGCGTCCCCGAGGGCGTCATCGCGGTCAAGCCGCAGCCGAAGCCCGGCTGGGTCGAGACAACGCGCATCGCGAAATATGCGGGCGCCTACGAGAACCACGGCAAGACGCTGACCGAGGGTGTCGTCGAGGTGACATGGGAGGGTGGGC
>JAUXOE010000274.1 GCA_030682415.1 Parvibaculum sp.
TAGGGTATTGACCCTAGATTTCCCGGCCCCAAGATAGACGCAGGGACATTCGGCGACAGATCAGAAGCGCCGCCAAGAAAGAGAGACCGGGAAATGACTGGGACGGACACATTGACAAGGCCACAGCCGGCGGGCGCGGCGACGAAGGATGCCGAACATTTCGACGTGCTGGTCGCGGGCGCCGGCATTTCCGGCATCGGGGCTGCCTATCACCTGAAAGAGCAATGCCCCGACAAGAAGTTCGTCATTCTCGAAGGGCTCGACAGTTTCGGCGGCACCTGGCACATGCATCGCTATCCGGGCATCCGCTCCGACAGCGACCTCTTCACCTTCGGCTACCGTTTCAAGCCCTGGACCAGCGCCCCGATCGCCTCGGCCGAGGAAATTCTCAAATATATGGGCGAGGTGATCGAGGAAAACGATCTGGCGCGCCATATCCGCTATCACCACCGGATCGTTTCGGCGCGCTGGTCGAGCGCGGACAATCTGTGGACCATCGACGCCCTGCGCAGCGACACCGGCGCGACGGCGCGTTTCACGGCCAATTTCCTCTGGATGTGCCAGGGCTATTACCGCCATTCGGAAGGCTATACGCCCGAATGGCCCGGCATGGACAAGTTCCGTGGACGGATTGTTCATCCGCAGACCTGGCCCGAAGATCTCGACTACAAGGGCAAGCATGTGCTGGTGATCGGCTCGGGCGCGACGGCGGCGACGCTGGTGCCGGCGATTGCCGGCGACTGTTCCCATGTGACGCTGTTGCAGCGCTCACCGACCTATTTCATTCCGGGCCGCAACGAAAACGTGCTGGCCGACCAGCTGCGCGTGCTCGGCATCGACGAAAACTGGATTCACGAAATCACGCGGCGGCAGATCCTGTTCGATCAGGCCGAGTTCACGCGGCGCTCGTTCGAAGAGCCGGCGGCGGTGACCGAGGAGTTGCTGGCGGCGGTCGGCATGTTCCTGCCCGAAGAGACGGTGAAGGAACATTTCACGCCGCGCTACAGGCCTTGGCGCCAGCGCATTGCCTTCGTGCCCGATGGCGACATTTTCCAGGGCATTGCGTCGGGCAAGGCGAGCGTCGTCACCGACGAGATCGAGCGCTTCACCGAAAAGGGCATTCTGCTGAAATCGGGCAAGGAGCTCGAGGCCGACATCATCGTGACCGCGACCGGCTTCAACCTTTCGGTGCTTGGCGACATCCAGTTCGAGATCGACGGCAAGAAGCTCGACTTCGCCGATACCGTCACCTATCGCGGCATGATGTTCACCGGCGTGCCCAACATGGTCTGGGTGTTCGGCTATTTCCGGGCCAGCTGGACGCTGCGCGTCGATCTTCTCGGCGATTTCGTCTGCCGGCTGCTCAACCATATGGGCCAGCGGCAGGCCCGGAGCGTGACGCCGATGCTGCGGCCCGAAGACAAGGATATGGAACTCAAGCCCTGGATCGACCCGGAGAATTTCAATCCGGGCTATCTGATGCGCTCGATGCATCTGATGCCCAAGCGCGGCGACAAGCCCGAATGGGAACACACGCAGGATTACTGGCGCGAGAAGGACGAGCTGCCAGCGATCGATCTCGACGGGCCGGAATTCGTCTACAAGTGAGGCGTTAACCGCTTCGCGCGAGGCCGGGTTTCGCCGGGCGCGCCTTCCTTCTATGATCGCGGCCGTTTCATCGTCCGCGACCAGGAGGGGCGCGCCCTGCCCTCATCGTCTTCCCCTGTTCCGAGCAGACCCGACGCGGCCGCGCTGGCGGCGGCGGGCGGCGTGCTGACGGTCGATCTCGATGCGGTGGCGGCCAATTACAATATCGTCAAGGCGACGGCGCCCGGCGCCGAGGCGGGCGCCGTGGTCAAGGCCGATGCCTATGGGCTCGGCATGGTGCCGGTGGCGCGGCGGCTGGCCGGGGAAGGCTGTGGCAGCTTTTTCGTCGCCGAGGCGCGGGAGGGCGCGGCGCTGCGCGCCGTTCTGCCCGGCGTCACCATTTATGTGCTCAACGGGCTCTTTCCCGGCACGGCGGCGCTTTATCGCGAGGCCGGGCTCGTGCCCTGCCTCGCCTCGATGGCGGAGTTGGCCGAATGGCGCGCCGAGGCGGCGCGCGCCGGCGAATTGCTGCCGGCGGCGCTGCATTTCGACAGCGGCATCAACCGGCTCGGCATGAGCGCCGGCGATGCCGCGGCCATCGCCGAAGACGGGGCGCTCAGCGCCGGCGTCGATGTGCGGCTGATCATGAGCCATCTCGCCTGCGCCGACGATGCCGCGCATCCGCAGAACGGCGAACAGCTGGCGCGCTTCGGCGCAATGCGCGCGCGGCTGCGGACGCGCTTTCCGGCGGCGCGGGTCAGCCTCGCCAATTCGCCGGGGGTGTTTCTCGGGCCTGATTATCATTTCGACCTGGTGCGGCCGGGCGTCGGGCTTTACGGCGGCAATCCGCTGACGGGCCGGGCCGCCCCGTTCCGCCCGGCGGTGACAGTCGAGGCGCGGGTGATCGCGCTGCGGCAGCTTTCGGCGGGCGACGCGGTCGGCTACAGCGCCAGCTGGCGGGCCAAGGGCCCTGCCCGCATCGCCGTTCTGGCCGCCGGCTATGCCGATGGCTATTTGCGGGCGCTCGGCCGGGCCTCGGGCGAAAAAGAGCAAGAAAAGGGCGGACAGGCGCATATTGCCGGGTACACTGTGCCGGTTGCGGGGCGAGTCTCGATGGACATGCTGGCGGTCGATGTCAGCGCGGTTCCGGAAGGGCTGATCCGCCGCGGCGACATGGCCGAACTGATCGGCCCCAATATAAGCGTGGACGATGTCGGCCTTCGGGCCGGGACCATCGGCTACGAGATTCTCACCAGCCTCGGGCGGCGATACATGCGGCGCTATGTATCCGAAGCCGGAGGCGCGAGCGACGAGCCCGGGGGGCAGGTTTGACTTTCTTCGCGATTATCGGCCGGGTCGTGCTGGCGCTGCTTGCCGAGATCGGCCGGCTGGCGCTGTTCGTCTGGCAGGCCGTCAGCCATATCATCCGGCCGCCCTTCTTCTGGCGGCTGATCGCACAGCAGGTGATGCGGATCGGCTATTTCTCGCTGCCGGTGGTGGCGCTGACCGCGTTTTTCACCGGCGGTGCGCTGGCCTTGCAGATCTATTATGGCGGCAACGAGTTCAACTCGGAATCGATCGTCGCCTCGATCGTCGCGCTCGGCATCACCCGCGAACTGGGCCCCGTGCTTGGCGGGCTGATGGTGGCGGGGCGCGTGTCGGCGGCGATCGCGGCCGAACTCGGGACGATGCGGGTCACCGAACAGATCGACGCGCTGACCACGCTGTCGACCAATCCGTACAAATATCTGGTGGTGCCGCGTGTCGTCGCCGCCGTCGTCACGTTGCCGATCCTGGTCTTCTTTGCCGACATCATCGGCATCATGGGCGGCTTTGTGGTCGGCACTTCGACGCTCGATTTCAATGCCGGCGTCTATATCAAGAACACGGCCGACTTTTTGAAGTTCGACGATGTGATGTCGGGCCTGATCAAGGCCGGCGTGTTCGGTTTCATCATCGCCGTCATGGGCTGCTTTCACGGCTTCCATTCGAAAGGCGGCGCGCAGGGCGTCGGCCGGGCGACGACCAATGCGGTGGTCAGCGCCTCCATCCTCATCCTCGCGGCGAACTATGTGATGACGTCGCTGTTGTTCGCGAATTGAGGAGGCCGCAATGAGCGATGCCAAGATCGAACTCAGGAATGTCCACAAGCGCTTCGGCTCGAAGGTGGTGCTGGACGGCATCAACCTGACCGTGCCCCAGGGCCAGTCCCTCGTCGTCATCGGCGGCTCGGGCACCGGCAAGTCGGTGATGATCAAATGCGTGCTCGGTATCATCCGCCCCGACCGCGGGGAGATCTTCGTCGACGGCAAGAATGTCCTGAAGATGGATCAGAGCGAGCGCGAAAAGTCGCTGCGCAAGTTCGGCATGCTGTTCCAGGGCGGCGCGTTGTTCGACAGCCTCAGCGTCTGGGAGAATGTCGCTTTCGGCCTCATTCAGGGCCGGCGGATGAAGCGCATGGCGGCCAAGGACATCGCCATCGAGAAGCTGGCCAAGGTCGGTCTCGGGCCGGAAGTCGGCGAGCTCTATCCGGCCGAGCTATCGGGCGGCATGCAGAAGCGCGTCGGCCTGGCGCGCGCCATCGCGGTCGATCCCGAGATCATCTTTTTCGACGAGCCGACGACCGGGCTCGACCCGATCACGGCCGATGTCATCAACCAGCTGATTGTCGACCGGGTGAAGGAACTTGGCGCGACGACACTGTCGATCACGCATGACATGGCGAGCGTGCGCAAGATCGCCGACCGGGTGGCGATGATCTACAAGGGCAAGATCATCTGGGAAGGCCCGCGCGAGAAGATCGACCAGAGCGGCAACGACTATGTCGACCAGTTCATTCACGGTCGCGCCGAAGGGCCGATCGGCATGGATGTGCTGAAGCCCTAGGTTGTTTCCCGGTTCGCCGCGGGGCGAGGCGCCGTCCGTGGATTCCGGCTTTCGCCGGGATGACATTTTGTATTGAGGCCCGAAGAAACAGATGGCCAAGGCATCGCGCAATTTCGTCTGCCAGTCCTGCGGCGCGGCCTCGCCGCGCTGGTCGGGACGCTGCGAGGCCTGCGGCGAGTGGAACACCATCGTCGAGGAAGCCGGCGCGAGTGCCGGGATCGGCGCCGGGCCGGCCAAGGCGGGCGGGCGCGCCAAGGGACGGCGGATCGAACTGGTCGAGATGAGCGGCGAGACGGCAGACCCGCCGCGCCACATCACCGGCATGGCCGAATTCGACCGGGTGACCGGCGGCGGGCTGGTGCCGGGATCGGCGGTGCTGATCGGCGGCGATCCGGGGATCGGCAAATCGACGCTGCTGTTGCAGGCGATGGCGGCACTGGCGGTCAAGGGCGGGCGCGCGATTTATATCTCCGGCGAAGAGGCGATCGCGCAGGTCAGGATGCGGGCGCGGCGGCTCGGGCTCGGGGAGGCGCCGGTGCAGCTCGGCGCCGAGACCAATCTCAAGGATATTCTCGGCACGCTCGAAAGCGGGACGCCGCCCGATGTGGTCGTCATCGATTCGATCCAGACCATGTGGACCGAGGCGCTCGATTCGGCACCCGGCACGGTGGCGCAGGTGCGCGCCTCGGCGCAGGAGCTGGTGCGCTTCGCCAAGCGGCACGGCACGGCGGTGATCCTGGTCGGCCATGTGACCAAGGAAGGGCAGATCGCCGGGCCGCGCGTCGTCGAGCATATGGTCGATGCGGTGATCTATTTCGAGGGCGAGCGCGGGCACCAGTTCCGCATCCTCAGGGCGGTCAAGAATCGCTTCGGGCCGGCCAATGAGATCGGCGTCTTCGAGATGGGCGAAAAGGGGCTGGCCGAAGTGCCCAATCCCTCCGCCCTCTTTCTCGGCGAACGCGATGGCGAGACCAGCGGCTCGGCGGTCTTTGCCGGGATCGAGGGGACACGGCCGGTGCTGGTCGAGATTCAGGCGCTGGTCGGCAAAAGCGCATTGGGTACGCCGCGCCGGGCCGTGGTGGGCTGGGATGGCGGCCGGCTTTCGATGGTGCTGGCGGTGCTGGAGGCGCGCTGCGGGCTGACGCTGGGGGGGCAGGATGTTTACCTCAATGTGGCCGGCGGCCTCCGGATCAATGAGCCGGCGGCCGATCTTGCCGTGGCGGCGGCACTGATTTCATCGGTCACCGGCCAGCCGCTGCCGTCGGATTGCGTGATTTTCGGCGAAATCAGCCTTTCCGGCGCCGTCCGGCCGGTCAACCAGATGGAAACGCGGTTAAAAGAGGCGGAAAAGCTCGGGTTTTTGCGCGCCATCCTGCCCGCCATGGCGGCCCGGGCGCGGCCTGGGACCGGGCTCGCCTTCACCGAAATTTCGGACCTTCAGGGTCTAATTGCCCATCTGGCGACCAAACCCGGCGCCAAACGGCGCGGCGGCGAAATGTGATAGGCTGCGGCTGTTACGGGAGAGTGATTTGACGCTGTTCGACGGTATCGTCATTGCGGTTCTGCTGATTTCGAGTGTGCTGGCGCTGCTGCGCGGCTTCACCAACGAAATGCTGTCGATCGTGGCCTGGGTGGCCGGGGCGCTGGCGGCGCTGTGGCTCTTCCCCTATGTCGCACCCTATTTCGCCAAATTCATCACCTCGCCCTGGCTCGCCGCCGTGGTGGCGGCGCTGGTCGTGTTCCTGGCCGGTTACCTGCTGGTGGCGGCGCTAACGGCGCGCTGGTCGGACGCGCTGATGGATATTCACGACCGGGCCTCGCTGATGGACCGGACGCTGGGCCTTCTGTTCGGGCTGGCGCGGGGCCTTCTGATTGTCACCGTCGCCTATCTGTTTTTCGTCTGGCTGGTGCCGAATCCGGACGATCACCCGGACTGGATCCGCGACGCACGCTTCAAACCGACGGTCGAAAGCACGGCCAGCCTGCTGTTTTCGCTGGCACCGACCAGCGAAAACCGGCCGGTCGAGACAGCGCCAGCGCGCGCGCCGGCGCCGATACCGCAGGCGGAACCCGCGCCCCGCGACGGACCTGTCAATTCAGGCGCTGACAGGGCAAATGGGCCGGGGTATAACCCGACCGAACGGAGGGGGCTCGATCGACTTTTCGAGAACACGACCGGGGAGTGAATGCCGACCCGTTGGGTGGCCCGATGTCGTTCGGGCGGCCCGTTTCCTCCGGAGGCCAGCGCGGAGTCCCGTCGATGCCCGAGCAGTTGCAGCTCCCCTTTTCGTTTCCTACGCCTGAATCCATGCCGCCACGCGTGTCCCGCTTCATCACCGATGACGATCTGGCGGATGACCGTCCCCGCGAGGAGTGTGGCGTGTTTGGGGTGTTCGGCCATCCCGACTCGGCCGCGCTGACGGCTCTCGGCCTGCACGCGCTGCAGCATCGCGGCCAGGAAGCGGCCGGTATCGTCGCCTATGATGGTGAGCATTTTCATTCGGAGCGGCGGATCGGCCTTGTCGGCGATCATTTTTCCTCGGCCAAGGTCATCGATCGCCTCAAGGGCGACATGGCCATCGGCCATGTGCGCTATTCGACGACCGGCGAGACGGTGCTGCGCAATGTGCAGCCGCTTTTCGCCGATCTCTATGGCGGCGGTTTCGCGGTGGCGCATAATGGCAATCTGACCAACGCCATCACGCTTCGCAACGAGCTGGTGCGCGGGGGCGCGATCTTCCAGTCGACGTCGGACACCGAAACCATCCTGCAACTGGTGGCACAAAGCCGGAAACCGCGCGTGATGGAACGCTTCGTCGATGCGCTGGCGCAGATCGAGGGCGCCTATGCGCTGGTGGTGCTGACCAACAAGAAGCTGATCGGGGCGCGCGACCCGCTGGGTATCCGGCCGCTCATTCTGGGGCAGCTTGCCGGCGCGCCGATCCTCTGTTCGGAAACGGTGGCGCTCGACATTATCGGCGCCGAGTTCGTGCGCGAGATCGAGCCCGGCGAGATCGTGGTGGCGACCAAGGACGGCATCGAATCCATCCGCCCCTTCCCGCCGCAGCAAGTGCGGCCTTGCGTTTTCGAGTACATCTATTTCGCGCGGCCCGACAGCATTGTCGGCGGCAAGAGCGTCTACAATGTGCGCAAGCGGCTCGGCCAGGAACTGGCGATCGAATCCGCCGTCGATGCCGATGTCGTCATCCCGGTGCCGGATTCGGGCGTGCCGGCGGCGATCGGCTTTGCCGCACAGTCAGGCATCCCCTTCGAGCTCGGCATTATCCGCAACCATTATGTGGGGCGGACCTTCATCGAGCCGACGCAGCATATCCGCCAGCTCGGCGTGAAGCTGAAACACAATGCCAATCGCGCCATTGTCGAAGGCAAACGCATTGTGCTCGTCGACGACAGCGTGGTGCGCGGCACGACGTCGGTCAAGATCGTCAAGATGATGTACGAGGCGGGCGCGCGCGAGGTGCATATGCGCATCGCCAGTCCGCCGATCACGCATCCGGATTTCTACGGCATCGACACGCCGGAGCGGCAGCAGCTTCTGGCCGCCAACTACGATCTCGAAGGCATGCGCGCCTATATCGGGGTCGACAGCCTCGCCTTCATCTCCGTCGACGGGCTCTATCGCGCCATGGGCTTTGCCCATCGCGACCAGGACCACCCGCAATTGACGGATCATTGTTTCACCGGCGACTATCCGACGCCGCTTCTCGACCGAGACGGCGAGCAGCGGACAACGCAATTGTCGTTGCTCGCCGAAATAGCCTGAGTATTCAAAGATCATGAGTGGACGTTTGCAGGACCGCCTGGCGGTGATCACCGGCGCATCGCGCGGCATCGGACGCGCGGTGGCGCTGGGCATGGCGGCGGAAGGCGCGCATGTCGTGCTCGTTGCGCGCACGGTGGGCGGGCTCGAGGAAGTCGACGACGAAATTCGAAAAGTCGGCGGCAAGGCCACGCTGGTGCCACTCGATCTGACCGATCTTGCCGGCATCGACCGGCTGGGGGCGACAATCTTCGAGCGCTGGGGCAAGCTCGACATCCTGATCGGAAATGCCGG
>JAUXOE010000285.1 GCA_030682415.1 Parvibaculum sp.
TCGGCAAATGCCTGTTCCCAACGCGGCGACAGGGTGACGAGCGGCACCGCGTTGTCGGCGTCCATGTGTGCGGCACAGATCTGACGGGCAAGGCGCGCACGCACGTGTTCGGTGATCAGTGTCAGGCTCTGCGTGTGGCCAACCGCCTCGGCGATCCCTTCCATGATGGTCGGAAGATCGCGGATCGAAATGCGCTCGGTCAGGAGGGTCTGAAGCACGCGCTGGATTCCTGTAACCGTAATTTGTGACGGAACGAGGTCGTCAACCAGCTTCTTGTGCTCCTTGCCCAACTCGTCGAGCAGCTTCTGCACTTCCGCGTAGGACAGCAATTCGGCCATATTGTCCTTGATGATCTCCGTCAAATGGGTCGTCAGGACCGTCGGCGGATCGACGACCGTGTAGCCGCGGAAGGACGCTTCCTCGCGCAGACCCTCGTCGATCCAGGTCGCGGGCAGGCCGAAGGCCGGCTCTGTCGTGTGCAGGCCGGGAAGCTGGATTTGATCACCCCGCGGGTCCATGACCAGAAGCTGACCAACATAGACGTCACCGCGACCGGACTCGACTTCCTTGACGCGGATGACATAGCCATTGGCGTCGAGTTGCACATTGTCGAGAATTCGGACGGATGGCATCACAAATCCCATGTCGCTGGCGATCTGCCGGCGGAGTGCCTTGATCTGGTCGGTAAGCTTCTTGTGATCCTTGCCGTTGATCAGCGGCAACAATGCATAGCCGATCTCCAGCCGCAGCTCGTCCATTCTCAGTGCCGTGCCGATCGGCTCGTCCGCCACGGGGACGGCCGCGGCCTCGCGTTTCTGCGCGTCGACAATGTCGTCGGCGGTTTTCTTTCTCGATGTCGTCAGATAGAAGGCAAGACCCCCCGTTCCTCCGGCCAGCAGCAGGAAGGGAATGGCCGGCAGTCCGGGCAGCAATGCCATCGTCCCCATGACGAAAGACGACATGCCAAGGGCCTGCGGATAACCTGAGAGCTGATCGAACAAGGCTTCGTCGGCGGGACCTTCGACGCCGGCCTTCGAGACGAGCAAGCCGGCGGCGGTCGACACAATCAGGGCCGGAATTTGGCTGACGAGGCCGTCACCGATCGTAAGCAATGTGTATGTGTGGGCGGCGTCGCCGAAGCTCATGCCGTTCTGTGCGACACCGATGACGATGCCGCCGACAATGTTGATGAAAGTGATAAGCAAGCCGGCCACCGCGTCGCCACGAACAAACTTCGAGGCGCCGTCCATGGCGCCGAAGAACGAGCTTTCCTTTTCGAGATTGGATCGCCGCGTGCGCGCCTCATTCTCGTCGATCAGGCCGGCGGACAGGTCGGCGTCGATGGCCATCTGTTTGCCTGGCATGGCGTCGAGGGTGAATCGCGCCGCGACCTCGGCGATGCGGCCCGAACCCTTGGTAATGACGACGAAGTTGACGATAACGAGGATCGAAAAGACGATGATGCCGATAACGAAGTTACCTTGCATCACGAAGTTACCGAAGGCTTCGATGACCTTGCCGGCGCTGTCGGTGCCTTCGTGCCCTTCACCCAGGATCAGGCGCGTCGAGGCGAGGTTGAGCGCGAGCCGCAGCATAGTGGCGATGAGGAGTACCGTCGGGAAGGCACTGAACTCCAGCGGCTTCTGAATGAAGAGCGCCGTCATCAACACCAGAACGGAAAAGGTAATCGAGATCGCCAGAGAGAAGTCGAGCAGGAAGGCCGGGAGCGGCAGGATCAGCACGACGATGATCGCCATCACACCGAGGGCCAGCGCGAGGTCTCCTCGCTTGGCGAGGCTGGCCATCGCGCCACCCGCAGTTACACCGAAAAGGCTCGGGCCTCCGGTCGGTGCGATCTTCGTTGCGGCGGAACTCGTGTCGCTCATCTTCTAACTTTCGAAGGACGTACGGAGGGTTGCCAAAGTTCAGCCGAATTGCGGGCGCGCTTCACCCGGGGTCGGGATGGAGGCGCCATGCTCGCCATATTCCTTCAGCTTGTTGCGGAGCGTCCGGATCGATATTCCGAGAATGTTGGCGGCGTGGGTGCGATTGCCCAGGCAGTGGTCGAGCGTTTGCAGGATCAGATCCTGTTCGACCTGGGCGACTGTCTTTCCGACGAAGGCGCGGGAGACGGCGTCGGCCGCCGCCGCCGCCTTGTGGGCAACGTCGCCCAGATTCACGTCGTCGAGGCGCGATCCATCGGGAAGGCGGATGGCCTCAATGTCAATTTCATCCCCTGTCGCCAGCAGCACGGCGCGATGCATCGTATTCTCGAGCTCACGGACATTGCCGCTCCAACGGTGATGGGCAAGGAAACGACGTGCCTCAACCGAGAACGGCTTCGGCGCCAGACCGTTGGTGCGCGCGTAGCGCACCGCGAAGTGATCGGACAGGGCCATGATGTCGGCCGGACGATCGCGCAGCGGGGGTAGCTGCAGGTTGACCACGTTCAGGCGGTAAAAAAGATCTTCGCGGAAGCGGCCGGCGCGAGCCTCGGTCTGAAGGTCGCGGTTCGACGTGGCGATGATGCGGATGTCGACCCGGACAGGCGTTTTGCCACCGACGCGGTCGATCACGCGTTCCTGGATGGCGCGCAACAGCTTTGCCTGGAGGCGGACATCCATTTCGCTGATTTCGTCGAGCAGGAGGGTGCCACCATCCGCTTCCTCAAACTTGCCGATGCGGCGCGCAATTGCGCCGGTGAAGGCGCCTTTCTCGTGGCCGAAGAGCTCGGATTCGAGCAAATTCTCGGGAATTGCGGCGCAGTTGACCGAGATAAAGGGCTTGTCGCGGCGTAGTGAGCGGCCATGGACATAATGGGCCATCACTTCCTTGCCGGTGCCCGACTCGCCGCTGATCAGAATGCTGGCTTCCGATGCTGCCACCTGATCGGCGAGCTTCACAACATTCGCCATTTTCGGATCCTGGAAGACCAGGGCGCGGCTTTCTTCTGCGACAGCGGACAGAACGGCGGCGATTAGTTCTGCGTCGGGCGGCAGGGGAATGTATTCCTTGGCGCCGGCGCGGATGGCGTTGACCGCTGCACGAGCGTCGGTTTCAACGCCGCAGGCGACGACCGGGATACAAATATGTTCGCTTTGCAGCCGAAGAATTAGATTGCCGATATCGGCCGCAACATCGACCATCATAAGGTCAGCGCCACGTCCCGAACGCAACGTATCGATCGCCTGATCGACCGTTTCGGTGTGTGTAACCTTGGCGCCCTTGGCCATCGCCATCTTGGTGGCGGTGGAGAGCTGTCCGTTCAGGGTTCCGACGATCAGAAGGCGCATCTGCGGCTCC
>JAUXOE010000287.1 GCA_030682415.1 Parvibaculum sp.
TCAGTTCTCACGCACTTCAAGGCCCAGATCGCGCACCTTGCGATAAAGCGTCGAGCGGCCGATGCCCAGCCGTCTTGCGACTTCGGTCATGTGGCCCTTGTACTTGTCGATGGCGAGGCGGATCATTTCCGCCTCGATGTCCTCGAGCTTGCGCACATTGCCGGCCTCGTCGGTGATCGAGATGCCGTCGGCGAAGTTCGAGCGCGCGAAGTCGGCCAGCGTATGCGTCTGTGCCGGCGCGTGGTTGCGCGAAACGAAGGAGACCGTGCCGTCATCATCCGCCGCGAAGGCGGGTGCCGTGGGCGCGGCGGCGGCGTGGGCGCGCGGCATCGCCTCGTCCTCATAGCCCTTCACCATGCTGGCGACCTGCGGGAAGTCGGAGACCTGCAGCGTCTCGCCGTCGCAAAGCACGATGGCGCGGAAGACCGTGTTTTCGATCTGGCGCACATTGCCCGGCCAGTCATAGGCGCACAACATGTCGAGCGCCGTCTGCGAAAGTCCGACCACGTCCTTTCCCTCTTCGGCCGCGAGGCGGCGGATGAAATGCGCGATCAGGTCGGGCACATCCTCCTTGCGTGCCCTGAGCGGCGGCACGTGGATCGGGAAAACATTGAGCCGGTAATAGAGGTCTTCGCGGAAGCTGCCGTCCTTGACCATCTGCAACAGGTCGCGATTGGTCGCCGAGATCAATCGGATATCGACTTTTACAGGCTTTTTCGAGCCGACCGGATCGACTTCGCCCTGTTGCAGCGCGCGCAAGAGCTTGACCTGGATGTCGAGCGGCAGTTCGCCGATCTCATCGAGGAAGAGCGTGCCGCCCGAGGCTTCCTGGAATTTGCCGGCATGTTTGTCGCTGGCGCCGGTGAAGGCGCCCTTCTCATGGCCGAAGAGAATGCTCTCGACCAGGTTTTCAGGAATGGCGCCGCAATTGACGGTGATGAAGGGTTTGCCGGCGCGTTCGCCTTCGCCCTGGATGGCGCTGGCGATCAGTTCCTTGCCGACGCCCGACTCGCCTTCGATCAGGATCGGGATGTTCGATTGCGCGGCGCGCTTGCCCAGCCGGATCACCTGGTCCATCGCCGGGCTGCGGGCGATCAGGTCGCCGAAGGTCAGGCGGCCGTGCTGGCGTTTCTGCAGGCGGCTGATCTCGCCGGTCAGCGCGTTGACTTTCAGCGCGTTGCGGATCGAGACATGCAGCCGCTCGGGGCTGACCGGCTTCACGACGAAGTCGGCCGCGCCTTCGCGCATCACATTGACCACCGTTTCGATGCCGCCATGCGCCGTCAGCACGATGACGGGGAGGTTGGGCTTTGACGGGTGGGTGCGTTTCAGCACCTCCAGCCCATCGACGCCCGGCATCACCAGGTCGAGAATCACCAGCGAAATGTCGGCGCCGGCCGGTCCTTCGAGATATTCGAGCGCGGCGGCGCCGCCATCGACCGGAATGGCGCGGTAACCATCACGGTTAACCACTTCCTCCAGAATCCGTCGCTGCGCCGGATCGTCGTCGACGATAAGGATCGCCTGGGTCATGTCGGCCTCGATTGTCTACCGTCAAAAGCGCAAATAAAGCGCCCGTTTGCCCCATATTGGGGCGGATTGGTAAAGGGTGCCTTAATCCGCCGGCTATTAGTCGTCCTATCGCGGTTTTTGCGGCTGGCGGGAGGTGTGGGACGATTCCGGGCGATTCCCCGCGGCAACAGTGTTGCTCTCATGTGACGCATTCGCCAGAACTTTCCGGATTCCGCCAATTCGGGTTGATGGTTTCGGCACATCCGTGCGATGAAATTGGACTTATGAGGGCTTACCGGTGGGGTCCGGGCCACCCGTCGTGTTGTCGGGGGGCAGAGCGAAATAACGACGGAGATTGGGATGAAAATGATATCCCGGCTGATAGCGTTGGGTTCTTTCCTGGTGCTGGCTGGTTGCGGCACGTGGACAGCTGAGTCGTACCTGCATCAAGACATTCAGGGCGATTCCTTCAACGCGTGCCTGGCTCGCGAATATCAGGACAGAGCGACTTCGGAAGCTTATGTCGATTGCAACTGGGTCGATACGGCAGTGCTCGTCGCCAAGGGTCGCGCTGCGGCTGCTGGCGAAACCGTTCTTCCTTTCGACCCCGCCACGCGTGGGGTTCTGCCGAGCGATCTGCCCGAACTGCAGGACGCTCGTGCGAAGCTGATGGCCGCGCTTGACGATGGCGGCCGCACCGGTGACCGGGCCTGCGCCTGTGCCAAGGCACAGCGCTATTACGATGGCTGGGTCGAACAGGCGAGCGACAACAAGCTCGGTGTTGGTGGTTCCTACTTCGGTGGCCCTGGCGGCCCGGTGCAGCCGGATCGCGTGGAAGCCGAAAAGGCTGCCTTCTACGAAGCCCTGACCGCTTGCTCGCTGCAGGCCGCGGGTCCGTGGACCATCTATTTCGGTTTCGACAAGTACAACCTGACGCCGGAAGCGCAGTCGGTGATCGATCAGATCGTCGCCGAGACGTCCGGTCCGCTCTCGGTTGTCGGTCACACCGATACGTCGGGCAGCAATGCCTACAACCAGGCCCTTGGCCAGCGCCGTGCAAACACGGTGTCCAATGCGCTGACGGCGCAGGGCAAGTCGCTCTGCAGCGCCAGTTCGGCTGGTGAGACCCAGCTCGCGGTGCAGACGGGCGACGGCGTGCGTGAGCCGCTCAACCGCCGCGCGGTTGTTGCCGGCTGCTAAAGCCTGACGATCGACAAGATCAGGGCCCCGGTCGCAAGACCGGGGCCCTTTTCTTTTATGCGCCGGAAAAATCGGCGCCCCGCGCGTTGAACGGTGGCCCCGCCCGCGCAATATAGATGACAGCACCCCCTCAAATTCCGCGAAGGAACGCCGCCCGATGTCCGTTTCCCTGCCGACCTGGAACCTCGCCGACCTCTATGCGGCGCCGGATGCGCCTGAGGTAAAGGCCGACCTCGCGGCGGCGGCGCAGGAGGTGGAAAGGTTCAATGCGCGCTATCGCGGACATATTGCGGCCCTGGCCGCTGCACCCGATGGGGGTGCCCAGCTCGCCGAAGCGATCCGCGCTTACGAGACGATCGAGGACCGACTCGGTCGGCTGATGTCCTTTGCCGGTCTTCTCTATGCACAGGACAACACCGATCCGGCGCACGCCAAATTCTATGGCGACATGCAGGAACGTGTAACGACGATCTCGACGGGGCTGCTGTTCTTCACGCTTGAACTCAACCGGCTGGAAGACGAGGTTCTGGCCGAGGCGCTGGCAGACGCGGCGCTCGCGCATTACGGGCCCTGGCTGCGCGACCTCAGGGTCATGCGGCCCTACCAGCTTTCCGACGAGCTTGAAACGCTGCTTCACGAAAAGAGCGTCACCGGCCATGCGGCGTGGAACCGGCTCTTCGACGAAACGATGGCGCGTCTTTCGTTCGAGGTCGACGGCGAGACACTGACGCTGGAAGGTGCGCTGCATCTCCTTTCGGACACCGACAGGACAAAGCGGGCGGCGGCGGCCCAGGCGCTCGCCGCTGTTTTCAAGGCGAATATCCCGCTTTTCACGCTCGTCACCAACACGCTGGCAAAGGACAAGGAGATCGAAGACCGGTTGCGCGGCTTCACCGATATTGCGCAGTCCCGGCACATCGCCAATTGTGTCGAGCCCGAAGTCGTCGCGGCGCTGGCCGATGCGGTGCAACGCTCCTATCCGGCGCTTTCGCATCGCTACTATGCGATGAAGGCGAAGTGGCTCGGTCTCGAGAGGCTCGAATACTGGGACCGCAACGCGCCGTTGCCACAGGCCGACGACGCGTCAATTTCATGGACGGAGGCACGCGATACGGTGCTCGACGCCTATCGCGACTTCACGCCGCAAATGGCCACGATCGCCGAGCGGTTTTTCGACAAGGGCTGGATCGATGCGCCGACGCGTCCGGGCAAGGCGAGCGGCGCCTTCTCGCACCCGACAGTTCCCAGTGCGCATCCTTATGTGCTGCTCAACTATCAAGGCAAGACACGCGACGTGATGACGCTGGCGCATGAGCTCGGTCACGGCGTCCATCAGGTGCTGGCGGCGAAACAGGGTGCGTTGATGGCCGACACACCGCTGACGCTTGCCGAGACCGCCAGTGTCTTCGGTGAGATGCTGACTTTCCGCAAGCTGCTGGCGTCCGCGCCCGATGCCCGCCGGCGCAAGGCGATGCTCGCCTCCAAGGTCGAAGACATGCTCAATACCGTCGTGCGGCAGACGGCGTTCTACACTTTTGAGCGGCGCATCCACACGGCCCGGCGCGACGGCGAGTTGACGGCCGACGAGATCGGCCGGATCTGGCTCGATGTGCAGGGTGAGAGTCTCGGGCCGGCGATCCGTCTCGGCGAAGGCTACGAGGCCTATTGGTGCTACATCTCGCATTTCATCCATGCCCCTTTCTATGTCTATGCCTATGCCTTCGGTGACTGCCTGGTGAATTCGCTTTATGCGGTTTACGAGCAGGCGCAGGAGGGTTTTGCCGAGCGCTATCTGCGGATGCTGGAGGCAGGCGGCACGCTGCGTCACAAGGAACTGCTGGCGCCGTTCGGTCTCGATGCCTCCGATCCCGCCTTCTGGGACAAGGGGCTTTCGGTGATCCGCGGTTTCATCGACGAACTTGAGGCGATGGAATGAGCGACAAGCCGCCGCGCGGCGGACCGCCGAAGGACGACGAAGCCAACCGTCTCGGTCGCCGCGTCCGCCGCTATGCCCAGGTCGGCGCCGGCGTCGGCGGCATCGCGGCGCGGGCTGCGGGCGGGCGGCTCTTCGGCGTCAATACGTTCAACGAACGAACGGCGCGCGAATTGAAATCGGCGCTGGGCGGTCTCAAGGGGCCGATCATGAAGGTCGCGCAGATGATTGCGACCATTCCGGACGCCGTGCCGGCCGAGTTTGCCGCCGAGCTTGCGGAGTTGCAGTCGGCAGCGCCGCCGATGGGCTGGCCGTTCGTCAAGCGGCGGATGCGGGCCGAGCTCGGACCGGGCTGGGAGGCGCGGTTCAAGAGTTTCGAGCGGGAAGCGGCCGCTGCCGCATCGCTCGGTCAGGTGCACCGCGCCACGGCGCTCGACGGCACCTTGCTTGCCGTGAAGCTGCAATATCCCGACATGCAATCGGCAGTCGATGCCGACCTCAATCAGCTCGGTCTGATTTTTTCGATTCATCGCCGCATCGACAGCGCCATCGACACGCGCGAAATGTATGCCGAAATCGGCGCGCGGCTGCGCGAGGAACTCGACTATGAGCGCGAGGCCGCACATATGCGGCTCTACAAGCATATCTTTGCAGATGAGGCGCGCGTTGCCGTGCCGGATGTCCATGCCGAGCTCTCGACCAAACGCCTTCTCACCATGGGCTGGCTCGATGGCGCGCCGCTGCTCGATTTCCGCGACCACGATATGGCGACGCGCAATGCCATTGCCGAAGCGATGTTTGCCGCCTGGTGGGCGCCGTTCAGCCGCTATGGCGTCATTCATGGCGACCCGCATCTCGGCAACTACACGGTTCGATCCGGTGGTGCAGGCGAAGATTGGGGCATCAACCTGCTCGATTATGGCTGTATCCGTATCTTTCCGCCGGCCTTCGTCGCCGGTGTCGTCGAACTTTATCGCGCGCTCGAAACGAACGACCGCGACCGCGCGGCGGCGGCCTATGAAAACTGGGGCTTTCGCAATCTTTCCGGCGAACTGATCGATACGCTCAACGTCTGGGCCGGGTTCATCTACGCGCCGATGCTGGACGACCGGGTGCGGTCGGTCGCCGACGGCGTCAGGCCCGGCGAATACGGCCGCAAGGAAGCCTTCGCGGTACACAAGCGTCTGCGTGAGCTCGGCCCGGTGACGCCGCCGCGCGAATTCGTGTTCATGGACCGCGCCGCCATTGGTCTCGGTTCGGTGTTCCTGCATCTCGGCGCGGAGCTCAATTTCCATCGACTGTTCAATGAGGCCATTGAAGCCTTCGATACGCAGGCGCTCGACAAGCGGCAGAGCGCCGCGCTAAAGAAGGCGGGCGTGCCGCTCGCCGCCTGAGCGCGCGCCTTTCCGTTTCCCGTTCCACGTTTCCTTCAGAGTTCCCGGCCATGACAGACGACCTGCTGGAAGAAAATTCCATCGTGCTGCCCGATGGCTACCAGAACCTCAACTGGTTCCATGGATTCGGGCGGCAAATCGGTCCGCTCTACGAGAAGATCGAGACGGATGGCGGCTATACGCGTGCTTTTCTGGTGCAGGAGCATCACACCAACGGCATGGGCAACTGCCATGGCGGGATGCTGATGGCTTTTGCCGACATGGCATTCGGGCATGCGATCACCATGGAGGTGCATCGCTACTGGGTGACGGTCAGATTGCTGACCGATTTCCTGTCGGGTGCGAAGATCGGCGAGTGGGTCGAAGGCACGGCGGAGGTCGTCGGCCGCGAAGACGACTTCTTCACCGTGCAGGGACGCATCTGGTGCGGCGACCGCACGATCATGACGGGCACGGGCGTTTTCAAGGCTCTGAGCGAGAGGCCCCCGAAGTGACCGAATTTCCCATGGCCCCCGGCGATGAAGAAGGGCCCGCCGTCACACTGGCGCCGGGCTGGTTCACGCGCGCGGTCGCTGTTGTGCCCGAAAGCCGCTTCGTCGAAGTGGCAGGCACGCAGGTTCACTATCTGCGCTGGGGCGATCCGGCGAAGCCCGGTCTGCTGCTGGTCCATGGCAATGGGGCGCACGCACGCTGGTGGTCGTTCGTGGCGCCGTTTCTCGCACGCGAATATTCGGTGGCCGCCATTGATGTCAGCGGCATGGGCGACAGCGGCTGGCGGGAACGCTACACGATCGAGACTTTCGCCGAGGAACAGATCGCGGTTTGCGAGGATGCGGGGTTCTTTGCCGGCGAAGAGCCGCCGATCATTGTCGGTCATTCCTTCGGCGGTTTCATCACCATCCTGACCGGCGCGCTTTATGGCGACAGGCTGGCCGGCACCGTCATCGTCGACAGCCCGGTCAATCCGCCCGACCGGCCGGGCGGTCCGCCCGACCGCGCTTTCAGGCCGCACCGCATCTATCCGACGCTCGAGGAAGCGATGGGCCGGTTTCGCCTCGCGCCGCCGCAACCTTGCGAGAACCGCTATATCGTCGACTATATTGCGCGGCATTCGCTGAAGCCGGTTGCCAATCCCGAAGGTGGTGATGGCTGGACCTGGAAGTTCGATCCGGCAATCTGGCAGCGCTTCAATATTGGCGACATGGGCGCGCGGCTTGCCGCCACGCGCTGCCGCATCGCCATCATGCGCGGCGAGTTCTCGGCGCTGCTGCCGGCCGAGATCGGCGAATATATGTTCAATCTGCTCGGCCGTGCGGCGCCTGTCATCGAGATCCCGCAGGCGCGGCATCATGTGATGCTCGACCAGCCGCTGGCTTTCGTGGCGGCTCTGCGCGCGCTGCTGGCCGACTGGGACCATTCCGCGCCCTCGCGCAAGGCGGCCGGTCCGGTGCCATCGCCATTCGGCGAATAGAGCGCACCGGATAGCCGTTCGGATCTGCACATCCGGTACCCCGTTCGGGAGCAAGGGGCGGGGGTCTGAGCGCTTGCCGCTGGCGGTTCGTTTGCTATAGTCCGCCTCGCTCAAAACGGGCTTGGGCGAAGCAGAAACCGGGCGAGGTAGCATGGCTGAGAACAAGGCACAGGACGGCTGGAGCGAGGAGATGGACGTAAAAGCCCATCTCACGACCTATGAGGCCTTCATCGCGATGAGCAAATGGGGCAGCGTCGCCATTGCCGTTGTCCTTATTCTGATGGCGTTCTTCCTTCTCTGACCACGCGTTTGCGCGCGATCCGGATGGTTTCTCGCACGACTCCAGCTTGTGAGATGGTCCGCTAGCGTATCATATTGTAATAATTCTTATTATTACTTGAGCGGTGCCGGCATCGGCCGGGCTGTTCGGGGAACAGGCGACACTCCATGAAACTTGCGATCCCGAAGGAACGACTCGACGGCGAATCCCGCGTGGCGGCGTCGATCGAGACGGTGAAGAAGCTGACGGCGCTCGGCCTTCAGGTCACGGTCGAAGCGGGCGCCGGCGCCGGCGCTTCGATTTCCGACGCGCTTTATCGCGAGGCCGGCGCGGATATTGCGGCGAGCGCTGCCGAGGCGCTGAAAGATGCCGACATCGTTTTCAAGGTGCGCGCGCCCACCGACGAGGAATTGGGGATGATGAAGCGCGGGGCGATGCTCGCCGCGATTCTCAACCCTTACGACGACAAGGCGCGTTTCCAGAAATATGCGGCGGCCGGCGTCAATGCCTTCGCGATGGAGTTGATGCCGCGCATCAGCCGCGCGCAGTCGATGGACGTCTTGTCCTCGCAGTCGAACCTGGCCGGCTACAAGGCGGTTATCAACGCCGCGGCGGCCTTCACCCGGGCCATGCCGATGATGATGACGGCGGCCGGCACCATCGCGCCGGCGCGCGTCTTTATCATGGGCGTCGGCGTGGCCGGCCTGCAGGCGATCGCGACCGCCAAGCGCCTCGGCGCCATCGTCTCGGCAACCGACGTGCGCTCGGCCACCAAGGAACAGGTCGAAAGCCTTGGCGGCACCTTCGTGATGGTCGAATCGGAAGAAAGCGGCGATGCCGCCGGTGGCTATGCCAAGGAAATGTCCGACGACTACAAGCGTGCCCAGGCCGCCCTTGTCGCCGAGCACATCAAGAAGCAGGACATTGTCATCACCACCGCCCTTATTCCGGGCCGTCCGGCACCGGAACTTGTCAGCGAGGAAATGGTCAAGACAATGAAGCCCGGCTCAATCCTCGTCGATCTGGCGGTCGAGCGCGGTGGCAATTGCCCGCTCTCGGAAGCTGGAAAGCGCGTGACGAAGCATGGCGTCACGCTGATCGGCGATCTCAATGTTGCCGGCCAGCTCGCGGTCGATGCCTCGTCGCTCTATGCAAAGAATCTCCTGAACTTCATCACACCCATGATCGACAAGGAAACCAGGGCATTGGCGATCAACTGGGACGACGAAACCATTACGGGTACCTGCCTGACCAGGGACGGTCAGATTGTGCATCCGTCACTTCGCGAGGGAGGCAACTGATGGAAGCGGCCGTAGTCGATCCGTTCATTTTCCGGCTTGCGATCTTCGTGCTCGCGATTTTCGTCGGCTACTACGTCGTCTGGAGCGTCACGCCGGCGCTGCATACGCCGCTGATGTCGGTCACCAACGCCATTTCGTCGGTCATCATCGTCGGCGCGCTGATCGCGGTCGGGCTCGATGTCACGCAGGCCGGCGAGGGCGGCTGGCTCTCCAAAAGCTTTGGCTTTGTCGCCGTGGTGCTGGCGTCGGTCAATATCTTCGGCGGCTTCCTGGTCACCCAGCGAATGCTCTCCATGTACAAGAAAAAGCAGCGCTGAGGGGACCCCGGACATGTCAGCGAACATAGCGGCCCTTCTCTACGTCGTATCGGCGGTGCTCTTCATTCTGGCACTGCGCGGTCTTTCCTCGCCCGAGACGGCGCGCCAGGGCAATACCTACGGCATGATCGGCATGACGATCGCGATCGTCACGACGCTGACGGTGCTGCAGGCGCAGAACACGCTGACCTGGACGTTGATCCTTGTCGGTGTCGCCATCGGTGGCGGTATCGGCGCCGTCATCGCGCGGCGCATCGCCATGACGCAGATGCCGCAGCTTGTTGCGGCCTTCCATTCTCTGGTCGGCCTCGCCGCCGTGTTCGTCGCCTGGTCGGCGTTTCTGGCGCCCGAGGCCTATGGCATCGGCAGCTATCACGCGATCCACGCCGCCAATTTGATCGAAATGGGCATCGGTGCCGCCATCGGCGCAATCACCTTTTCGGGCTCGATCATCGCCTTTGCCAAACTCAACGGCAATATGTCGGGCGCGCCGATCATGCTGCCGGGACGGCACGTCATCAACGCGGCCATCGCCATCGCCATCGTCGGCGGCATCGGCTGGCTCGTTTCCGACGTGTCGCGGCAGACGACCGAGCTCTTCCTGCTGATCACGGTGCTCGCTTTCGTCATCGGCTTCCTGATCATCATTCCGATCGGCGGCGCCGACATGCCCGTCGTCGTGTCGATGCTGAATTCATATTCGGGTTGGGCGGCGGCAGGCATCGGCTTCACGCTCGGCAACCTCGCGCTGATCATCGTCGGCGCGCTGGTCGGCTCGTCGGGCGCGATCCTCTCCTACATCATGTGCAAGGGGATGAACCGCTCCTTCTTCAGCGTCATCCTCGGTGGCTTTGGCGGCGACGTCGCTGCCGCGAGCGGCGCCGTCGAAACGCGACCCGTCAAGCAGGGCTCGGCCGACGACGCGGCCTTCATCATGAAGAATGCCGGTTCCGTGATCATCGTGCCGGGCTACGGCATGGCGGTGGCGCAGGCCCAGCACACGCTGCGCGAAATGGCCGACATCCTGAAGGCCGAAGGCGTGAAAGTCTCCTATGCCATTCATCCCGTGGCGGGTCGCATGCCGGGCCACATGAACGTGCTGCTGGCCGAGGCCAATGTGCCTTACGACGAAGTCTTCGAGCTCGAGGACATCAACAACCAGTTCAGCCAGGCCGACGTTGCCTTCGTCATCGGCGCCAACGATGTCACCAACCCGTCGGCCAAGACCGACCCGCAGAGCCCGATTTACGGCATGCCGGTGCTTGATGTCGAAAAAGCCAAGACGGTTCTTTTCGTCAAGCGCGGCATGGGCTCGGGCTATGCCGGCGTCGAGAACGAACTCTTCTTCCGCGACAACACGATGATGCTGTTCGGCGATGCCAAGAAGATGGTCGAGGAAATCGTCAAGGGCCTCTGAGCCTCCATACTGGACGGAATCGGCGGGCGGTGCTCTCATGACGAGCGCCGCCCGTTTTCATTGAGGCGGGAATTAAAAGGTAGGGGGATTGATGATCTGGATTGCTCGCATCGCCGCCGCGCTGGTGGGGCTGTTTTCGCTGGCGGTTGGCGCGATGGTGATTATGTCGCCCGCGGAAATGGGCGAGAACCTCGGTCTTGGCGCGCTGTCGCCGCTTGGGCTCAATGCGCTACGGGCCGATATCGGCGCGTTCTTCCTTGCCAGCGCGGTGGCCGCCGTCGCCGCGCTTTTCGGCGGCCGGCCGCACTGGATTCTCGGTGCGGCGGTGCTTTACGGCCTCGCCTTTCTCGGTCGTATCCTCGGCATTGTCGTCGATGGCGTGCCGGAAGGCATCGTGCAGCCGCTCGTCGTCGAATTCACGATGGTGGTGCTTTCGGTCTATGCCGCGAAGGGGCTGGCGCGCGGTTGAGATTGCTCTCTGGACGAAACGGGCGGGCAGTGCTCACATGCGCGCTGCCCGTTTTCTTTGGGGGAGAGAGGCATGGACATCTATCACGGCTGGTTCAACCTGAAGCCCGGCGTGCGGGATATCGATTTCGTCGAGGCCTTCACCGGCTATATGGAGCTTCTGGAGCGCGAGGGCGTCATCGAGGGCTGGCGGCTGACGCGCAAGAAGCTGGGGCTCGGACCGGCGCATCTCGGCGAGTTCCATTTCATGATCGAGGTAACGGATCTCACCCAGCTCGATTCGGCATTCAACTGGGTGGCGACGCGGGCCGATCCGGTCGAAACCGAACATTTCAACGTCAATTCGCTGGTGACGGATATCCAGTTCGCGCTTTATCGCGACTTCCCCGATCCCGTACGCGAACAGGGCGAGGAGCGGTTCTGAGATGAAGCCGACTATCCGTGAGGCGCGGCCGGAGGACCGGCAGGCGCTTATCCGTCTCATGGGGGTGCTCAACGAATTCGAGACGACGATCGAAGACAACCGCGCCGATGCCTCGGCCGCCGAAAGCCATCTCGACTGGGTGAGCGGCGAGATCGCCGCCCAAGGCGGTGTGACGCTGGTTGCCGAAAGCGGTGGCGATGTCGTCGGTTTTCTGAGTTTCGCCGTCGAGGAGGATCCCGGCACCTTCGTGCGGCCGGAACACCGCCGCCATGCGATGATCTGGGATATCAGCGTCGACGAGGCTGCGCGCGGGCAGGGTATCGGCCGGGCGCTGCTCGATGCGGCGGAAGCGCAGGCGAAAGCCGCCGGCATCGGCGAGATCAGACTGTATGTGCTTGAAGGAAATGCCCGGGCGCGCCGCATCTATGCGGAAGCGGGCTACCGTGACTACGAACGGCTGATGGCGAAGCGGCTGTGAGCGTCAGGCGGGAGTGCTTGTCTGCCACATCGTTTCGAACAGGGCGCGCTGCAGTCCCGCGAATTCCTCGCTGTCGACGATCAGGCCGTAATTCTCCCGCCGCGAGGAGATCAGCGCCACCTTGCTGCCGAAGATAAACGTCGTGATGCGGAAGGCATCGGATGACGGCGCGAAGCGCACCTCGCGCAGTTCCTCCTCGCCTCCCTGCCAGATGCGGTGTGTCTCCTCGCTTTGCGCCCGGATGACGCGAAGCCGCGTTCCGCTCTTTACCCGCTCGGCGATGAAGCGGCGGAGCACCTTCGGGCCCGGCACGGCAAGCAGCTCGCGCATCGAGAGGATGCCCAGGATCTCCGGCAGCGGCACGGCAAGCACGGCATGCAGCACGGTGCGCACGCCCTCGGCGCCGTCATAGAGGCGGAAGCGCGGTGCGCCATGCGTGCGGGCGTGGATGGCGCGCAGATCTGGCAGGATTTCGTCCAGCGTGCGCTGTTTTTCGGCCAGGTTCCGCGCCAGCACATCGGGGTCTTCGGCCACCACATGGGTGCGCCCGCCGCGCTCGACCTGCGTGACGAGCCCGTCCTCCAGCAGCTTTTCGAACAGCGCATAGGCGGTCGTTCGTTCGATGCCGGCCTGTTGCGCCACCGCCGTCACCGTCTCGTCGCCAAGTTCAAGCGCCGCCAGATAGAAGCGAGCCCGCTTGCCGGTGAGGCCGAGAGCGGCCAATTTGTTTTCAAGTTCCATGGGTGTCTGAATTTTTCGACAGAATTTCTGATAGTTTCCATATTGACGGGTGCGGCGTCAACAGAGATAGATATATCGTCAATAAATCAGGGTTGCCGCCGTGTCCGGCCGCCCAAACAAGTCGTAATAATTCGACAAAAGGGGGCGCAGGTGCAGTCGATTCTGATTTCCTCGGGGCTGATCCAGATCACCTTCGCCGTCGCGCTTGGCTGGGTGATGGTGGCGATGTACGGCCCGCGCAAGCGCTTCGGCCCCTTGGTGCATGCCAAGCGCGTGCTCCAGTGCCATATCGACAACATCCTGATGGCGCTGCTGCAATTCGCCATTGCGGCGGTTCATCCGGCGATCCCGGAAGTCGCGGGCTGGCTGCTCGTGGTCGGCTCATGGACCAATGCGCAGCTCTTCATGGTCCATGCCTTTTCGAAGGAGGGCTACATCAAACACCGGATCATCGATATCGCGACGATGATCTCCTTCGGTTTGCTGAGCGTCGCTTATCCTTGGCTGCTCTATGCCTGGTTCATGGCTTGAAGGGTGCCGCCATGACGAATCCGAAATCTGTCCGTGCCGCCGCCATCCAGGTCGAGGCCCGCGTCGCCGACATTCCGTGGAATATCGAGCATGCGAGCCGTCTCGTCGACGCGGCGGTCCAGCAGGGTGCGGAGCTCGTCGCGCTGCCGGAGTTCTTCACCACCTGCATCATCTATGACGAACGCGTCTTCGGTTGCTCCCTGCCGCCGGACAATCCCGCCCTCGACATGCTGAAGGACAAGGCCCGGCGCCACCGCATCCATATCGGCGGTTCCTATCTCGAAATGCGCGACGGCGATGTCTACAACACCTACGTCTTCGTCGAGCCTGACGGCACGGTCCATCGCCATGACAAGGATCTGCCGACCATGGTCGAAAACGCCTTTTATGTCGGCGGGCGCGATACCGGGCTGATGCAAACCGCGCTCGGAGCTGTCGGCGCCGCGGTCTGCTGGGAAACCGTGCGCACGCAAACGGTCAAGCGGCTGCGCGGCAAGGTGGGGCTTCTGATGACCGGCAGCCATTGGTGGAGCGAGCCCGGCTGGAAATGGCCGCGCGATTATTGGCGCCGCTTTCACGAGGGCAATGGCCGCATGATGGCCCGGACGCCCGGCATTTTTGCCGGTCTGGTCGGTGCGCCGCTGCTGCATGCCGGTCATGCGGGTGTCATCGAAGGCGGGTTGCTGGTGCTGCCGGGCTCGCGCCTTGCCGCGCCGATGCGAACGCAACTGATGGGCGAAACACAGATCATCGACGGCGAAGGCAATCTGCTGCAACGACGCCGTTATCAGGAGGGGGCCGGTGTCGTTACCGCGGATATTGTGCTCGGTCCCTCTGCACCACGCGCCGAGACGCCGCCACGTTTCTGGATTCCGAAGTTCAACGCCATGCTCTATGCCCAGTGGTATCACCAGAACGCGGCGGGCAAGTCCGCCTATCGCTGGGCCAAGCGCACCGGCCGCCTCAGGACATGGGATGGCGCGCGCAACGCGCAGACGCCGGACGAGGCTCTCTAGGCCCCCCAAAAGCAAAAACGCCCCCGGAAACCGGAGGCGTTGCTGTCGGTCTCTGAAAGACCGGACTTATTTCTTGACGACGACGGGGGCCGGGACGCCGCTTTCGCGCTGGGCGCGCTTGCGGGCCAGCTTGCGGGCGCGGCGGATGGCTTCGGCCTTTTCGCGGGCGCGCTTCTCGGAGGGCTTCTCGTAGAAGTTGCGGAGCTTCATTTCGCGGAACACGCCTTCACGCTGAAGCTTCTTCTTCAGGGCCTTCATGGCCTGATCGACATTGTTGTCGCGAACGAGTACCTGCACGAGAAAAACCTGTCTAGTTTCAATGGGTTAAGTGCGGACGGGACAGCGCCCCCCGCAAGAGTGCCGCCTGTCTAGCAAAGGATGAGGGTTTTGTCCACTGCGTCCCCACCCGGCGACCCCTGAAAAGCGAGGCATTCCGCCCCGTTGCCGCCGCCGGTCCACGGCCTCATATTGCCGATATGGCCATACGCAAAATCGCCCGCATGGGGCATCCGGTGCTTCGAGGCATCGCCCGTCCCGTCCCCGATCCCACCGCGCCGGCGGTCAAGGCGCTGGTGCGCGACATGATCGAGACGATGATAGATGCCAATGGTGCCGGGCTGGCCGCCCCCCAGGTCTATGAGCCCTGGCGGATCGTCATTTTCCAGGCCCCGGCCGAGCGGGCCGGCGAGGCGGTCGACGAGGCCGAGATTTTCGATCACACGGCGCCGCTCACCGTCCTCATCAATCCCGAAATCGAAATCCTGACGGACGAAACCGAAAAAGGCTGGGAGGGCTGCCTTTCGGTGCCGGGTCTCAGGGGCGCGGTTCGGCGCGCGACCGATATCCGCTATCGTGGCGTGACGCCCGAGGGCGAGGCGATCGAGCGCCGGGCGCGCGGCTTTCATGCCCGCGTCGTGCAGCATGAATGCGATCATCTCGACGGCATTCTCTATCCGCAGCGGATGGACGATCTCGGCGAACTGATTTTCGAAAGCGAGGCCCGTGCCATGCTTGCCGCGCAGATCGAAGCGGCGGAAGCGGAAGACAAGGAAGCGACCGATGGCCGATAAGACCACAGCCCGTCCCGGCACGCGCGCCGGCCGGGCAAGCCATGTGCAAGCGGCGCGGGCGAAGCTGCTGGCGGCCGCCTTGCCGCATGTCGCTTTCGATGGCTGGACGCCGCGGCTGATGCGCGAAGCGGCGGCGGCAGCCGGCATCGCTCACAACGAGATGCGGCTGGCCTTTCCGGGCGGCACGCTCGATCTTGTCGACTATTTCCTGGCCGATGGCGACCGGCGCATGGAAGAAGCGCTGGCGACAGAAGATCTCGCGGCGATGAAAGTCCGCCAGCGTATCACGCGCGCCGTGCGCGCCCGCATCGAGGCCGATGTGCCGCATCGCGAGGCGCTGCGCCGCGCGATCACCATGCTGGCGCTACCGACATCCGGCACGCATGGTCCCCGCGCGCTCTACCGCACGGTCGATGCGATCTGGCGTGCCGCCGGCGACACTTCCACCGATTTCAATTTCTATACCAAGCGGGCAACACTGGCCGGCGTCTATTCGGCGGTCACGCTGCGCTGGCTGTCCGATCATTCGGACGGTTTCGCCGACACCTGGGCCTTTCTCGACGCCCGCATCGAAGACGTGATGCGTTTCGAGAAGGCCAAGGCCTCGGTTCTCGGCATGGTTGAAAAACTGCCCGATCCCTTTGCGCTGCTCGGACGTCTGCGCTACCGGGAATAGCTCAGGGCGTGCCGCTGCCGGTATCGATCCAGACGATTGCGTCGATCGAGGTGGCGCAGACCGAACGGTCGGCGGGTTGCTGATATTCCAGTGCTTCTTCCGGTGCGTGAACGGCGATCAGGCGCGGCGGCTGGCCCGGCGGCGGCTGCAGCGGCAGATAGAGGCTCTGCACATGCGACACGCGGCCCGAGCCGTAGACGTTCATGTAGCGGGCATGATAGCCGCAGGGCCGCGCGGCGATTTCGTGCATGTCGCGGCATACCTGGGTGCGCGTCACCGGCGCCAGCAGGTCGAGCATGTTGGTGCCGGTCGGGTCATGCGTCATGCGTTCGGCGACGCGGGTGCCGACCAGGCGGAAGCGAATGTCGTCGGGGCTGTTGAGACCCATGATCGTCACATCCGGCAGCCATTGCGTCAGCGCCAGCGGATCGAAATCGGCGGCGGCGGGGGCGCCGCCGGAACGCGCCAGCGCCGACCAATAGAGGTAGAAGTCGGTAAGGGCCTGAGGCTCGAATACGGGCGTTGCCGTCCGGCGGCCGGGGCTCGGCGCAAACGCGTCCATGAGGCGCCGCGTTGCCGCGTCGCTGCCGGCGTCGATCTCCGTGCTGGCGAGATCCATGGTGCCCGCTCCCTTCCGGCGCCTGCCTCTTGCGGCATCGCGCCGGCGTTTCGTCCCGCTGCCAGCCTGAACGCAGGGGCGTTAACGGGAGGTAACCGGCGGACGTTTTCCGAGCGGAAAGAGCCGGTTGACATGGCCCATCTTGCGGCCGGCCCGGGCTTGCGCCTTGCCATAGAGATGAAGCTTGGCGCCTGGTTCGGCGGCAAGGACGGCCCATTGGCCGGCCGCGTCGCCGATCAGGTTGGTCATCACGGCGTCCGCATGGCGGTCGGGGTGCCCGAGCGGCCAGCCGCAAATGGCGCGGATATGCTGCTCGAACTGGCTCACCGCGCAGGCATCCATGGTCCAGTGGCCGGAATTGTGGACGCGCGGCGCGATCTCGTTGACGAGCAGCCGGCCGTCGCGGCCGACAAACATCTCGACGCCCATCACGCCCACATAGTCGAGTTCGGCGACGATCTTTCCGGCAATGGCGCGGGCCGCGGCATCAAGCGCCGGCGTCAGCGCGGCGGGCGCATATGTCCGGTCGAGAATGTGATGGGCGTGAATATTTTCGACCGGGTCGTAGGCCGCGACCGCGCCGTCCGCCCCGCGCGCCACGATCACCGAAATCTCGCGCTCGAAATCGACAAAGCCCTCGAGGATCGCGGCCGCGCCGCCGATGGCATCCCAGGCGGCGGCCGCCTCTTCGGCGCGGCCGATTTTCGCCTGGCCCTTTCCGTCATAGCCGAAGCGCCGCGTCTTCAGGATGGCGGGCGTGCCGATCCGTTCGAGCGCCGCGTCGAGATCGGCGGCTGACGCCACATCGGCGAAGGGCGCGGTCGCGATGCCCTGCGCGGCAAGGAAATTCTTTTCGGTCAGCCGGTCCTGCGCGGTGGCCAGCGCCTGCGGGCCGGGGCGCACGGGCGCATGT